>DASTMK010000621.1:0-4563 GCA_035714225.1 Bryobacteraceae bacterium | reverse complement strand
TAGTCGAGTACCGGCTTGGCATCACACGCCTCGGCATGGACCGGACGCCGGCTGCCGTCGGTGGTCCGTCGATGGAAGAGCTTTTCGGGATCACCGGCCTGCCCACCGGCGACAAGGTTCGCGGTGGGATTACTCCCCAGGACATCAATGGATTCCCCCGCTATGGCCGCCAATCGACGAACCCGCAAGCGCAGTTCCCGACGTCGATCAATTCGCGTCTTAACTACTCCCGGACCGCTGGCCGCCACAATCTCAAGACCGGCTACGAGTGGCTCGGCCTCTACATCACCGTGGACGATACCAATCCTTTGTACGTTATCGATTCATTCGGCGGTGCATACTCGCGCCCTTCAACCGGAGTTCCGTCAGGCGTTAACAATTCCTGGTACCACCTTGCCGACTTCTTCTTCGGCGCGCGCAGCCAGTATCAGCTCGCCACGCAGGTGCAGGCCCGGGTGCGCCAGCATGCAACTTCTTTTATGTGCAGGACGACTGGAAAGTTAGTGAGAAGCTTACTGTCAACGCCGGGCTGCGGTACGACATCATGACTCCGGCGCGCGACGCCGACGACAGGCTCGCCAACTTCGATCCGTCCACCAACAGCCTCAAGATGGCATCCGGCGACGACCGCTCCTTACAGCGGCAGCCGTACAATAACTTCGCCCCAAGGCTCGGGGCCGCGTATCGTTTGAATGCGAACACGGTGATTCGCGGCGGCTACGCGCTCGGTTGGAACTTCTGGAATCGCATGGCGTCGGCCGAGTATCTCAACACGAATGCTCCATATGTGACGCGCTTCTCTACGGTGAATTCGGCAGCCAACCTCGGCAATATCTGTACCGGCAACAGTTACTCAGGCTGCTTCCGGCCACGCGAGGCCGGATACCCGGGCGACCTGCCGTCCAATGTGATTCTTTACATGGATCCCGATACACCCTGGGGCTATGTTCAGAACTGGCACTTCACCATCCGGCGGACGTTGTTCAAAGACACGCTGCTCGACGTCGCCTATGTCGGAAACAGAGGCTCGCGGCTTCCCGTGCTCGGCGACCTGAATCAGGCGCGGCCCATCACTCAGCAGAAACTCTCGGCGGGCCTGACGACGCTCGTCACCCTGCTCGCCCGGCGGCCGTATCAGGGGTGGAATAACATCACCGCGGTCGTGCCTGACGGCTTCTCGCGCTACCACGGTTTGCAGATGAAGTTTGAGCACCGCGGACGCGACCTGTCGGTCATCAGCTCCTTCACTTACTCGAAGGCGATCGACACCGTTGGACAGGTCCTCGAGACCACTAATGGCGGTTCGCCGAACCCGCAGGACATTCACAACATCCGTAATGACAAGGGCGCCTCGAGTTTCGATCAGCGCTTCAACTCAACCACCTCACTGGTGTACAATCTGCCTTTCGGAAAAGGCCGGCGGTTCGCCACTTCGATGCCTGCTGTTGTCGAAGGAATCGTTGGTGGATGGCAAGTGTCCGGTATCGTCACACTGCTGAGCGGTCAGCCGCTGAACATCCGCTATCCCGATTCATCGGGCATTCTCTCTGACGGTCAGGCGGACTTCCTCGGCAACGTGGCTCTTCGTCCGAATTATCTCGGCGGCAAGATCAAAAATGACGACAGCACCATGGAGCGGCATCTCGCTTACTTCAACCGCTCCGCGCTGGCGATCCCGCCGGTGACGTCTCCTTTCGGCAACCTGGGCCGCAACGTGGTTTATGGGTTTCCGCTCTATCAGACAAACATGGTATTCGCTAAGAACTTCATCCTTCCATTCATCAACGAAGGAGCGAGACTTCAATTCCGCGGCGAATTCTACAACCTCTTCAACAAGACAAACTTTACAGCGCCGACTGTAGACTTGAGCAGCGCAAACTTTGGCCGCGTATCCTCGACGCTCGACCCGCGTTTTGTCCAACTCGCGCTGAAGCTGCTGTTTTGACCGGGAGCGGCCTCTAAAGTTAGCGCAATCGCTTTACCGCGCCAGAATGCGTTTCCAGAAGGGTGCTTTCTCCTTGGGAAAACCAAGCTTTTCGAGGTGGGCGTCGGTTCCTTCGGCAGTCAGCGGCGGCGTATCTTTCACAAGGCGGTCGATCTCGCGAGTGCGGCAAAAGCGGTCAATGCAGTGCCAGCACGAAGCGAGGTGCCGGTCGATGTTCTGACGATTTGACCATGTAACGCGTCCGTCGAGGATATCGAGAAACAGCTTTACAGGTACGCAGTCCTGGCTGCTCCGGGCGGCTGCCTCGGCCCGCAGTTGCAGGCCGTTTTCACGAAGCAGACCGCGTTTCCAGCGGTCCAGGCTCTGGCGCAGCAGTTCCTCAACCTTCTCACGCAGGCGCTCCACTGTATCCGTCCCGGCGTTCATCGTGAGAGCGGCATGGGCCGGCTCGTATTTCATGGTCTCGAGCCATGCCATCTGTTTTTCGACAGGGGTCAGCGGTGCGAGCGCCGTGGTGACATCTTCGAGCGATAACTCGATGTCCGGCGCGGGAGTGGGGCAGGCCGCTTCCAACAGCGCAAGCACCGCCTGCCGCAACTCGATGGCAAATTCACGCTGTGTGGCGGGGCGCACAGATTGAAAGAATTCGCCGGTGTGCAGGTCGCGGAGAAAGTCCGTAGAAGGCTTCGAGGCATAGCGTTCCGCACAATAGTGCGCAGCCAGCGCGGCTATTACAGGTTCGAACTCCGAAACAAAATACACCCAGCCGCGCCGCAAGCCCGCTTTACAGTCCTCGACCATCTCAAACGACGTATAGATCGCCACAGTCGCCCCTTTTATTCAATTGTAGAATTTCTGCTGTCCGCTCACTTGCGGGACCGTGAAATATTCATACCAGCCGCAGGACTTCAGGCGCGTCGGTTGCTGCTCTGGCCACGACCAGGGCGCTGGGGCTGCATGGTTTGGTGGGAATTTGGGTAGTTGGCGACCGTAGCGCAGTTTAGGGGCAGCCGGCGAGGCGTTGTGGCCAATTACAGCGGCTTACCTTCGGCGGAGGCTTGGTTAGGCGGCTCTCGCCAGGGTACTCCACTGGCTGATGTTGTAGGCGAAGGCGAGCCAGAGCGCCTCCATTCCCGCCTTGGCGAGGCCACGAACCGAGAACCGCGTCCACTTCTTCACTGCTTTGGCCCACATATGCGGAAACTCCGCGATTTCGGAACGTCTTTTGTACAACTGCTGTGCCGCACGCGTCTGCATTCTTCTGAGGTACTGCTGCATCGCCGGGCTCTCAAGCACACGTGGACCTTCCCGACCATCAGCGTCGGCACGGCCAACTCCGTGACGATGACGCTTACGAACAACCTCGGCACTCCGGGCAACGAGGGCGATTGGGAGATGATCGATTCCGTCTCGCCCGTCATGACAGAAGGCGCCCGGATGTGGATTCGCGATCTCGCGCGCGAGTTCCAGCAGGCTGACGTTAACGCATCCTTTGCTTTCTCGATGGAATGCTACAACCCGCCCATGCCCATGCGGGCCAGGTACCTCTCGCTGGTGGACGGCGTGGTCCAGCCTGGCGTCGACGTGTACCTCGAAATCCCGTCACACCAGATGCACTTCGGCTCACGCGTCCGCAACTACCTGCGGCAGGTGTACAAGGAGTGCGCCGACGAGATCGCGGCCGCGGGCCTGCCGGTGATCCTCCAGTTTGGCGAGACGCAGTACTGGTATTTCGACAACCGGGCGCAGGACCCGAACGGCGGCATGGGCATGCAGGACCAGGAGGCCATCGACGCCTTCGCCGCCCGGTACGGCCATCAGATCTGGCCGTTCCGCGCGAACACCGACGATCCGGCCGGCGACCCGCTCTACCCGTTCGAGACGGCCAACTTCCTGCGCGACCGCATCTGGGAATACTGTCAGGACGTGATCGGTTACGTACGCCAGTATCATCCGGCAGCGTTGTTCGAGTGCCTGTGGCCGCTCGACGCGAATCAAGGCAAGCCGGCTCCGCATGCGCAGCACCGCCGATTGCTGATGCATGTGAACCTGCCCGAGCAGTGGAAGAACTCGTCCTACGGCGTGAAGTACTTCCGTTGCGAAGGCTTCGACTACGACGTGTGGCAGAAGAACGCAGTCCGGATGCGCGAGACGCTCGCGTTCCCGCGCGAAGTGCTCGGCCGTCCGGTCGAGGAGTGTCTGTACCTGGCGGGCATCTACGGGCCTCCGGACCCTCCGATCGCGCAGGCGTTCGGTATGTGGCGGGCGGCGAAGCTCGCCTCGATGTGCTTCTGGGCCGTCGACCAGTTCTGCCTGAACGGCCGCCCGGTGCCGTTTCCGGTGTGGACGCAGTCGAAGGCGACAGCGGTGGCGTACCACAAGCCCCGCGCGGCGCGCGCCGCCGGGGTGCTCAATCGGTGCAAGTCGAATCAGAGGAGGCTGAATGAATAGCAGCTATCCCAACAACATCGACAACGCGGCGACGCTGTACTCGCCTGTGGACGCGTTTTCGACGGTTCCACTGGAGACGACGACCCCGCAGACGGTCCTTGTCGGTGACTCGACCATCAATGTTGGTTCCACGAACGGCTTCGCCGCCAGCTACGGCATTCTGTCCA
>DASTMK010000620.1:0-15893 GCA_035714225.1 Bryobacteraceae bacterium | reverse complement strand
GCGGGGAGAATCATCGCTTCGTCGCGCCGGACTACGATACGGTTGTCGATTCGCCCATCGTCGCGGGCAATCCCACCATCCACAAATTCGAAGTTGGAGGCAAGCCGCACTACCTGTTCAATTTCGGGGGAGACCGTTTCTGGGACGGTGGAGCCGCGCGGGACGTCCGCCGCGTCGTGGAAAGCAGTTTCCGGTTGTGGGGCTCTTTACCCTACGACAAGTACGTCTTCCTCAATGTGATCGCGGAAGCGTCCGGCGGTCTCGAACATAAGAACTCAACTCTGTTGTTGACCAGCCGTTGGGCCTACCGCGTCCGGGATGCCGCCGAAACCGGCCGGCCGAACTACATCAACTGGCTGGACCTGGTTGCCCACGAATTTTTCCATGTCTGGAATGTGAAACGGCTGCGCCCGGTTGAGCTCGGACCATTCGATTACGAAAACGAGGTCTATACGAAATCGCTTTGGGTAGCCGAGGGTCTTACCAGTTACTACGCGCCTCTGATCGTCAAGCGCGCCGGCCTGACCGGCACAACGCAATTCCTGCGCCTGCTGTCCCGCCGTATTGAAACGCTGGAAACGACGCCCGGCAGGCTGGTCCAGCCCGTCGAGACGTCTTCCTATGACGCCTGGATTCATCTTTACCGCCCCAACGAAAATACGCCGAACAGCGGTATCAGCTATTACACGAAAGGGGCGGTGATCGGACTATTGCTGGATGCGAAGATCCGCAGCGCGACGGGCGGACGCAAGAGTCTCGATGATGCCATGCGGCTGGCCTACGAACGCTATTCCGGCCGGAGCGGCTTCACTCCGGAAGAGTTCCGGCGGGTGTTGGCCGAGGCGGCAGGCACAGACCTGGAAGGCTGGCTGAAGGAAACACTGGAGACGGCCACCGAGCTCGATTACCGGGAGATGCTCGAATGGTTCGGGTTGCGTTGGCAAACCGGAACGCCCGGCGAAAGTAAGAATCAAAAGCCCACGACGGGACTCGTCACCCGCGCCGATGGCTCGCGATTGATAGTGAACCAGGTGAGGAGAGACACTCCTGCGTATGCTTCCGGTATCTCCGCTGGAGATGAGATTCTTGCGGTGGACGGTTACCGGGTTCTGGCGGAACAGTGGCCGTCGCGCATGGACCAGTACAGGCCCGGGGACCAGATTGAGCTTCTGATCTCGCGCCGCGGCGAACTCAAGAAGGTCAGCCTTTCTCTTGTGGCCGAATCTCCGAAGAAGTGGCGCCTCGAGGTGAAGCCGGATGCGACGGATGAGCAGAAGGACCGGCTCGAAAAATGGTTGTCGAACTGAGGAGCAGTGTTTACTTCTCTGCACCCAGCCGGATGAGTTGTTCCGCGTGTTTCAGCGCCTCCGGCGTCAGCCGCTCGCCCGACAGCATGCGGCCGATCTCCCGGGTTCGCGCGTCCGCGGTGATCTCTTCGATTTCAGCCACGGTTCTTCCTTTGACCTCGCGCTTCTCCACAACATAGTGGTGATCCGCGAAGCTCGCGATTTGCGGCAGGTGTGTTACGCACAGTACCTGATTTTGCGC
This sequence comes from Bryobacteraceae bacterium, assembly GCA_035714225.1. Lineage (GTDB taxonomy): Bacteria > Acidobacteriota > Terriglobia > Bryobacterales > Bryobacteraceae > CAADGY01. Next base: position 14,345 of record DASTMK010000620.1, on the reverse strand, counting down.
GGCAATGCGCTTCAGCCGCCGTCCCACCGTTTCAGCGGCCCGCCCGCCGACCCCCGCGTCCACTTCATCGAAAACCAGCGTCCGCTGAGGGCCGTTCGCATGGACAGAGGGCGCGATGCAGGTCTTCAGCGCCAGGGCTATTCTCGAAATTTCACCGCCCGAAGCGATTTTGTCGAGCGGTTTCGGTTCCTCCCCCACGTTTGGGGAAACAAGGAAGCCGGCACGGTCCGTGCCTGTTTCCGCCCAGGATGTCTGCTCAAACTGAACGCGGAAAACGGTGCGCTCCATGGCAAGGGATTTCAGCTCGGCCTCCACTTGCCGCTCCAGCGTGCGTGCCGCGCGTTTCCGGCTGTCTGAAAGCTGGCGCGCTAGCTGCTCGTAAGCGCATGCCCGCTCCTGTTGTTTGACCCGGATCGCTTCGGCGCGTTCGCCGGAGTGTTCAACGGCGTCCAAATGGCCGCGAACGGTTTCGAGGAACGCGAGAACCTCCTCCAGAGTCGAGCCATACTTCCTCTTTAATCCTTCGAGCAGGGCAAGCCGCGACTCCACCTGCTCCAGACGCGCGGGATCCGCTTCGAGGTGCGAGAGATAGCCGCGCAGGGTGTGCGACGTCTCTTCGAGCGCGATCGCCGCCGGTTTCAGGGCTTCCAGCAGTTCGCCGAAGGTCTGGTCGATGCGGTGCAATTCCTCCAGCCGCCGCGCGGCCTGCTTCAGTTGCGCCGCCGCGGAATCCGGAGAATCGTAGAGCAGCGAATAAGCGATGGTGACGTTCTCCTGTAGCCTTCCAACGTTTTGCAGGACGCGGCGTTCCTGTTCGAGTTCGGCATCTTCACCGGGCCGGACCGCCGCCGCTTCAATCTCGCGCCGCTGAAAGTTCCACAGGTCGGTGAGCCGCAGCCGCTCCTGCCCGGAACGTTCCAGTTCCGCCAGTTCACGCGCGCAAGTGCGCCATTCCCGATAGACGGCGGCCGTGCGCGCGACGAGTCCGGCGTTGTCCGCTGCCTGATCGACGATGTTCAGTTGGGCTTCGGGCGAGAACAATAACTGCTGGTCGTGCTGGCCGTGGATGTCGCCGAGGAAAACGGCCAGATCGCGAAGCAGGGCCACCGTTACCGGCTTGCTGGCGGCGAACGCCCGCGATTTGCCGCTGCTCAGAATCTCCCGCTCGAGCAGCAGTTCTCCATCTTCGGGCTCAAGCCCCGCCTCTTCGAGCAGGCGGCGGATGCCAGGCTCCTCCGGGATTTCGAACAGTCCCGAAATCCGGGCGCGATCCGCTCCCGAACGCACGGACTCGGCGGAAGCGCGCCCGCCAAATAACAAGCCCAGCGCGTCCACAACAATGGACTTCCCGCTCCCGGTCTCCCCCGTCAGCAGATTCAGGCCGCGGTGGAAGCGAATGCGGGCGCGTTCGATAACGGCGTAGTTTTCCACCAGCAGCTCAACCAGCATTCGTGGTCATTATAGACCGGCGCGGCCCCCCGCACCCGGCACAAAAAAACAAAAAATGCTCAATCTGTTTTTTAGTGCGGCGGAAGGCGTGTCGGATATGATAAATACTTAGGGTGAAAGGAGTCCAACACTGCCCCCGGCTCTCGCACTGTATCTCCAGGTGAGCATCTGGGATCTGGTCAAAACCACGCAACCGATCCCCATCGCCGTGCTCTCCATACTGCTGATTGTTTCCGTTTTGTCCTGGGCCATCATATTTTCCAAATGGAATATGTTCCGGCAGGCCAGGACGGCCAATGTGCGTTTTCTCCGCGCGTTTCGTAAGTCGAATGGCCTCGATCAGGTCGCCCTGGCAAGCGAGCAGTTCCCCGTTTCGCCCCTGGTAGCCGTATTCGACTTCGGCTACGAGGAGTACGAGCGCCAGGTGAAATCGCGCGGTGCGCTGCGGAATCTGGCCGCGGTGGAGCGTAGCCTCCAGCTTGGCATCAGTGAGGAACTGACGAAGTTGGAGCGGAACATGAGTTGGCTGGCGACCGCGGCTACCGTGTCTCCGTTCATCGGACTGTTCGGCACGGTCTGGGGAATCATCGACGCTTTCCAGGCGCTCGGGTTGGCGGGAAGCGCCAGTTTGCGCGCGGTCGCGCCCGGCATTGCACACGCGCTGGTGGCTACCGCGATGGGCCTGGCGGCTGCTATTCCCGCCGCGGTGTTCTACAACCATTTCGGGCATGTAATCCGGGAGATGGCGAACCGCATGGAAGACTTTTCGCTCGAATTCGTCAACTTCGCGGAGCGGGTGTCGGGGGAGTAGCTCCATGGCGATTTCGGTGAACGGCGGCGGCTGGCCTTCGCGGCGCCAAAGGTTCCGGACGCAGGGAACGCTTTCGGAAATGAACGTCGTCCCGCTGGTGGACGTCGTTCTCGTGCTGCTCATCATTTTCATGCTTACAGCGCACGTCATGGAGTTTGGCCTGGAGGTGGATGTACCGAAGGTGCGTCAGACCAGGGACAGCGCGGAGGAGCTGCCGGTTGTCACGGTTACTCAGAACGGCAACCTCTACCTCAATGACAAGCTGATGAATATCAACGACCTCGGCGGCGCGATACGCCAGCAGTTTCCCGGCATGAATGCCGTATACGTGCGCGCGGACCGGGGCGCCGTTTGGGACCCTATTGCGCAGGTGATCAGTGAACTGGGCCTGGCAAAACTTGAAGTGCGGGTGTTGACCCAGTCGGACGAAGAGAGCGGGAAGCGCCGGAAGTAGCGGGAAGGAAATGACGGGACATGCAGACATCCTGGACGAACGCGAGTCTTTGCGGAGACCGCTGGCGGGTTCTGTGCTGCTGCATGTTGCCGTCTTTTCCTCGCTGGTGGCTTATACGTGGGTCGATAGCCGCGGCCGCGAACAGTTCGGTTCGCCCAACGCGGGCGGCGGGTCCGTTATCGTCACGCCGGTCAGCCAGATTAACGTGCCCTCGCGCGGTGGGGTCGTGAATCCTGTAGCAAACGACACGGAATCGCTGGTGCCGGCTCCTCCGCCAAAACCCACAGCGCAGCAACGGCAGCCGCCGCCTCCCGAGCCGGACGCCATTCCCATCAAGACCAAGCGCCTGCCGCGAAAGCAATCCGAAATCGCGGCCAGCCGCCAGCAATACCGGAGCAAGCAGGAGGAACAGAAGGGCCAGTTATACAGCCAGTCCGGGCAGGCGGCCTCTTCCCCCATGTTCGGTTCGGTGGGCGGCGGGGGCAGTGTCGGCGGCCCCGGCGGTTCGCTTGGCACGCGGTTTGGCTGGTACGATCAGTTGCTCCGCGAAAAAATAGCGCGCACTTGGCGGACGGCCGATGTCGACGCCCGGTTGCAGACCGCTCCGCCGGTGATCGTCACCTTCGATATTCTGCGCGACGGATCGGTCCGAAATGTCAGGCTGCTGCAGCGCAGCGGTAATTATCAACTGGACATGTCGGCTCAGCGGGCCATCCTGGAAGCCGCTCCGTTTCAACCGCTGCCGCCCGGCTTCGAGCGAAACGTGGCGGCAGTGGAGATCTGGTTTCAGTTAAAGCGATGACAAAGAAAAGACTCGCAGCGTTGTCCGGCACGGCCGCGTTCCTGGGCTTGTCCGCTGCGCTGGGCCTTGTCGCTCAGCAAAGCGACATTCTGATCAAGATTACGAAGGGCGAGCGTCCGGTGATCGCCGTGCCCGATTTCCGTGCCTCTGGCGAGGCGCAGCAATATATGGGCGCCTTCAACCAGACGCTATGGGACGATCTCGAAAAATCAGGCGTCTTTCGCATGGCCTCGAAGAGCATGTACCCGCTTCGAGTGCCGCAGCAGCCGAAAGATTTTTTGTCGCCGCTCCCTTCCGGCACCTCCGAGTCGTCGCAGCGGGGCCTCAGAATGCAGGACTGGGCGGGCCCTCCCGTGAATGCGAATTACATGGCATTCGGCTATGCCGCGGCGCAGGGAGAGCAACTTGCGCTCTTCGGCTGGCTGTACAACGTCAACCAAACCACGGCGCAGGCCGCGCAGGTGCTGGGCAAAATCTATCTCGGCGGGTTGGATGAGGCCGGCGCACGAAAAGTAGCTCACGAATTTGCAGCGGATATTCTTGGACAATTCGGGATAAAAGCGCTGCTCGGGTCTAAGATTTATTTCGTTTCCGATCGCACCGGGCATAAAGAGATCTGGTCGATGGACCACGACGGTGGAAACCAGTCGCAGCTTACGTTCTTCAAGTCCATCAGCACAATGCCGGGTGCGTCGCCCGACGGCTCGAAGATCGCCTTCACTACATTTGCGCGCGGCACACCGCAGATTACAATATTCTCCACCGCCAGCCGCAACAGGCTGCCGTTTTACAACCAGCGCGCGTCGCTGAATGCCTTTCCGAGCTTTACGCCGGATGGAAATCAGATCCTGTACTCCTCGACGGCCACAGGCATCTCGCAGATTTTCATCGCGAACACCGACGGCAGCGGTTTCCGCCGGATCTCCTCTGTACGGGCAATTGAGGTAGAACCTAAGGTAAATCCCAAAAACGCCTCGGAAATTGTTTTTGTCTCCGGCCGGTCCGGCGTGCCACAAATATATAGAATGAATATAGATGGAGCCGATGTGACGCGATTGACGACGGGAGAGGGCCATGCGGTGAATCCGGCCTGGAGCCCCGACGGCCAGCACATCGCCTTCTCTTGGACAAGAGGTTACGAGCCCGGCAACTTCAACGTGTTTGTGATGGATGTGGCTACCCGGCAGTTTGTGCAGTTGACGCACGGAGTGGGACGCAATGAAAACCCCACCTGGGCGCCTGACGGCAGGCACATCGTCTTTTCGTCCAACCGCAGTGGTTCGGCGCAGATCTGGACCATGCTGGCCGATGGCACGCAGTTGCAACGGCTCACTTCCCAGGGGCGGAACGAGAAGCCCGTGTGGAGTGCACAATAAAGAAAAGATAATATAATCAGTTTTCCTGCAATCGGCGCCCCCTGCGACGGGGGCCGCGATGCAGCCGGAATAAAACATGCGATCACGAGTTTTCAGGAGGCTAACGTTCACGATGAGCAAGCGAAACATTGGATACTTACTTTTGGCGTTGTCGTTGTTGCTTTTTGCGGCTGGATGTAAGAAAAAGGCACCACCCCCACCACCGCCGCCGCCACCCCCACCCCCGCAAGAACAACCTAAACCGCCGGCAAGGCCGACGATCAAAAACTTTACCGCTGAACCCTCTGCTATCGAGCGGGGCCAATCCGCGACGCTCCGTTGGGAAGTCACGGATGCCACGGATGTTTCCATCAGCGGCGGTGTCGGAGCCGTTCAAACCACGGGTAGCCGTCAGGTATTCCCGACCAATACTACAACCTACACATTGAGTGCCACCGGTCCGGGAGGTACCGCCACCGCGAGTGCCACGGTAAACGTCTCTGTTCCGCAACCGCCTCCTCCTCCACCGGCGGCACCGAAACGGACATTGAGCGAGCGGTTGTCTTCTGAAGTTCAGGATGTGTACTTCGACTTCGACGAGAGTGCCATCCGTGAAGATGCCCGCGCGACGCTGACGAGGAATGCCGAAGCTCTGCGATCTATCTTCGGTGAGTTTGCGGATTCCGCCGTAACCTTGGAGGGGCACTGCGATGAACGTGGCTCAGCGGAGTATAACCTTGCGCTCGGCGACCGCCGTGCCAGTGCCGCCAAGGAATTTCTGCAGCAACTCGGCCTTTCCGGTGACCGTCTGAGAACGGTAAGCTACGGAGAGGAGCGGCCGCAGTGCACGGAGTCGAGCGAATCCTGCTGGCAGATGAACCGCCGCGTGCATTTTAGCGCCGGCCAATAGCGGTATCGATCAGGGGCGGCTTGCTCCGACGGCGAGCCGTCCCCGCCGTTTGTCGGAAAGCACAGCGGCGCGCTACGGCTGTTTCCGTGGCGCGCCGGTTGTGACGTTGTTTATTGGGGAATGCGATGAGAGTTTTTTGCCCGTTTGTACTTGCATTGTTCGCGGTCTCTGCTCCTGTCTTCGGCGCGAGCAAGGAAATGGTTCAATTGCAGAGAGACGTTTCGCTCCTGCAGGACGACGTCCGTTCACTCCAGCGAACTGTCGACGAAAAGCTTGCCACGTTAAACACGCTGATCCAGCAAACGCTCGATAACGTGAACAAAGCCAACACCAACGTGGCTGTGCTTGACAGTAATCTTCGCGACAAGTTGCGCGATCAGGAAAAAATGGTTGCCGCGCCTGTTGCCGGACTCAACTCGAGGCTGGAACAGATGGCTTCGGAATTTCAGGCGCTGAAGGAAACGATCGCGGACATGAACGGGCGGATGGGTAAGCTGCAGGCGCAGGTTACGGATTTGGGAAGTACGATAAAGGTGCTTTCCAGTCCTCCTCCTCCCCCGGGGTCCGGCGCGTCCTCGGAGGGACCTCCACCGGGCACGTCCGCCGAGGCGCTATACAGCAATGCGCTGCGGGACCAGTCCGGTGGGCGGTTCGATCTGGCACTTCAGCAGTTCACCGATTATGTCGCGTGGTTCGGCGACACGGATCTGGCGCCGAACGCGCAGTTCTATATCGGCAGTATTCAGTACAATCGCGGCGAGTTCGACTCCGCGCTGAAGTCGTTCGATATGGTTCTGGAGAAGTATCCGCAGAACAACAAGACTCTGGATGCTCGGTACATGAAAGGAATGTCCCTGGTGAAAATGGGACAACGGAATGCCGCGGTCCAGGAGTTTCGCGCCCTCATCAAGACGGCGCCTTCGAGCGAGCAGGCGACCAAGTCGAAGACGCAGTTGAACAGCCTGGGAGTGCCATATGCACCCGCTGCTACCAAGAAGCGGCGCTAAGAGCTTGTTGAAAACGCATGGCAGCCCCGCTCCCTCGCGGTCGCGGCTCAGAAACGGAGCCGCGCGCGTAAGCAAGCGGTCGTGACTTTTTGAAGCGGTCCGGGAGGAGGTTTCATGGATGAGCAACGGCAGCCGTCGGCCACCTACGAAGAACTCGCAAAAATGATCGACCACTCCCTCCTGCGGCCCGAGCTTTCCGAGCAGGACGTGGCCGAGGGTTGCCGCATAGCCCGCGAGTACGGAGTAGCGGCGGTCATGTTGAGACCTTCCGATGTGGATCTTGCCTCGCGTTGGTTAGCCGGAAGCGGCGTCCGGCTGGGAAGCGTTGCCGGCTTCCCGCATGGCTCTGGCACTACCGCCTCCAAGCTATATGAAGCGCAGGATCTGCTCCGGCGCGGCGTCAAGGAAGTGGACATGGTCATCAACATCGGCAAGATGATCTCGCGCCAGTTCCAGTATGTCGAATCCGAGCTTCTCCAGATGGCCAATCTTTGCCACCAGGGCGGCGCGATACTGAAAGTCATTTTTGAAAACGCCTATCTTTCAGAAGACCTCAAGATCATCGCCTGCAAAATCTGCAAGCGGACGGATGTGGACTTTGCAAAGACGTCCACGGGGTTTGCGCCAACGGGAGCGACGATGGAAGACCTGCGCCTGATGGTTCGCGTCTGCGGCGAGCGGGTGAAGGTAAAGGCCGCCGGCGGTGTGCGCACGTTGGAAAAAGCGTTGGAAGTTCATCAAGTGGGCTGCGCGCGTTTCGGCGCCACCGCCACGGCTGCTATTCTCGACGACTGGAAAGCTCACCTTGCGGCTCAAACCGCGCCACCGGCCGCGGATGGCCTGGCACCGGTGTCCTAGCATCCTAGCATCTTCCGGCCTCAACGTCGGCCGCTGGCGGCCGTGCTATTCTAAAGACCTCGCAGGAAATGTCCCATCGCACCCCGCTGCCGAAGGTCTGTATAGCCCTAGGACTTCCCACCAGCACGGAGCTGTGTGAACACGCACGGCGGGAGCTCGAAGGCGGAGAGCGGTTCTTTGAATTCCGGCTCGACTACCTCGAACGGCCTGAAACCGGCGTGGAGGCCATCAGCCGGTTTTTAAGCGAGTATCCGGATACTACGATTCTCGCCACCTGCCGGCGCCATCAGAATCAGGGTAGATTCAACGGCAGCATTGAGCAGCAGCTCAAAATTCTCGAAGCCGCTGCCGCTGCCGGCGCAAAGGGAGTGGATGTCGAAATCGAGTCGGCTGAGAGTTCTCCCTCGATCCTCGATCCCTTACGAGGCCAGACGTTTCTGTTGATCTCGTATCATAATTTCACCGGTACTCCACCGCTGGAGACTTTGCTGCGCAGGATGACGCGAGTTCCGGCGGATGCCTATAAGATCGTTACGACTCCCCGGAAACCGTCCGATAACTACCGCGTACTTTCGCTGCCCAAGGCTCATCCCCGGGTATCGATGGTAGTGCTTGCAATGGGTGAAATGGGGTTCCCGACCCGCGTTCTTTCTCCCGCCTTCGGTGGACTATACACCTATGCCGCCCCTCATGCCGCCGAAGGTACCGCAGCCGGTCAGGTCAGCGCGCGCCAATTGCGCCACTGCTATCGCGTCGAGAAGTTCTCCCGCACCGCCCGCATCTACGGCGTCATTGCCGACCCGGTGCGGCACTCGATTTCCCCGGCCGTGCATAATCGCGCATTCCAGGCGCGCCGGATCGATGCCGTCTACCTGCCGTTCCTGGTTCATCCTAACCAGCTCAAAGACTTTTTCCTGCTGGCGGAGAAACTGCCCGTCACCGGTTTCAGCGTGACCATTCCGCACAAGCAGAGGATCATCCGCTATCTCGATATCGTGGACCCGCTCGCCAGGCGCATCGGTGCCGTCAATACCGTCTGGCGGAAGGGGGGAAAGTGGCGTGGTGCGAACACGGACGTTCCCGGTGTGACGGTGCCCCTCTCGAAACATCTCCGTCTGCCAAAGTCTTCCGTTCTGCTGGTGGGGAATGGAGGCGCGGCCCGCAGTGCCGCATTCGCCCTTACCGACGCCGGAGCCAAGGTGTCCATCGTGGGAAGAAACGTCGACCGTGTGCGTGCCCTGGCAAAGAACTGCGGGGCCGAGCCGCTGCTTTTGAAACAGGCCGAAACGCGGAACTTCGACGCCATCGTGCACGCGACTTCGGTCGGCATGTACCCCCACTCGAACGAGTGTTTCTTTAACGGGCGCATTCCGGGCGACGTGGTGTTCGATATGGTTTACAACCCGCTTGAAACCACGCTGATTCAACGCGCTTCCGCCGAGGGCAAGACGGTCATTCCGGGCCTTCAAATGTTCCTCGAACAAGCGGCCCATCAATTCGAACTCTGGATGGGAGAATCCGCGCCCCGGCCCGTTATGGAAAGAGCTGCGCTGGAGGCTCTGGCGCCTCGCACCTGATCCCGTTCCATCTGTGCATAATAGCTACTGAATGAAAAAGCTCACACGCCGTGAACTGGCGGCTGGTCTCGCTGCCGTATCTGCGGCGCAGGCACAGCAGAAGGCGAAGTCTGAACCCGCGGACGATCTGGAGCGCGCGCTCAAAGGCGTCCGGGATACCGGCGAGAGGTTGTCGGATTTCGATATTCCCATTTCCACGGAGCCGGCGTTTCAGTTCAAGGCTTGAGACGGGATGCCCGAATTCACGGAAGACATCTTCTTCGCCACCATCGGTGAACTCGGTGCAAAGCTGCGCGCACGTGAGTTCTCCTGCGTGGAATTGACGCGCGCTTTTTGCGATCGCCTGGAGAAGCTGGGCCCGCGCTACAACGCCCTCGCTTTGCCACTGCGGGAAGAGGCGATGCGCCAGGCCCGGAACGTGGATGACGACCTCAACCGGAAGCGCTTCCGGGGCCCTCTTCAGGGCATACCTTACGGAGCGAAAGACCTGCTTGCTGTCGCCGGCCACATCACCACGTGGGGTGCACGGCCCTTCGCCGCGCAGGTGTTCGACTACAACGCTACGGTCGTAAATCGCTTCCAGCGCGCGCATGCCATCCTCATCGGAAAATTGTCCATGGTGGAATTGGCTGGAGGCGGAGGCTACCGCTATGCATCGGCTTCTCTTCAGGGGTCCGGGCTCAACCCTTGGGACCGGACCCGCTGGTCGGGAGGCTCGTCCAGCGGATCGGGCAGCGCTGTCGCCGCGGCTCTGGTCCCGTTTGCCATCGGGTCGGAGACGTGGGGGTCCATCGTCACGCCTTGCGCCTATTGCGGCGTCACCGGCCTGCGGCCTACTTACGGATACGTGAGCCGCTACGGTGCGATGGCGCTTTCCTGGACGATGGATAAGCTCGGGCCCATGTGCCGGTCCGCGGAAGATTGCGGCCTGGTGCTGCAAACAATCGCCGGCGGCGATTCCAACGACCCCGGTTCGGCCGGCAAGAGTTTTTATTACGCGCCGCAGTACGTGAAAAAGCTCAGCGACATACGTGTCGGATACGCGCCGGAGGATTTTGAGGAGCTGGCGTATCCGGCGGCACGCCCCGCGTTTGAAAAAGCTCTCGAAGTGGTGCGCGGGCTAGGTGCCCAACTGAAAGAGGTGAGGCTGCCCGAACTGCCTTACAGCATGGTGGCCGGTGCGGTTGTCAACACCGAAGGCTCCGCTATTTTTGAACCGCTGATCCGCGACGGCCGTGTTGACCAGCTCGAAGACAGTAAGCAGATCGCCGGGCTTAAAGCCGGGCTGGAGGTGAAGGCTTCCAGCTATCTCAAAGCCATGCGCCTGCGCAGGAAAATGCAGGATGAAGCACGGCGCCTCTTTGGCGAGGTGGACGCCATGCTCGCGCCCAGCCTGTTCGGAATCGCGAACAAGATCACGCAAGCTCTCGACGACCCATCCCAACCCCGGCCCAAGCCGAAACCGAGGGGCAATCGCGATCTGAATACCATGGGGAATCTCGCGGGCTTACCCGAACTCATCCTGCCGTGCGGCTTCGCGGAGGGCATGCCCGTTGCCGTGTCGCTTGTCACCCGCCCGTTCAATGAGAACCTGATTCTCCAACTCGGAAACCAGTTTCAAAACGCCACCGGCTTCCACCGGCAGCGCCCCAAGGTGTAGGATTAAATGGTCCGTTTATGCCGGAGCCTGTCGTTGAAGTTGAGAACGCCGTTTTCTGCTACGACCGGACGGAAGTGCTGCATAACATCTCCTTTACGCTGAACAAAGGGGACGTCGCCGGTTTGCTCGGACCCAATGGCGCCGGAAAGAGCACGACACTCAAGCTGCTCACCGGCATTCTGGCTCCGGCGTCCGGAAGAATCGCCGTCATGGGGCTCCCGATGCCGGAACGGACCGTCGATGTAAAACAGCGCATCGGCTACGTTCCCGAAGCCGCCGTCCTTTACGACAGCCTTACCGGGCAGGAGTTTCTGGAGCTATCGGGTCGCCTGCACGACGTGGAGGAAGAGACGCTTCAGAACAGGATCCGCACGATCCTCGAAACGTTCGATCTAACATCCGATCGCGTCGCCCGCCTGGACACCTACTCGAAAGGCATGCGGCAGAAGATCCTGTTAGGGGCGGCTTTGCTGCACAATCCGGAAGTCCTTTTGCTGGATGAGCCGCTCTCGGGACTCGATGTCAACACGACCATTCTGGTCAAAGACCTGATCGACGCCCTGGCATCCGACGGGAGAGCAATCCTGTACAGCTCCCATGTGCTGGACGTCGTGGAAAAGGTCTGTGACCGTGTGCTGATCATTCACAAAGGCAAGCTGATCGCGGACGGTACCGTGGATAGCCTCAAAGCTTTCGGGGAGGAATCGTCGCTCGAAGATGTCTTCCGCAGGCTTACACATTCGGAAGATGTGAACCCCGGTGTCTCTCGAATCCTGGCGGCTCTGCGGTCATGAATGCGATCCGGGAAGCGATAGCACGTCTGCTCCGCAGCGCCTGGGTGTCAGGGCGCTTGAGGAGCTTCGGCATCGATCCGCGCCGTTACTGGCTCCTGGTGAACCTGTTCGGCGAGCTTGGCGATCGCGGTGAAATGGCGGATCAACTGGGCTGGAACGGAGCGGCTCTCACGGTCGTGGCCAAGCTCTATGCTGTCCTCTTCGGCATCCTGAGTCTGATCGTGGCCGCGGGTGGTCCGCCTCTTTCGATGTATGCCTTCGGCTCTCTTGCCGTCAGCACCTCTCTTCTGCTCGTTGTTCTGCTCTCAGAAGCCGGAAACAGCCTCGTGAATCCGGCGGAGAGCCTGGTATTGGCGCACCAGCCCGTTAATGGAGCTACTTATATTGCGGCCAAGCTGACTCACCTGGTTCGCGTTGTTCTGTACATGGCGACAGCGATGAATGCCGGCCCGGCCTTCGCCGGTCTTCTGTTGAAGGAGTCGGGATGGTGGTATCCACCGGTTCACCTGCTCGCCGCGATTCTGTCGGGCTTCGTAGCGGCACTACTTTGCTGCGCCTTGTACGGCTGGCTGATCCGGTTTCTGCCCGCGGCGCGTTTAAGGGCCGCGGGACAGTTCGCCGCGGCAATACCGTTCCTGTTGATTGTCTTCTCCGGGTATGTGATCGAGTTGGTTGCCCGGCTCGGCATTCCCCGCTGGCTGCCGGCCCGCCCTTCCACGCGTTGGGCGGTCGCGGCCGCATGCGGCGCCTTCGTGATTGGCATTGTGATTCTCGGCATCCGTTCTCTCTCGGCCGATTATCTCGTGCGCGTGTCCAGTCTTATGCACGCGGGTTCCGCCGCCGGCGCCAAAGTAAGGCGATCGCGGATCGGCGAAGCTGTCGCCTGGTTCTTCGGCGGGCCGGCAGCCCGGGCGGGGTTTAGCTTCGTCTCGCGCCTGATGCTGCGCGACTGGCAGTTCCGCCGGCAATTCCTCTTCGCGGCGATCGGAATCGTATTACTGGGCGTGCAGATCATCGCGACTGGTTGGCGAACGGACCCGTTCTCACGCCAGTTCTCGGCCGCCCATTTGCTGCCACACCTGTTGGGAGCTCTGCTCTTCATGATCTGCATCCTGCTGCCCTATACCAGCGATCACAAAGGAGTCTGGATTTTTCTGCTGGCGCCGCCGCTGGTATTTGGCCGCTTTGCCCGCGGCGTGCACGCGCTGCTGTGGATCGAAATCATCGTCATCCCGCACATCGGTCTGCTCCTGCTTTTTTCATGGGTGTGGGGAATCGGGAAGGCCGCGCTGTTCATTGCTTACAGCGTGGCCGCGACGTCTGTCTATCTCGCAATTGAGCTAAGAGTGCTGAACGGCCTCCCGTTCAGCAAACCGGTGAATCCATCCATCGGCGCCGCAATGTTGCCGATGATGATCATGGGTGGAGTCGCGATGGGAATTGTCGTGGCGCTACAGTATTTCTTCCTGTTTCGTTCGTCCGCGATTGCGGCGCTGGCAGCCGCCGTGACCGGCGCTACGGCCTGGTTCCTGACGCGCCGCAATCTCGTCGCTTTTGAAGATTCGATTCACCATGAGCTCGGGCTGATTTCGGCAGAGGTGCCTTCGATGTTCAAGGAGGTAGGTTAGTACATGGTTTCACAAGTTCACTCACGTTTCAATGAAACCGCTCCCTTGCGGTCGTGGCTCGGAAACGGAGCCGCGCGCGCCAGCAAGCGGGTAGCGGTTACCGTAATTCCGATTAGGAGTACTTAGCCGGAGAGGAGGTCGACTGGACATCGCTATGCCGTTTACGCTGAAGGGTAGAAGCGCCATGGTTACCGGGGCCGGTAGAGGAATCGGACGGGCGATCGCGTCCAGCCTTGCCGCCGCCGGGGCTTCGGTGATGATCAACGATGCCGATGAAACGATGGCGCGCGAGGCTTGCGGCGCGCTTTCGGGAAGCGGGGCGAAGGTTGAATACCTCGCGGGCGACATCACCGTCCCGGAGTTTCCGCAACAACTCGTCGATGCCACGATCGGCCGGTTGGGTTCCCTCGATATCATCGTCAACAACGCCGGGTATACGTGGGACAACGTCATTCAGAAGACCACCGATGAGCAGTTCCAGGCCATGCTCGACGTCCACGTGGCGGCTCCCTTCCGCGTACTGCGCGCCGCCTCCGCGTGGATTCGGGAAACGGCAAAGAAGGAATCGGCCGCGGGCACGCGTGTGATGCGGAAGGTCGTCAACATCACCTCTATTTCGGGGACGGACGGCAATTCGGGCCAGTCCGGATACTCTTCCGGCAAAGCGGCGGTCATTGGATTAACGAAAACGCTGGCGAAGGAGTGGGGCCGCTACAACGTCACCGTGAATGCAGTCGGCTTCGGCCTGATCGAGACCCGGCTCATTCAGCCGCGCACCAGCGAGGCGCCAAGCATCGAAGTACAGGGACGGAACATACCCGTCGGCGTCAGGCCCGAGGTTCTCGAAGCAGCCCGGTCCATGTGTCCGCTCGGCCGGCTTGGAACGCCCGAAGAAGCCGCCGGCGCCGTGCTGTTCTTCTGTTCTCCCCTCTCGGATTACGTCACCGGGGAAGTATTGATCTGCGGCGGCGGCATGCATTTCTAAACACGCGACCGCTCTCACTTCAGCATCATCAGATACGAAGTGATGTGATCCATCT
>DASTMK010000619.1:0-3642 GCA_035714225.1 Bryobacteraceae bacterium | reverse complement strand
CGTGAATTTCGAGCCCGAGGCCATGCCCGGTGGAATGTACGAAGGCATCTCGCAAGCCGTAGCGTCCTAATACCTGCCGCGCTTTCCCGTCCACCTGTCCAGCCGTTACCCCCTCGTGAACCGCGGCGATGGCGGCAAGCTGCGCCTCCAGCACCGAATTGTAAAGCCGTTGGAGCTTTGCACCTGGACGCCCGCTGAAAAGCATACGGGTCATATCGCTCGCGTAGCCGTTCTGGCTCGCGCCCATGTCTATTAATACTAAACGATTACGGCCGATCGTACCGGATGCCGGGTTGGCGTGGGGGAAAGCCGTTCGCATACCCGAGGCGACAATGGTCTCAAAAGCGGGCTTCTCTGCGCCGAGGCGCCGCATCCGGTAATCCAGTTCGGCGGCGAGTTCCTTCTCCGTCATTTCGGGCCGGATCCGCTTCACCGCCTCGTGAAAAGCCTTCGAGGCGGTTGCGACCGAGCGGCGGATGGCTTCCACTTCGTCTTCGGACTTGACCATGCGGAAATACTCCACGATGCCGCCCAGTGGAACCAGGCCGGAGTCGCCGGCGTCCGATCCTCGCAGGGCCTCGTACGCTTCATACGTAATGCGGCCTTTTTCAAACCCCGTGCGCTTCAAACGCTTGCGGCTGAGATCCTTCCTCACGGCGGCCCATAACGGACCGCGGGCGACTTTCACCGGGCAATCGGCCTCCTCGGAAGCTTGCAATTCATAGCGCGGATCGGTATAGAGGATGGCGTGCTCCCGAAAGAGGAGCAGAGCGCCGTTCGAACCGGTGAAGTTCGTCAGATACCGGATGTTGGGCAGGGCCGTTACGAGCAGGCCATCGAGGCCGCGGGCGGAGAAGGCAGCGGCGACACTTGTTCTTCGCTTTTGAAACGGAGATTCAGGAGGGTTTGGTCGCAAATGACCGATTATAGCGTAACGGGGTTGGCAGGCTTGGCTTCCGGTTCGGTAAGACCCGTCGCAAGATTCTTCCCGATGGCTTCTTCCGCCGTGGAATATGCGGCAGTGCGTCTTTTCCAGATATCGACCAACGCCATTGTAACCGCGAGGACAATCGGCCCGACTATAATCCCCGAAGTACCGAAGACGATGACCCCGCCAACCACCGCGATGAAGACCGGCACCGTATGGAGCCGCAGGCGCGAGCCTACCAGGACCGGATACAGGATGTTATCTATCAATCCAATAGCAACGGCGCCCCAAAGGCTCAGAATCAAAGCTTTGACCCAGTATCCGCCAGCCAGCAGGAACAGCGCCGCCGGAACCCAGACAATAAACGCACCAAGAATGGGGATGATGGCGAGTCCGGCCATCACCACACCCCAGACCAAAGGTGCGGGGAGTCCGAGCCACCAGAACATCAATCCCCCGAGCGCACCCTGCATGAGGGCGACAGTGAGGGTGCCGTAGATGGTGGCGTGGATGGAGTCCTCCACGCCTTGGAACACCTCGTCGGTTTCGGCGCGGGAGAGGGGAACCAGCGAACGAAGGGCGTTCAGTACGGCACGACGATCGCGAAGGAAGTAAAACAATAGAAAGAATGTGATAAAGAACTGCGCCATTGCCCAGACAGAACCGGTGACCCAGGATGACATCCGTTCGGCAACGGCGGCCCCGGCATCTTTGAGGCGCGCCTCGATATCCACATACGATTCCACCCATTGAAAGACCGGGCCGAGTGCCGGGTTGCGAAGGACGGTTTCGCGCCACCCGCCGGAGGGGAGGCCGGAATCGAGTGATTGGACTCCGCTGGCCACCTGCTGGAAGACCTGCTGCCCGATGAGAGCGACGGGGCCCATGATGACAACGGCTACCAGAACAACGGTGAGCGCCGCCGCCACGTTCCGGTTCTGAATGCGGCGTTCGATCCGGCAACGGAGCGGGTCCGCGACCACGGCGAAGGCGAGGCCCCAAACCAGCGATGGCAGAAATGGAACGGCTATCAGATAGCAGAGGTAGAGCGCCAGCACAGTTGCGGCCAGCAAGGTAAGGACCAGCACACGTTCCCGTGAAAACCAACCGGTTTCGCGATGCACCCGAACCCCTTCCTCCTTTCAAGTTACCATTCGAAGGTGGGTACGTTGACCGGATTCAGACCATCGCGGCGCAGCATGCTGGCATCGCTGCTCGGCGCCGCACCTTTCGCTTCCGGCACGGAGCGCCTCCCGCCCGTCCGGGCCATCACTCGCGGCCCGCGACACCATTGGTTCGGTTATTACGACAAGCTGGAGTTCGATCCGGGTAGCCGCTATGTGCTCGGAATGCAGGTGGATTTCGAACATCGTTCGCCGCGGCCGGACGACGTTATAGGGATCGGCATGGTGGACATTCAGTCCGGCGATCGCTGGATCGAATTAGGAAGGAGCCGCGCGTGGGGGTGGCAGCAGGGCTGCATGCTGCAATGGATTCCCGGTTCGGATTCCGAAATCATTTGGAACGACCGGCAGGGAGACCGCTTCGTCGCGTACATATTAAATGTAAAGACGCGGAAACGAAGGACGCTGCCGGCGCCGGTCTACGCCCTGAGCCCGAATGGCAAGTGGGCGATCTCGACCGATTTCAGCCGTCTGAACGATTGCCGCCCCGGCTACGGTTATGCGGGCATAGCGGATCCTGGAAAGGATACCGCCGCGCCGGTCGACAATGGCATCTGGTGCATCGATCTCGCCTCGGGCCAACGCGACCTGTTGATCTCCTATGCGGCCGCGGCACGGATTCCTTACGAGAAGGGCGGGCTCGAACGCGCCAAGCATTGGTTCAACCACCTTTTGGTCTCTCCCGATGGGGGCCGGTTCATTTTCCTGCACCGCTGGCGAGGACCCGAGCACGGCCGAAGCTGGGAGACCCGCATGTTCACCGCCAAGGCCGACGGAACGGATCTTTACGTCCTGGATCCCTATGGAAAGACGTCGCATTTTATCTGGCGCGACCCGCGGCATGTGCTCGCATGGGCCTGGCATCCATCTCACGGGGACAAGTTCTACCTGTATCGGGACAGGAGCCGGCAGGTGGAAGCGGTCGCGCCGGATGTGATGACCGGGAATGGCCACTGCACCTACCTGCCTGGGAACCAGTGGATTCTCAACGATACCTACCCGGACAAAAACCGGAATCAGAATCCGTATCTTTATAAGGTGTCCACCGGCAGGCGCTATCCGCTGGGGCATTTTCATTCGCCGCCGGAATACCAGGGCGAGTGGCGCTGTGACACGCACCCGCGATTCAGCCCGGACGGGAAGCAAGTGGTGATCGACTCGCCTCACGGCGGAAATGGCCGCCAGTTGTATCTCATCGACATCAGCGGCATTACGGGATGACCGCCTCCGCCAGGTTGTAAATTCGTCTGCTTTGCACGCGTGAACTCTTGCGCATTGTTCGCTTTCTCTCCTAGAATGTCTCAGGAACATTCTGGGAATTCGCTTTCTTGATGTGAATCCAAACGGAGGTGGATCTGATGGAGGAGATTTCTCAGCCTGAGACAATGGGGCAATCAACCGCACGAGACGTCACATTCATGGCAATAAATTTACAGATGCTCTATTGACACACCCCGGCAATCCACGAGATGATCGGCGCTATCTGTACGCATTGCTGGGGAAGTGTTCCGCACCCATTTACAAAGGAGG
>DASTMK010000618.1:0-10859 GCA_035714225.1 Bryobacteraceae bacterium | reverse complement strand
GCCGCAAACCGGCGCGTTTGCGGCTCTTCCGTTACGTCGGCTCCATTGATATGCAGTAGGTCGAACCAGAACGGCTGGAGCGGAAGCTCCGCGCGCATTCTCTCAACATCCAGTTTGCGCCCGAACCGCCGCATGGTGATTTGAAAAGGCTGTGGACGTCCGCCGGGTTGAAGGCTGAGCACTTCGCCGTCCAGGATGACGTCCTGGGCAGGCAGCGCCCGCACCGCTTCCACCACTTCCGGAACCGCCACCGTCACATCGTTGAGGCGCCGGGAGAACACCACCACGTCGCTTCCCGACTTGTGGACCTGAATGCGCGCGCCATCGAGTTTGAACTCGAGAGCGGCTTCTCCCAAACAGGCGATCGCCTGATCCATGTCTTCGGCGGTCTGCGCCAGCATCGGTTGCACCGGCCGGAACAGTTCGATGGAGAAGCGGGCGAGCCCGGCTTCGCCCGAGGACAACACCGCTTGTGCTACCGGCACAACGTCGCCGGCCACCATGACTGCGCGCCGCACACGCTCCGGCGCGAGCCCGGCGGCTTTTGCGACGGCTTCCACCATTAGCGCCTGAAGCGCCCCCTGCCGCAGCTCGCCCATCAGCAACGCGGTCAGAAACTGCTGCTCCGCCTGCGTGGAGCGGGAGAGAAGGGAATGGAGAAGCTGCTGCTTTTGCCGCTCGGCGCCGCGGCCCCCGACACGCGTAATCTCTTCGAAGACCCGGGCCACCTCGAAGATCTCCAAAGAGCCGTTTTCCACCGGCGGGCTGGCCGCATCGCGGAGCGTTGCGTGTCCGATGCCGATGCGTCCCTGCCGGGTAGCGCCCGAAAGAAATGGAATGACGATTTCGGCTTCGTCCGGAGTCAATTGCCGGAGGAGCGTTGCCAACAGGTCGAGTTTCTCCAGGCGCTTCGACGTCTCCGCCACTTTTCGCGAGGTCTCCACCACCCTGGACAGCAGCATGATGCAAGCTTAGTACACGCTTCAGAAGTTCGCTCACGGCTCCGAAACCGAGCTGCGCGCGCCAACAAGCGGAAGCATCGGAATTGATATGATGCTTCGCAGGGGGAAAATTCATGGGCAAACGACTGGGGTTCCTGCTACTGCTTTGCGCGGCCATCGTGACAGCGCAGACGCAGGGAACGATCAGTGGATATGTGCGGGATGCGAGCGGCGCGATCGTGCCCGGTGCATCCATCACCATTACACACGAAGGCACCGGTGCATCGCGCAATACGTTGAGCGACGCGGCGGGATTCTATCAGGTACTTGGACTCGTTTCCGGCACTTATACGATCGAGGCTGAAGTCTCCGGATTTAAGAAATATCGCAATGCAGGGGTGGTGCTCCGCGTGGACGAAAACGTCCGGGCCGATATCTCGCTGGACGTCGGACAGGTTTCGGAGAGCGTCGAGGTGTCGGCGCAGGCGGCACTGGTAGACACGAGGTCTTCGCAGACCTCCGCCACCATCGACGACCGGCGGATTGTAGATCTGCCGCTGCGCGGGCGCAATGTGTTCGCACTGGCCGCCACGCTGCCGGGCGTCCTGAACGTGCGCGCACCGGACAATAGCGACCTGGGCGATACCCGCGCGGGTCCGACGATGAACGTCAACGGCGGGCGCGCGAACATGAACTACAACCGTTTCAACGGCACTTACTTCAATAATCCGTCGCGGAACACGGGCCTGAACGTGCCCCCGCCGGATGCCGTGCAGGAGTTCAAGATCCAGACCAGCAATTTCGCGGCGGACAGCGGCCGCAACCCCGGCGCGAACATTACAGTGGTAAGCCGCCAGGGCACCAACGAATTCCACGGCGCGGCTTGGGAATTCCACCGCAACGACAACCTGAACGCCCGCAGCTTCTTCCAGACCGCCAAACCGCAACTGATTCAGAACCAGTTCGGTGCGGCGGCCGGAGGCCCCATCATGCGCAACCGGATGTTCGTCTTCGGGACGTACGAGGGATTGCGCGATCGCAGGCAGGCGGCGACCACAACCGCGCTGCCGCCCACCCGTGCCGAAGCGTCCGGCGATTTCTCGCATCTCAATGGCGTGAAGCAGTTGGTGAATCCGGCGGATGGGACGCCTTTTCCGGGCAATCGTATTCCGGCTTCGCTGCTTGATCCCGCCGCGCTCAGGGTGCTCGATTTCGTTCCCGTTGTGGACTCGAGCGGCATCATTCAAGCAGTTGGACCCAATCCCCGCAATTCCGATCTTGCCATGCTGCGTTGGGATCTGATCCTGACGCAAAAGCAGTCTCTGTTTGCGCACTACTACTTCAACCAGACCCGGCAGGAGAACCCGGAGCTCGCATATGGCAGCAACATCGCCCGTTGGACCGGACAGAAGCAAGGACCCAGGTTTCAGAACGCGGGTATCAACCATACGTGGGCCGTTTCACCGTCATTGCTGAATCAACTGACCTTGGGCTTCACGCGGTCCTTTTCGTTGAACACTCCCACCGTCACCCGCACTCCCGCAGACTTGGGAATCGCGGGAATGCCGATGTACACGGACGGCGGTTCGCCGCAGTTCAACGTAAGCGGCCGGTTCAGCCTGAACTCCGGCGGGCCGGTGAAATTCGTCTCCAACGTGTACCAGCTCCAGGAAAATGTCAGCCTGGTACGGAACCGCCACACCTTCCGGTTCGGCTTCGAACACATGCGGCTCAGCTTCTTCCAATCGTTCCTCGGGCCGCCTCAGTTTACCTTCAATGGGCAGCGAACCGGCGGTGGCACCGCCACTCTCGGCGATCCCCTGGCGGACTTCCTCCTCGGCACCTACCAGGAACTGCCGGTTACCAATGGAGTGCGAGTCAACGACGGCAGCAATACCTTTACGGCGGCCTACATTCAGGACGATTTCAAAGTCTCCAGCCGGCTGACATTGAACCTCGGGCTCCGGTACGAATTACCCACGCCCTGGGCGGATAAGTACGATCGCATTAATACTGTGATCCCGGACGCGAACATTCGCTCAGGCAAGTTCCCGGACGCGCCTCCAGGCATGCTGTTCCCGGGCGACCTGCCGCGCGGCTTGTACGATACGGACAAGAACAATTTTGCGCCGCGCTTCGGCTTCGCCTGGGACATTTTCGGCGACGGCCGCACCGCCGTACGCGGTGCTTATGGTATCTTCTACGACACCTTCAACACGGATACCGTCGCGCAGGAGAATCCGCCGTTCGTGGGCGGCCGCCGAACGTTCCGGGGCGGGTATGTAGCCAACCCGTTCGGGTCGGTCGGCGAGAGTGCTCCTCCTGCGTTCATCGATCCCGCGGCATTCACGTTCGTATTCCCGATCAACGGTTTCTGGAGCGGCACCGGTAAGGACAGCCTGCGCACCACATACGTGCAGGAGTGGAACCTGACCATCGCGCGCGACCTCGGCCGGGACTATGCGGTCTCGGCCGCCTATATTGGCAAGACGGGGCGCAAGCTGATCGCCTATCGTCCGTTCAACGCCGCGCCCTATATACCCGGCGTGGACTCCCAGGGGCGGCCCCTCTCCACGGAAGCGAACGCCGAAAGCCGCGCGCCATTCCTGCCCGGAATCTATGGCACCGAGGGGATCTACCTCGACAACAGCTTCACCAGTTCATTTCACAGCATGCAATTGGAAGTGAATAAACGCTTCGCGCATGGGTTGCAGTTTTCGACATCGTACACGCTCGGCAAATCGATCGACAGCAGTTCGACGACAACACTCGGCGGTTGCCTTTCCAATCCGTTCGACGTGCGCTCCGACCGCGGGCGGTCCGATTGGGACCGGCGGCACGGGTTTGTCTTCTCCGGCGTCTGGTCGCCGGCGGTGATGACGGACCAAAGAGGTTTTCTGGGGCGGATATTCGGCGGATGGACAGCCTCGGGATTCCAGACAGTCCAGAGCGGCAGTCCGGTGACACCGGTTTCGGGCCAGAATACAGCTCTCGATGGCAACATCTGCGGCGGCAGTTCCATCCACCCGGACCTGGTGGGGCAAATCGAGCGCAACCACAGTTCCAGGGCCGATATGATCCTGAACTTTTTCAACCGCGACGCGTTCGCGTTGCCGGCCATCGGCCGCTATGGCTCGGCGGGCAGGGGCATTTTCTCAGGTCCCGCAATGGTCTCGACCGACCTGGCGATTCTCAAGGACTTCCCCGTGACCGAGCAGCACCGGCTGCAATTTCGTGCGGAGTTTTTCAACCTGTTCAACCAGGTGAATTTCAACAATCCGGTGGCGAATCTATCCTCGGCGACCTATGGCCGGATCACGGGCTCGCAGCCGGGACGAGCCATTCAGTTCGGGTTGAAGTATCTCTGGTAACTGACTCACATCCGGCGCGACAGCGCGGAGGCGTCCAGGATTTCTGTCAGCACGCGGCCTTCGACGTTTTTCATTTCGATGCCCAGTAGCGCACCGATGGTGGGGCCGACATCGAGGTGGGACATCTGGTCGAGCCTGGCGCCTTTTCGAATGCCGTAGCCGGATGCTATGAATGTACCGTTCATATCGGGATCGGACGCCGGATAGCCGTGAGTGCCGCGATAAGGCGCCGGTCCCGTTGCATCGCCCTCGTGCGCCGCGTTGAACGTGTATCCGTCTTTCGCAACCAGAACGAGGTCGGGGGCGCGACTGTTCCGGTCCGGATGCGGCAGGTCGAAAGCCGCAAATTCATCGGGCGCCAGCACGCGCAGGACACCTTCCGCTTTCGCGAAAACCTCGGGCAGGCGTGCGGCCAGACCGGCCTTCTTCTCCGGATTTACGAAATACACGCCGGCGATGCCGGCGATGGGAAGCACCCAGGCATCGCATTCGATCGCGGAGCCGGAACCGCGGACCAGGCCCATCTGGCGTAAGATTGCGTTCGGCTTCACCGCGCTCGTGATGGGCTTGAACCCGTGATCGGTGACGATGAAGACCGTCGCCCGCTCCCAAAGGTTCGCGGTCTTGAGTGCGTTCAATAGCTTTGCCACGCACTCATCGGCAAATGCGTAAGCGGTTTGCGATGCGGGAGTGCGCGGGCCGTAGGCATGATTGGCCGCATCCGTATTCAAAAGATGAAACAGCAGCAGGTTCGGAGCGTGCTTGGTAATGATGTGCACTCCGGCCTGCGTCCACTGCTGATCGCGCCAGACGGGACTGCTCTTGAAGAACTCCTTGATATCCAACTCGAAGATGAGCCCGGCCTCGATCATCTCGCGCTCGATCTTCCCGGCGGGATCCGGCACCTCGGGAAAACGCCACGTAATCCGTTTCGCGTTGTAGATGGCGACCCAGTCCACCTCGGCGGTAGTAAGTCCCGCGTCGTAGGCGAGATCGTATATCGTAGTCGCCTGTACAAGGTCCTCCCTGTCGTGCCACGGCTTCACGGTAACGGGCTTGCTGTCGCTGTTTCTTTGGACCAGTCCATTCGCCAAAACACCGTGCCGTGCGGAGCGCACGCCGGTAATCATGGATGTGTGGGTGGGCCAGGTGACCGTCGGGTTCGTGATCTTCACGGTCTCCGCGCGCACACCCGACTGCGCAAGCTTCCAGAGATTCGGAACGGGAAGGCGCGGGTTCTGCCACTCCCATCCCGGAAAGCCGTCGACGCTGATCACCAGCACCACGCGGTCTTTGGCGGAAGGCCCTTGAAAACCAGCGGCGGAGCCTGCCAGCGCCGGCGCTGCGAATTGGAATAAATCGCGGCGGGACAACATAATGATCGCATCCAGTTTACGATGAACCGGACCGGTCTGCCGGCGCTGCGGCTACAGGCGAAAAGCGGATCAGCGCCGGGCGCCGGTTTCCATCAGGTGTTCAACATCCAGCAGGCTGGCGGCTTCGGCATCCAGATGCAACTCCGCGTTGGGGTGCGTGCGCAGGATGGAAGAGGGGCAGTCCGGCGACACGGCTTCCAGGAGAGTGCGTTTCACCGCCTCACTCTTGCGAACGCCGGGCACCACACACACGATGCGCGGAACGCGCATGAGCCGCGAGATGGTCACCGTCAGCGCCACGGGTGGAACTTCTTCGATCGAGGCAAACGCCCCATCGTTGACCTGCTGCCGGCGGCATTTCTCATCGAGCGTCACCGGCTTCACATCGAACGGATCTTTGAAATCCACCGGCGGATCGTTGAAGGCGAGATGCCCGTTCTCTCCGATGCCGAGAATCGTAAGACCAGGGGGATGCTCGTTCAGCAACGAAGCATAGCGCGCGCACTCGGCGGCGGGATCCGGGCTTTCGCCGGCAATGCCGTGGAATTCGCGCGGGGCCACCTTGAAAAGGAATTTATCCAACAGGAAGCGGCGGAAGGACGCAGGATGTGTGATGGGCATCCCCGCATACTCGTCGACGTGAAAAGCGACGACACGATTCCAGTCGATGGAATTGTCGGAGGCGAGTGCGTCGAGGCAGTCGAGCTGGGAGACAGCAGAGGAGAAAAGTACATTCGCGACGCCGTTTTCATCGATGAGCCTTTTGATCCCGGAGGCTGCCACCGCCGCAGCGGCGCCACCCATCGATACCCGGTCCGGGTGAACGTAGACGCGAAGCGAGCCAAATCGTTGAGCAGTCATGTTATGTGAATCCCCTAATATTCATTTCCATACTTAATTGTCTCAATTTAAGCCGTATTTTTCCAACTCCACTCCCGTCCATATCCATATTTATGGACGCAATTCCTTGCACCTGGGTCTGCGTGGCCGCAACTTGACAATTTTCGCCTTTCAGACCATCTTGTATTGAAATCGTCAATGTCGTAGACTTCGAGCAGGAGATTTATGGCCATCGATCTCGCGCGCGACATTGTCCTGCGATGGGAAGATCAGGACCCCGCCCTGGCGCCGATGTTAAAGGATGGGGGGACGGATGTGGTACTGGTCGACAAACCCGTCGATGCGTTTCTCCAAGCGTGCCAAAAGGCGGGGCTGCGGGTAGCCTCGTCCGATGAAATTGTTCTGTCCGGCTTGCAGGAGTTTCGAAATGCGGGCGGACGTCCGGCGGCTCTGACGGAAGGCCTATGGCCTGGAATAAGCCGCACGCCGAATACAACCGGTGCCGAAGATGTCGCGAGTGCAAGCCATCAGCCGTGGGTGGATGCGAATGGATTTCGTATCGCATGGCTGAAGGCGCTTTGCCCGGAACGGCAGCCGGCAGTAGCCTACAAGCCGGACGAGCACTCCGGAGTCTCTCCCGACCGGGTTCTCCCCTACGACTCGCTCGAACTCGCATTGGTTGAGGCGTGGGTGAGCGGAGCCAACTATGTCCTGGCGGTGGAGCCGCGGTACCGCAAGGCGCTTGTGGATGGCGACGCAAAGGCGATTGAGGCATGGCGCCGCATGGGCCGCTCCGCGCGCTGGCTGAAAGAACATAAGCCTCTTTTCGGGCATCCGTTCTTTCCCGCTATCACCATGCTGGTGGATGAAGACGAACTCAGCGCCGAGCTCGCGAACCTTGCCTTCCGCCAGAATGCCTGTCCGGCGCTCGAACCCGCTGCCCGCCCACCGGCGCCCGATCCAGACAAGCGGCCCGTAGTGGTTGCCGCCAGCCTGACTGCGCCGGAGCCCGGCGTACGCAGCCGGATTCTCGCTCACGCGGAAGCGGGTTCCACGCTGATCGTCGACCGGGAGGACGAAAAGCCCTGGTGGCACGTTCCAGCTTTGAAACTGGAGCGTGAGGAGCCGGACCGCGAAACGTACCGGCTGGGCCGCGGGAAGGTGATCGCCTACCGGGAGCTCATCTCCGACCCGAGTGATTTTGCCCTCGACATGATCGACGCCGCTACGCATCAGCGGCGGGCCGTCAGAATATGGAACGCGTTGAGCGTGATCGCCACCGCGACATCAGGCCCGGCGTCGGGACCGTTCCGCGCGCGCGCCATTGTGCAGGCCATCAACTATGGGCGGAGCTTGCGGTACGAGATTCTGATGCGAGTTTCCGGAGAGTACTCCTCTGCCGTTCTCCTGCGGCCTGAGGGAGAGCGCGTAAAACTGACGACCGCCCGGCGCGGCACCGGAACCGAATTCACTATTCCTCATCTGGAACAGGTGGGAATCGTACTGTTCAGTTAGAGCTGTTTTTGACAGGGAGCTATTTACGATGACTCTCTCGCGACGTGAATTCCTGGGGGCGGCAGGCGCTGCCGCAATCCCTTCCTTGGATGGCGCGTCCGTGCGGCCTGCAAGTGCGCGCGTGCCCATGCCATTTTTTGGGTTGCACCGCTTTATTGAAGAGAACCCGAAAGCTGTTTTCATCCGGCGGACTCATGTTCCGCATAAGATGGACGCCCCCGCCAAACTCCGCGAGGGCTTGAATCTCGCGCGCGAGATCTTCGTTCCGATGGACCGTGCGGGCGTGCCCGTCACCCACAGCGTTGTTTTGAAGCCGAATTTCACCAGCGTCCGCGGCCGGCGGCGGACGCCTGAAGAGAACTGGGGCACGGGAACGGATCCGCAGTTCTATGAAGGAATGGTGATGGGCTTGAAGGAAATCGGGCTCAAAAAGTTCCACTTCATCGAGGCGAACAACTACCCGATGTGGAACCATCGCGGTTTCTTGGATATCAACGAGCGGCACGGCATCGCCATGAACGAAACGGACCGGCGTCCACGTCACTTCCGGGACGGCGACGGCATCACTTGGAGCAAGGTGCCGGATTCCGTGATTTACAGCCGTGTACCGCACTACGCCCCCGTAAACGAACCCGGCACGTGGCTGTTGAATATATCCAAGTGGAAAGCCCACGGAATGTGCCTCACGCAAGCGGTCAAGAACGAACAGGGCCTGGTCGTTTCTCCGTTTGTGAGATTCTGCTCCGGGTGGCAGGGGGTCACCGGCGTTCCGGAGGTGATGAAGCCGGAAATCAATCCGCGGGCCGAGACGCTTATTAAGAACTTCTTCGAACGGCACAAGAAGATGGGCTACGCGCGCTACGATAGCGCCGCGCGGCTCGGCCCCATTCACCAGGAGATCTGGGCGCATAAAACATGCGATAACCAGAGTGTTTTACGCACCGGCCTGTCGATGATTGAAGGGATCTACTCGCGGGACGGAGACGGCTTCGGCCAGGGCGACGATTATCTGACGAACCTGGTGCTTTTTGGAATAGACAAGTTCCGGCTCGATGTGATCGGGCTCTATCTCGGAGGGCACGAGCCCGGCAACGTCGCACTATACCGTATTGCCAAGGAACGCGGCCTGTCGGACACGTTCAACCCATGGGAGATTCCAGTATTTGAGTGGGTCGATGGCGCGGCGGTCCCGCGAAAACTGACGGACTTCCCGCGAACACCATTGAAGACCTACTATCTCCAGAAAGAAAACGAACCCATCTTCCATCTGGTGGACGAGCCGTTCGATTACGACCGGAACAAGATCTGAGCGGAAAGCCGTGCATTGAACGTATTGAACAATCCCCTCTGGAAATGTTTTGACCAGGGAAGTACAATCACTATGGCATGTCCAATTGAATCCACGAGATCCGGGACCCAATCCACGGATTCATAAAGCTGGATTCGGAGGAACGAAAGCTCGTCAACTCGAGACCGTTCCAGCGTCTGCGGAACATCCATCAGCTTGCGCTGACCTACCTTGTGTATCCCGCGGCCACGCATAGAAGGTTTGAACACTCACTTGGTGTGATGGATTTGGCGGGGCGGATCTATGACGTGGTAACAGATCCGGAAAACATCAAGCATGATAACGTTCGCGATCTTGTTCCATGCCTCGGAGAGCACGAATAGACCTACTGGCGCCGCGTCGTTCGGGCGGCCGCCCTGTGCCACGACTTGGGCCACCTTCCTTTCTCACATGCCGCGGAGAAGGACCTGTTGCCGGACGGGATTCGCCACGAAGATCTGAGTCGCGATTTGATCTTCTCCGAGTTTCTGGCTGCAGCGTTTCGAGATCTGAAGATCAGCGCTGAGGACGTCGCCAAAATCGCTGTTGGTCCCAAGTACTTCGCGCGGACCCGAGGTAAGGAAACCTATCAGTTTACGACTTGGGAGTCGATTCTGTACGAGATCATCGGAGGCGACGTTTTTGGTGCGGATCGAATGGACTACTTGCTGCGTGACGCCCATCACGCAGGTGTGGCGTACGGGAAGTTCGATCAACTCCGCTTGATCGGGACCTTACGCATTTTGCCTCGCGAGGATCAGGAAACCAATGAACCCGATATGGGCATAACTGGCGGAGGATTACAGGCAGCCGAATCGCTCCTTTGGGGGCGGTACTTCATGTACACACAGTTGTACTTTCACCCTGTACGCCGCATCTACGATATGCATCTTACGGAGTTCCTGACTCAGGCACTTCCAGGAGGCAAATACGAGATTGACTTGGGACAGCATCTTGCGACGACCGACAACGAGATCTTATCTGAGATCTCCAGGGCTTCGGTCGATCCAACGGCGCGTGCACATGTTACGGCTGCCAGGATCGCCGAACGTCGGCACTTCCGGTTACTCTACGAAAGTACGCCACTAGACTTGCAAAGAAACCTGAAGAGCCCAGAACTCATCTACACAGCGGCCAGGAAGGAGTTCTGTGACGATCTGGTTCGGTTCAACCCGTACAAGTCGAACGCGGATTCCGAGGACTTCCCGGTGTTCCAGCGGGACGGGAGCATCACATCTTCCGTTCTGCTTTCGACGACTTTTGCGCAGCCCCCTCGGTTCGCGGTAGCCTATGTATTCGTTGCCCCGGAGATCAAAGAAAAGGCGAAGGCGTGGCTGAGATCAGCTAAGGACAAGATTCTGTCCGGAGATGGAAGGTAGTTAAAATGAATAGGTTAGAGTCGGCAAGCATCTTGCTCTCCCTCACGGAAAAACTAAAGGACCATGGTAGTTGGGCTGGTGAGACCCATCTCCAGAAGGCGACATACGTT
>DASTMK010000617.1:0-2942 GCA_035714225.1 Bryobacteraceae bacterium | reverse complement strand
TGTACGTCACCGTTTTTCGCGAGGACGACGACGCAGAGCGACTCTGGCAGGAGGTTGCCGGCGTTCCGAAAGACCGCATCTTCCGCCTCGACGAAAAAGACAATTTCTGGCAGATGGGAGAGACCGGTCCCTGCGGCCCCTGTTCGGAAATCCATTACGACCTGGGGCCCGAAGCCGCCGAACCGGGACGGGCGGACGAACCCTTTCCATCGGATGCGGGCGGCCGCTACGTCGAGATCTGGAATCTCGTGTTCATGCAGTATGACCGCGCCACGGACGGTACGCTCACGCCGCTGCCGCGTCCTTCCATCGATACCGGCATGGGATTGGAACGCATCGCGGCCGTTCTGCAAGGCAAATTATCGAACTACGATACGGACCTGATTCATCCCATCGTGCTGCGCGCGGCGGAGTTGTTCCATGTCACCTTCGGCGAGGACGCGCGTACCGATACGTCCCTGCGCATCGCCGCCGATCACGGCCGCGCCACCACGTTCCTCATCCACGACGGCGTTCTGCCATCGAACGACGGCCGCGGTTATGTGCTGCGGAAAATCATGCGGCGGGCCATGCGTCACGCACGTATGGCCGGGGTGCACCATCCCTTCCTGTATGAGCTCACCGGGTTTGTCGCGGAGCTGATGAAGCCCGCCTACCCCGAGTTGATGGAAAGTGTCCAGCGCGTGGCTCGCGTCGTGAAAGAAGAGGAGCATCGTTACGCGACTACCTTCCACGTGGCGGAAAAGATCTTCCACGATGAAGTGAAATCGGCCGCGGGCGGTGTATTGCCGGGCGCCGCCGCCTTCCGGCTCTATGACACTTACGGCCTGCCCGTGGACGAGCAGGAAGAGATGGCCCGCGAGTATGGGCTGAGCATCGACCGCGAGGGCTTCGAACGCGAAATGGAGCAGCAGCGCGAACGGGCGCGCGCAAGCTGGCGGGGCGCGGAGAAAGCGCAGACCGCTCCGGTTTATCACCGGTTGCTCGAACACGGCCGCACCCGGTTTATCGGATACGACAGCCTGGAGTCGAGCGAGGCGCACATCATCGGACTCGTCCGGAATCGCGAACCCGTGGAGACCGCCGGCGTGGGCGATGAAGTGGAAGTGGTGCTGGACCAGACGCCGTTTTACGCCGAAGCGGGCGGCCAGGTTGGCGACCAGGGCAGCCTCTACAGTGCGCAGGGGGATGAGCGCATCGCGGAAGTGAAGAGCGCACGCGCGGCGCTGCCGGGCCTTTCGGTTCACGAGGTCGTCGCACTCCAACCGCTGCGGGTGGGGCAGACGGTACGCGCTGCCGTTGGGCGGGAATTGCGCGATGCCACACGGCGCAATCACACAGCAACACATCTTCTGCACGCCGCTCTCCGGACCGTGCTGGGCAACCACGTGAAGCAGGCGGGCAGTGTGGTGGAGCCCGGGCGGCTCCGTTTCGACTTCACCCACTACACCGCGATGGATCCGGAAGAAATTCGCGAAGTAGAACGGCTCGTCAACCAGCGCATTCTGGAAAACACTCCCGTCGAGACAAACGTTATGGAACTCGAGCAGGCTTTGTCCACGGGTGCTATGGCGCTGTTCGGAGAAAAATACGGCGAGCGGGTTCGCGTGGTCTCTGTGCCGGGCTTCAGCCGCGAGTTGTGCGGCGGCACGCACGTAAACCGGACGGGCGACATCGGGTTGTTCAAAATCGTCTATGAAGGCAGCATCTCCGCGGGTGTGCGGAGGATTGAAGCCATTACCGGCGAAGGTGCGCTGCGGCGGTTCCAGTATGCCACGGACTCTCTGCATCGGGTCGCCAACCTGATTCGCGTCGCCGAGCCGGAACTGGTGGAGCAAGTGGAACGCATGGCGCTTCACCAGAAAGCACTCGAAAAACAGCTCGATCAGCTCAAGAGCAAACTGGCCCAATCGCAGGCGGGCGGCCTGGAGGCGAAGTCGCGGGAGATCAAAGGCGTCAGGGTGCTCGCCGATAGAGTGGACGGCCTGGACCGCCAGCAGATGCGCGCGCTGGCGGACTCGCTTCGCAACAAGTGGAAAACGGCGGTCATCGTACTGGCAACTGCGGAAGATTCGACCGTTGCCATTGTGTCGGCCGTAACGAAGGACCTC
The DNA here is from genome assembly GCA_035714225.1 of Bryobacteraceae bacterium. Classification (GTDB taxonomy): domain Bacteria; phylum Acidobacteriota; class Terriglobia; order Bryobacterales; family Bryobacteraceae; genus CAADGY01. Next base: position 831 of record DASTMK010000617.1, on the reverse strand, counting down.
ACCGGCAAGGTGCACGCCGGCAAGCTGGCTGGAGCCGTGGCGCAAGCCGTAGGGGGGCGTGGGGGAGGCCGGCCCGATATGGCCGAAGCAGGCGGAAAAGATGTAGCGGCGCTTCCGGCCGCGCTCGACAGCGTTTATTCGTCGGTGGAAGGAATGCTGTGAGGTGAACGACTACGACGCTGTTGTAGTGGGGGCCGGACCCACCGGTCTTGCCTGCGGGATCGAATTGAAGCAGCGGGGCGTCCGCGCGGTCCTGATCGACAAAGGGTGCGTGGTGAATTCCATTTACCACTATCCGACCAACATGAGCTTTTTCACGACGCCGGAACTGCTCGAAATCGGCGGCCTGCCGATGACATCCATCGGGGAAAAGCCTACGCGTACCGAGGCGTTGAAATACTATCGCCGCGTGGCGGATTATTACGGCCTGGATATCCGCCAGTATGAAATGGTGCTGAAGATCACCGGCGGCGACGGCAATTTCTCCGTGCACACGGAAGACCGTAATGGCTGCGTGAGGCGCTATGCGGCAAAGAAAATCATCCTCGCCACCGGGTATTATGACCGGCCGAATCTGCTGGACGTTCCCGGCGAAGACCTGCCCAAAGTCATCCATTACTACAAAGAAGCTCATCCGTACTATAACCACGACGTGGCGGTAGTGGGAGCGAAAAATTCGGCCGCCATCGCCGCCCTGGAATTGCACTGGACGGGCGCGCGCGTCACACTCATTCACCGGGGAGGCGGCATCTCGGGTTCCGTAAAGTACTGGATCAAACCCAACATCGAGAACCGCATCAAGAGCGGTGAGATCAAGGCCTACTTTCATTC
>DASTMK010000616.1:0-12302 GCA_035714225.1 Bryobacteraceae bacterium | reverse complement strand
CGTTTGCGCTTCGTAGTTGGACCGAGGTATCCAGGCGTCAGATCACCGAAAACTTTCGGGCCGTCCGGAATGTGGTCGGAGCCTCCGTCGAGGTCATGCCCGTTGTGAAAGCCGACGCCTACCACCACGGCGCCGTTGAGGTTTCACGCCTTCTGGTGAGCGAAGGAGCACAGTGGCTGGCGGTGTCCAGCGTGGAAGAAGGCGCTTCCTTACGGGAAGCCGGCATCCGTACCCGTATTCTTGTCATGGCGGACTTCCTGCCCGCCGAGCGCGCCGGTCTCATCGAATACGAACTTACACCAGTCATTCATTCCCTTCCGGACCTGCGCGAGTGGGACCAGCTCGCCGTCCGATCGGGAACGCCCCTGCATTATCACCTGAAGATCGACACCGGGATGGGCCGTCTGGGCGCACGGGCGGGAGCGGCGGAGATCCTGGATGCGGTGAACGGCGCACGGCATTGCCGGCTCGAAGGCCTGATGACCCACTTTGCCTCAGCCGGCGACTACAGCACATCACAAACGGAAGAGCAGACCGCAACTTTTCTCGACATCGTCTCCGATCTGCGCCGCGCGGGCGTTAAGCCGCCCTATCTGCATCTGGCCAGCACCATTCCCGTCGCGTATGGCCGCAGCCGCGCGTGGGGCCAACTGGTGCGCCCCGGGCATGCCATCTATGGCTATATTCCACCGCCTCGCGGAGACGTTCCGGAGCGGATACTCGACGTGAAACCCGCACTCACCTGGAAAGCCTCCATACTTACGGTGAAGGATCTGCCCGAAGGTTCGCTGGTCGGATACGGCGGCACGTACCGGACGAGCCGTCCGACCCGGATTGCGGTGGTCGCCGCCGGATACGCGGATGGCGTTCCGCATCAGCTTTCGAACAAGGGCAAGCTGATCGCGTCCGGCAAGCTCGTCCCCATCCTGGGCGCGGTCTCAATGGATGTTACAACCATCGATGTGACAGACTGCTCTCCGCTGGCGCCCGGGGACAGCGTGACGATCCTTGGCCGCGAGGGGGACGCCAGTCTCGATGCCCAGGATATTGCCAACGTTGCGGGAACCATTTCCTACAGCGTTCTTTGCAACATCAGTGCTCGGGTTAGGACAATCTACGTATGACCATGTCCGTAACTCGCCGGGCAGCTCTCGCCTCCCTGGCAGCTCTCTCAAAGGCCGGCGCCAGCTCCGCGCGCAAGCTGCCACCTGACACACCTGCCGCCGTTGCAGCGATTCTCGATCGATCTCTCGAACAGGATCCCTCCGTTTGGAACACGGATTGGTTTGGTACGTTACTGATGAAAGGCATGCTCGAATGGGGCGGAAGTCATGTTCCGGAAGTGCGCCAGTATGCCCGCCGCTGGCTCGATCATCATCTCAGCTTAACGTCGGTGAGCAAGTATAGCGGCGCGAAGTCGCGAACGGTCATCGCTGGAGGCATACCCATCACGACCTATGCCGGGCACTACGGGCTGGCGCTGCCTTGTTATGAGATCTATCGTCAGCTTCAAGATGAGCGGGCGCGCCGCATTGCTGTCGATGTTGCGTCCATTATCCTTCACCGTTCCGCCCGCAATCATCTCGGGCTTGTCAGTCACGACGATTACTCCGAGTTTGCGATTCCCGACACCTGTTACTTTGTCGCGAGCGCGTTGATGATCGCCTCGCGGCTCGACCCGCGCAACGAAACCGCGTTTCGCGAACAAGCCGTTTTTCAGCTCCGCGCCTACACTGATACGTTCCTGGTGAAAGAGACCGGTCTCGCCAAAACCATCCTCTTCAACAAGACCGGTTTAGGAAATACATACTGGACGCGCGCAAGCGGGTGGCTCTTGTGGGCGATGGCCGGAGTGCTGCGCCACCTTCCCGCCAGCGACACCGCGTATCGCCCCTTCCTCGAAGATATGCGCCGGCTGGCCGAAGGTATTGTCCGGGTACAGCATCCTGAAGGCGGTTTCCGCGTGCTGTTGGATGAACCCGACACACCGCTCGAAACGACCGGAAGCGCGATGTTCGCATCAGGGTTGCACGAGGCAGTACGATCCGGCTGGCTGCCCGGCTCATTCAAAGAGCCCGCGACTCGCGCCTGGCAATATGTTCAGAAGAACCTCACTCCCGATGGAGACATCCGTCAGGCCTACACCGGCTGGGCCGTCCCAGCCGAGAAGCGTGAAATGAGCATGGACAAGCATGTCATGGGCTGGATTCCAGGCTTCATCCTCAGTACGGCGTACGAGATGTCGCTCGGCTGAGCAATCGACATGAGACGGCCGAAAGCTGAAGGCAGGAAGCAGCCGGTGATGGCATTGTGTCTTCTGCTTGCGGCCATGCCGAAAGCGGCACCGGCAGAGGAGCTTACGTGCCGGGTCATTCAGGACAACTCCGGAACACCCGTAGCATCCGCGGAGGTGCGCATTGAGAGGTCTCCCGGTGGGACGGCAGTCGTCGACACCGTGACCGATGGCGAAGGGCGCTTCAGAGCGCCGGGGTTGATCGCCGGAGAGTACCTGATAACCGTCGAGAAGCCGGGATACATGAAAACGCGAATTGCGGCGCGGATCGGTCGTGAGCAAACGGCAATCACCATACGGCTGGTGCGGCACGGAGCGATCACCGGGCGCGTTATGGACCAGGCGAGTCAGCCCATACGCGGCGCCCGGGTCACGGCCATGAGCCGGAACGCGGATGGTACCTTGCAGGCCGTCGAGGGCGTCGGCACCGCTGCCTCCGTGGACAGCAATGGCCTCTACCGGCTCTACGGCCTCCCACCCGGAGAATATGCAGTAGCTGTGTCAGGCCGCAGCGTGGGCTTCCTTACTTACCCGGGCAACGCGCAACCTGCATTCTTCCCCGTCGCCGGTGGTGAGGAACATCGCGGTGTAGATTTCAACATCACGCAGCGTTCGTTGTTCAGCGTCGTGGGGAAGGTGGATCTGCCTGCGCCAGGCGAGGTGTTCTCTGTGGCTCTCGCGCCGGTAGAGCAGCCGGGAATCGCAATCGGATCCGCCCAGACCTCCGGAGATGGCAGTTTCCGGATCGACGGAGTACCGCAGGGTTCTTACCATCTGTTCGCGGCGGGGCCGGTAAAGGGAACCGCAGCGAAAGGCGCAATTCTGGGATCGGAACCGATGTTCGGACGCATGCGGATCGATTTAGCGGGCGACCACGTGACGGATATCAGACTGCCTGTAGGGGCAAGCCTGCGAGGTGCGCTCCAGTTGCAGTATGAACACGGCGGAGCGGACGCTTGCCCAAAGACGAGCACGATAACGGCGACGAGCCTTGACGCATGGCCGGCCATGCTCCTGCGGAGCGTCGTAGCGGCATTCGACCATGAGGTTGAAATTCCGTACCTCGCACTCGGAAGGCACCAGATCACCGCCGTCGAACTGGGAGCGACGTGCCACCAGGCAGCCGGTGCGGTGCTCGACGTTACCGCCGGCGTTCCGGCAAAGGCGGTGATCCGCCTGGCGGCCGCTGGCTCCATTCGCGGTGTCCTTACAGGAAGCGCGGAGGGATGCACGGTGGTTTTGCTGGCTGTGAAACCGGTACAGGACCGGGATGCGATTCAGATTGCCATCCCGGACGCGAGTGGCCGCTTTGCATTCGGAGGACTGGCGCCTGGCGATTATCGCATAGGGGTCCGGCGGGGAACGGAGCCGCACCAGGCGCGTTGGGTTTTGAAAAATGAGTGGCTGATCGAACTGCAAGTACCTGGGGGAGCACCTACCGACGTGGAACTGCCGGTTCCGCCGGGCGGCCCTCAATGAGCGTTCAGTACCTTGAGGTTCGCTGACTTCCTGTCGCGCGGCTTCAAAGTGAGTTCTTCCGCTTTAGACAGATGCGCCCTAAGAAAGTCGAGATTCTCGCCCTCTCCGGGCAACAGACCCATAAAGGCCAGAAGGAAGTATTCGCCTGGCACAACGGTGTCGAACGCGAAGCCGCCGGCCTGGTCAGCCCACTGCGTCCGGACAAGGCCCGGCGCCCCGGTTTGCGGTAGAGGGGACGGTGCGAGAACCACAATGACCTCGGGCGGTACGACGCCGTCCTGTTCGGCCACCGTCCCGGATACGGATGCACCATCCGGCGCAAGCACGATCGTCAACTCGCTCGAACCAGGCCGTATGGGCTCGTATCTGGCGTCCTGCGCGCCCATTCTGGCTTCCTTCACGTAATAGCGCGGCGGGAGCTGCCGAACTTCCAACCAGCGCTCGTCCGGAAAGACGTTTGGAATCGTAAAATCGCCAGCGGTGTCAACCTGCGCGCTGATCTCCTCCCCTTTCCGGATTAGGCGTCCTTGTATTGGAGTCAGAGAGACACGAATCCCTTTCGGGAGCGGTTCGGGAGGATTCGCGCCCACGATGATCACCTTTCCTGGGACTTTCACGCCGCTGACGAGGTGGACCGGGCCAACTGACTCGTGGCGTCTCCCGATCATGACCTCGGCTCTTCCGAAAGAGAGGTGGGTGCCGTCGATGCTAGTGGAAGCTTCCAGATGGTAGAAACCCGGCGGGATGCCGCAAACTTCGAATTCTTCGTTCCCCCGGAACGCACCCTGTGCGATATAGCCACGCCACCCGCCATCGAATGCAATCAGCCCCAAATTGCCGCTGCTTGCCGCACCCGCCGCCACCGAGCCGCTGAGGCAATAGGTTTCCATTCTGGGGAGCGCCAGATCAATGCCTTCCCGCTGCTCGCCTGCACCCAGATCGATGGGTGCTGCGGAAACAACCGACAGACCGGATGGATAGAAAACCCCTACGTCTGCAAGCTTCGGCTTGGTGTCCTGCTTTGCGCCGGCGGGCCGTTTCCGGAATGGAAGCAACCTGATCCCCGCACTGATGTAGTATCGGCCATCCGCCAGGCCGGAAACGCGAAACTCTCCCAGATCGTTGGTGCGCGCCGATCCGCATTGTCCAAAAGATGGGGAGCCACCGATGAAGATACGCGCCCAGACCTGAATCCGTGCGTTGGGCACCGGGTTTTTGTCAACATCGAGGACCCGCCCGGCGATTCCGGCTTCCTTCTTCACCTCGAAATCGACGGTCATATCCTGACCCGGGACGAGGCGCACCCGCTTGATCGGGGCGAGAACACCCAGGGGTGTTCTGCCATAGTGCGCGCCGTGAGTAGAAAGAGAGTAATTGCCCGGGTGGATATCGGTCAATTCGTACCGGCCGCTCGAATCCGTGCTTACCTCCCTGGACATTGTGCTCCCGTGCAGTCGGATGCTGACTTCGGGCGCCGGTGCGCCGCCTGGAAACTCCTTAACGGTGCCGCGGATCGAGGCGTTCTCCTTGCCGGCATCCTGTGACGGCAGAAGTGGCAATACAGCCAGGATTAGCACGGCGGGCCGAACCGGTATTTTGCGACGCACCATAGATGCTATCACTGTACCGCCGATGAACTTACTCTAAACTATAAGGATTGCACCGCTTCGTTCCACTGATACGCCACCCCGATCTGCTGACGGTTGTGGCGCATTTCTGGCCCAGGCCGCTTGATGAGCGGCGCTTTCCCGTCCAGAAAAACCTTTATAGAACGGATGAAGAGACGCAGGTTCTCGTTGAGGAACAGTCCGCGGGAGTTGCTCCTTCGGGCCATCTTGTTCTGATCCACGGCCTCGAAAGTTCCAGCCGCGCGGGGTATATGAAGAGCCTGGCTTCGGCGGCACTCCATGCCGGCTTTTCGACGCATCGCATGAACTTGCGGAGCTGCGGGGGAACGGAGTCGCTTTGCCGCACCGCTTATCACTCCGGGCTCACTGCCGACCTCGAAGGAATTGTCCGCGAATTGGCAACCTCTACTGGGCAGCCGGTTTTCCTTGCCGGGTTCTCGCTCGGCGGAAACGTCGCGCTAAAACTGGCGGGGGAGCTGGGCGAACGGGCTCGCGGTCTGATCGCCGGGGTCTGCGGCGTTTCCACACCCATCGACCTTGCGGTCTGTGTTCGAAGAATGGAAGAACCTCGCAACCGCCTCTATGAAGTGCGCTTCCTTCGCAGCCTGAGGCGCCGGATGCGAGTGAAGCACCAGTGCGATCCAGCCCGCTTCCCGTTGGATGGAATCGATCGGGTCCGCTCCGTACGCGAGTTCGACGACCGGTTCACCGCGCCGGCCTTCGACTTTCGCGATGCCGCCGAATACTACGAAACGCAATCGTCCATCCGCTTTCTCGACCGGGTACGGGTCCCTGTTCTGTTGATTCAGGCCAAAGATGACCCGGTCGTGCCTTTCGAACCGTTCACCCGTTCGGCGGTTACGGCCAATCCGAATATCCACTTGCTGGCGACCGAATACGGAGGGCACGTGGGATTCCTCTCCCGCCGGCAGCCGCGCTTCTGGAGCGACGCGGTAATCCTCGATTGGATGCAAGCGCTGGTGCGAGGAACATCCCGGCCGCAATTCCAATATTGATTTGAACCCAACCTGGCCATAAACTATGCCTGTTGTATTAGTAAGGAGCGGTGCTATGGGCGCACTAGCGGCATTGCTTGTATTTATAGGAGCAGCCTGTCTGGCGGGACAGGTTCCTCCTCCCATTCCCACAGACAGGCCGGGGCCGCGTAGCGCCGGCAAAGGAGCGACGCTTGAAGGGCGGACCGAGAACGACAACGGTGCCACTCTCCCCCATGTGATGTTGACGTTGCGCGGCGGGGGTGCGGGTCAAATGTTTAAGTACACCGCGAGGAGCGATGCACAGGGGCGCTTTGTCTTCGAGCAGGTCGAGCCGGGGCAGTACACACTTACGGCCGAAAAGCCCGGATTCGTGAGACAAAGCGCTGGAGGGCGCCGCGGAGGCGGCAGCACTGTTTCCTTGACCGCCTCCGAAGACACGCCCATCAAGGATATCGTGCTAAGGCTTGTGCCGCAGGGCGTAATCTCCGGGCGGGTGACGGATGAAAATGGCGAGCCGGTCGAGAGGGTGTCTGTGCTTGCGTTGCAATGGCGATATCTCGACGGCAAGCGCCTGCTCCGGCCGGCGACCGGGGCGATCACCGACGACTTGGGTGCGTACCGGATTCGAGGACTGGCGCCTGGCAGCTACTACATCGCGGCCCGCTCCGACCAACTGCTACGCGCTGGCGTGTTCGTTCAATACGGGGACGCCCCAGCAGCGTCGGTCCCTGAAGGGCGCGAGGAAGCTCACCAGACTACGTATTATCCGGGGTCGATCGACCCGGCTGGCGCCTCTCCTCTTCTCGTCGCTCCCGGAGCGGATCTGGGGAGTATCGATATCCGGTTTCTGAAAGCACCTGTCTTCCGGGTGCGCGGCGAAGTGATTGACGACGTCACGGGCAGGCCTGTGGCCGATTTCTGGGTATCCCTGACACCCGTTTCGCCAGTCAATGTGATCAGCATGAGCAGTGTTGGCGGCCCGCGTATTTCCGGAGGGAAGTTTGAGGTACTGGCTGTATCGCCGGGCGCCTACTATTTGATAGCGTATGTCACTGGCCCCGGAGAGACGCGATACGCGCGGCAGCCGGTGTTCGTAACGGATCAGAATGTTACCGATTTGCGCATCCATATCCCGCGAGTAGTGGAGGTATCCGGGAGCGTCCGGCTCGAGCCGTCCGGCGGCCAGGCATCCGAACAGTCTCCTTCGTCACAGCAGAAGCCGACATCTCCGGATGCTGTACGGATCTACTTGCAACCCGTCGAGGGATTTGGCGTGGGTGAAACGCCTGTTGCCAGCGCCGCCGCCGGCGGCCGGTTTGTCATGCGAGGGGTTGTGCCCGACAAGTATCGCGTAGCCGTCACCGGCCTGCCTGCCGGATCTTACCTGAAGTCCATCCTGGTGGCAGGTCAGGAGCGGCCGGATGGGAGTGCGGACATCGCCGGCAGCGCACCCATCGAAATTGTGCTCGCCTCAGGAGCCGCCCAACTGACCGGGTCCGTAACGGACTCGGAAGGCAAGCCCGCTTCGGACGTGGAGCTTACGCTGTTCCCTGAAAGCCCCGAAAGACAGCGCAGGAGAGACCTGTTTCGTGTCACCACGTCGGACCAGGACGGTCAGTTCCGGTTCACGGACGTTGCTCCGGGAGACTACAAAGTGCTGGCTTGGCAGAACCTTGAAGCTGGCGCCATACAGGACCCCGAGTTCCGGCGGCAATTCGAGGCGAAAGCGAAAAGTGTCTCTTTGGGCGTCAACGGTCAGGAGAGCGTCGAGCTAAAAGAAATCCCGGCGGAGGAGATCGCCAGGGTGCTTGGGCGCTGACATTCCGTTACCGGTTCGGGCTCAGCTCTCCGGCCGCGGGCGGCCCCTGGGATTCCGTCGGTACTAATTTCTCACGGGTCTTCCGCACCTGCTTGGATCCGTGCTTGGCCGCGTAGACTTTCGTAAACTCGGCGCCCAGGAAAAAGATCTGAGCCGAGTAATAAACCCACACCATGAAAATCACCAGCGAGCCGACGGCTCCGTAGGTTGAGGTGAAACTGCTCCGTCCCAGGTAAAGGCCGATGAGGTATTTGCCGAAGCTGAACAGCAGCGACGTCACCGTTGCGCCTACTACGACATCGCCCCAGGCGATCCGCGTGTCCGGCAGAATCCGGTAAATCAACGTGAAGAGGAACGTAATCACCACGAAGGAAATCAGGAAGTTCGCGAATGTCAGCAACGCCGCCGGAACCGGCAGCCACTGTTGGAAAAATTCCCCGATGGCGGCCAGCCAGGCGCTGACCACCAGCGAGACGATCAGCAGAAACCCGATCCCCATCACCAGAGCGAAAGAGAATACTCTGTTGCGCAGCATGGTGAACACGCTGCCCAGTGTCGATTCCCCCTGCGGAGGCGCTACTTTCCAGATAGTGTTTAATGCGCTTTTCAGCTCCGCCACCACCCAGGAGGCGCCGAAAAATAGTGTGATCAATCCGAGTATGGAAGCGAAGATTCCGGTAGCGGGCTTCTGCGCACCCTTCAGCATCATCTCGACGGCTTTCGCGCCTTCCGCGCCAATCAGGTCCTGAAGCTGCCAGAAAATCTGTCCCCGAACCGCGCCCTCACCGTACGCGAGCCCGGCCACCGCGATGACCACAACCAGGAGCGGCGCAGTGGACAGAAGGCTGTAGTAGGACAACGCGGCGGCCATTCTGCCGGCGTTGTCATTCATCCATTCGGAGACCGTTGTCCACAACAGTGAAATAAGCGCCTTCGGGTTCATGTCCGCCATACGTCGAAACTCCCGGACAATTGCTCTGGAGATGGCGCGTATGTTCATGTTGCCCGTCTTATCTTCCATAAACGCTATCAGCACGATTGGCTCATAGCCCCTCGTTAGCTGAGACGTGGCGGGCAAACAACTGTTTCGGGAGTAGTTCACGCCCCGGGATGACCGAAACAATAGTGCACCAGCATCGTCTCACTCGTGAGTAAGTTCGCCACGTCCATGAAAAATCAGAAGATCGCTTTTGCCGCCGCCGGTCTGGTTGCCGCCGGAATTGTGAGCGCTGTGGTGTCGCGCCGCCGCCGCTCCGGTCCAAGGCTGGCCGGCCAGGTAGCCCTGATCACGGGCAGCTCCCGTGGTCTCGGCTTTCAACTGGCCAGGGAATTTGCACGCGAGGGTTGCCGGGTGGTGATCTGCGCGCGCGACGGACCGGAACTAGAACGCGCGTGGCAGGATCTGGCCGGACGCGGCGCCGAGGTGCTCGCCCTCCTCTGCGATGTTTCGAACCGGGCGGACGTCGAGGAACTGTTCGAACGAGTACGATCCGAGTGGGGCGGCGTCGACATCCTTGTGAACAACGCCGGCATAATTCAGGTAGGCCCCATCGAATCCATGCGGGTCGAGGATTTCGAACAGACCATGGCCATTATGTTCTGGGGGACCCTGTATCCTACCCTCGCGGTGCTTCCCGAGATGCTCGAGCGCAAGTCCGGGCGCATCGTCAACATCACTTCGATAGGAGCAAAGGTCAGCGTTCCTCACCTTGTACCGTACAACTGCGCAAAGTCCGCCGCCCTGGCGCTATCCGAAGGCTTGAGGGCGGAAGTCGCGGGCAAAGGCGTCCACGTCATCAGCATTGTGCCGGGGCTGATGCGAACCGGCTCCTACCAGCAGGCGCTTTTTAAAGGCAAACAACAGGATGAATACGAGTGGTTCAGCCTTGGCGCTACCCTCCCGGGTATCTCGATGAGCGCCGAACGAGCGGCGCGCCAAATCGTGGAGGCAACAATCCGCGGCCACACGGAACGAATCCTCTCCACACCCGCGAACCTGCTGGCGCGGTTCAAAGGCCTGTTCCCATCCTTGACAACCAAAATTCTGGCGCTGGTCAATGCCATGGTCCTGCCGGAAGGCGAGGGAACAGAGCAGGGTGACCCGTCGCGCGGCAAAGAGGTGCACACCGGCATCCGGTCGCAGGTTCTGGACCTGATCCATACCCTCGGCAGGTTAGCAGGCGAGCGCCTCAACCAGGAACCGGTTACATCCGGCAGGTAACACCGCGGTCAAGTATCGCCGCGGCGATCCGATATGTTTTGGTGAGGTTGTTTTTCATCCATGTCGGAGAAACGTCGTGGTCCCAGACAAGTTTCGTCCCACGATCTCGAAGTCGCCTGGGGGGACGCCGGTGGCGTTCTCCATCGCATACGAGCCATTTGCGTCGACGTCTCGGAAGGAGGCATGCGGCTCAAATCGACGGTGAAACTTCCCCTACACGAAAATGTCCATTTTAAATTCAAAAAGATAAGGTTCTCCGGCACCGCCCGCATCCGGCAGGTCACATGGCGGGGAACTTATTATATCTTCGGCGCGGAGTTCACCGGCGGTCTCAAATGGAGAGATGCCGCTCGCGATTGAGTACGGCCGGATTCAAACCGACTACGCCGCCACGAGGCGATGCGGGTCGATGACAAACTTCTTGGCTGCGCCCTTGTCGAAATCCTTGTAGCCTTGCGGCGCTTCGTCGAGTGAGATCACCGTTACGTTCACCGCCTTCGCGATCTGAACGCGGTCATGGAGTATCGCCTGCATGAGTTGCCGGTGATAACGCATGACGGGGCACTGCCCGGTGGCGAACGAGTGGGATTTTGCCCAGCCGAGTCCAATCCGAATGCTCAGGTTGCCGGTCTTGGCGCTCTCATCCACTCCACCCGGGTCGTCGGTGACGTAAAGTCCCGGAATGCCGATTGCCCCGCCGGCACGAGTGACCTGCATCAGCGAGTTCAGCACCGTGGCTGGTTTCTCGACGGCCGCATCCTGACCGTGCCCGCGCGCTTCAAACCCTACACAATCGACCGCCGAGTCGACCTCGGGAACGCCAACAATCTGTTCGATCTGTTCGGAGAGCGTGGCGTCCTTCTTCAGATCTGCGGTTTCGCAACCGAAACTGCGCGCCTGTGCCAGCCGTTCCGGAATCAGATCCCCGACAATCACTACCGCTGCACCCAGCAGATGGCAGGCCTCGGCGCACGCCAACCCGACAGGTCCCGCGCCGGCGACGTACACGATGGAACCCGGACCGACTCCTGCGGTGACAGCCCCGTGGTAGCCGGTGGGAAAAATGTCTGAGAGCAGCGTCAAATCCCGGATCTTAGCCATGGCCTGGTCCTTGTCCGGAAATTTCAGCAGGTTGAAATCGGCGTAGGGCGACATGATGTACTCGGCTTGACCACCGACCCAGCCGCCCATATCGACGTAGCCGTAAGCGGCGCCCGGACGCGCCGGATTGACGTTCAGGCAGATGCCTGTTCTGCCCTCCTTGCAGTTCCGGCATCGCCCGCAAGCGATATTGAACGGTACCGAGACCAGATCTCCCACTTTGATGAACTCCACGTCGCGGCCCGCCTCTACCACTTCGCCGGTGATTTCATGGCCCAGAATCAGCCCTGCCGGAGCGGTGGTCCGGCCGCGTACCATGTGCTGATCGCTTCCACAGATATTTGTGGCAACGATCTTGATGATCACTCCGTGCTCGCATTTACGGTTGCCTCGCTCGAGCTTCGGATAATCGATGGATTGTACTTCCACTTTGCCCGGGCTCATATAGGCGACCCCTCTGTTGGATGCCATATTCTTGTCCTCCGCTATTTGATGGAACTGATGGGACTTCATCTCATCAAAAGCGAGCCATGGTGTCAAATGGCTGGGGCCCGGCGGGGGTTCTCCCATAAACACCAAAAGCCCCGTGTACTCGATGAAGAGTACACGGGGCTTTTTTGGTTTTACTCGGGCAACGTCCTACTCTCCCACACACTTGCGCATGCAGTACCATCGGGGCTGAGGAGCTTAACTGCCGTGTTCGGGATGGGAACGGGTGTGACCTCCTCGCTAGAGTCACCCAAAAGGGGGATGAAACAGAATA
>DASTMK010000615.1:0-28077 GCA_035714225.1 Bryobacteraceae bacterium | reverse complement strand
CGTAGGCGAGAGCGGTATCAGCGGCAAGAGGTTTTGTGCCACGGGGCTGATGCATCCCGGGCTGATGACGTTGCCGGAAACGCAGGGTCTCCCGGATGGGTCCGTAAAAGGCTGCCCGGTGAGTGTATCCACCGGATTCGTCAAAGTCCGCCCCAAGCCGGTGAAATCTCCGGTGCGTTGCGCGGGCGAAGGTACATCCGCCGACACTCCGACGGCTTCGGCGCGATCTCGCAGCCCTTGATAAGAACCGAAAATGAAGATCGAATCTTTCCTGATAGGGCCTCCGGCGGCAAGACCAAACTGATTCTGGATCTTGGTGGGAACCCGCGAAGCGAAGAAGTTGCGGGCGTTGAGGTGGTTGTTTCTCAAGAACTCCCAGGCGGAGCCGTGAAATTCGTTGGTGCCGGACTTCGACACAACGTTCACCTGCGAGCCGGCGTTGCGTCCGTACTCCGCCGAGAAACTCTGCGTCTGAATGCTGAATTCGCGCAAAGCGTCCGGAGGCGGATAGTTCAATCCGGTGTTCCGTGAAGGATGAACGAAGATGCCCCCATTGAAGGTGAACATGTTCTGCGTTGTGACGCTTCCGTTGACATTCATCAGCGGTCCGCTGCGCGAATCGGACAGTTGTTGCGGTGCGACAACACTCAGAATTCCCGGCAGGGTCGCCGCCAGTGAGATGACGTTGCGTCCGTTCAGTGGGAGGTCCACCACGCGCCGGTCATCCACCAGACCGGACAGGGCCGGCGAGCGTGTGTCGACGAGCGGAGCCGTAGCCGTTACTTCCACCGATTCTGCGAGCTGCCCCAGTTTGAGGCCAAGATCGACACGTAGATTCTGGTTTACGGCCAGCGAAATCTCCGTTCGAACCAGCCGTTGAAATCCTTCTTTTTCGCCCGCCAGCGCGTAAAGACCGGGAGGCAGCGCATTGAATACGTAGTAGCCCAAATCATTCGATTCCGCCGTGCGGGAAACATTCTGTTCAATCAGTGTTGCGGTGATCCTGGCGCCCGGAATGGCCGCACCTGTCGGATCTGTCACGAAACCACTGATGGTGCCAGTCACCTGTGCATTTGCAGTTGAAGTGATGGCGAAGGCCGAAAGTCCTGCGAGCAATAGTGTGAAAGCATTCAGTCTGGACATAGGAACCTCAATGCCGGGCCGCGCCTCTGAGCCGCGACTGGTTTATGAGGTCAAGTGAACCGCAATTTCCGGTGAATGTCAACGCTGAAGGGATGTTAATCGGAAAATCGCGTGTTAATACTAACGAATCTTTTTGAGTTCTTTTACCAGCGCGGGAACTACTTCGAAGAGGTCTCCCTGAATACCGTAATCCGCCACTTCGAAGATGGGAGCATTTTCATCCTTGTTGATGGCGACAATCGTTCTGGCGCCCTTCATGCCCACCAGGTGCTGAATGGCGCCAGAGATACCGACGGCGATATAAAGCTTGGGGGAAACGGTCTGTCCGGAACTGCCCACCTGCCGCTCCATGGGAAGCCATCCGTTATCGCAGATGGGCCGGGAAGCGGCCAATTCCGCGTTTAAGGTTTTTGCGAGCTCTTCCACCAAAGGAAGGTTATCTTTTTCTTTGATGCCGCGTCCTACCGACACAATGATATCGGCGGTAGTGAGATCTACCGCGCGCTCTGCCTCGCGGAAGGGCGGCTCGGGTTTGTTGCGAATGGAAGTGGCGTTCAAATCGGGAGTGAACGCCTCGACAGTTGCACTGCCGCCCGCCACGCGATCTGAGCGGTACGCTCCGGCCTGTATCGAGCCGAAGTGCGGCCCGTCTCCCAATGCCCGCAGATCGCCATTCACCTTGCCCTGAAAATACTGCCGCACCAGAATTAAAGATCCGGATTCGACACGGTGCCCGATCATGTCGCTTACCAGCACCTGGTTGAATCGCGTAGCGAGTTTGGGAGCGAAGTCGCGTACCTGGTAGGTGTGCGGGAATAACACCAGGGACGGCTTCCTCGTTTTCAGAAGAGCTTCCAGAGTGGCGGTGTACCCATCGGTAGTGTAGTTCTCAAGCAGCGGATGCTCCACTGCGTAGACTGTTTCGAGATCGGTGCCACGCAATTCGTCGGCCAGCTTCGACAGCCCGTTCCCGAGTACTGCGGCGGAAGCACGGCCACCCATGTCTGCCGCGATCTGCTGCCCCGCGGACAGAGCTTCGAAAGACATGCGGTTCCACTCGCCGCCGTGCTGCTCCAAAACCACCAGCACGTTCATAGGACACGTGCCTCAAAGCGCAGCTTCTCCACCAGCGCCGCGGCAGCCTCCGCCGGGGTTCCGTCGAGCATCTGCGTCTCTTTCGTCTTTTGAGGAAGACAAACCTTCTCTAACGCCAGCACCGGCGCCGCGAGCCCGCCCAACTCGGCCGCGGTCAAACGCTTCACCTCTTTGGTTCTGGCTTTCTTGATCCCCATCAGCGTGGCGTACCGCAGCTTGCTGATGCCCGATTGAATCGTCAATACGGCCGGCAGCGGTATTTCCATCCACTGGAACCAGCCATTTTCGAGCTCCCGCTTTACGCGAACGGAACTACCGGCCGCCTCGACCTGCATGATGATCGTCGAGTGCGGAAATCCCAACAGCTCGGCCATGATGACACCCGTCTGTCCGTATCCGAGGTCATCCGATTGCAGGCCCGTCAACACCAGGTCCGGCTGTTCGGCCTTGATGGCGGAAGCCAGCAGCCGGGCGATGCCCAGGGAATCGGCCGCACCGAGGTCGTCTGACTCGATCTGAATGGCGCGGTCGGCGCCTTTTGCCAGCGCTTCCCGAACGGCTTGCGACACTCGCGCGGGACCGGCGCATAGCGCGATCACCTCTCCCCCATATCGCTCTTTCAATTGGAGCGCTTCTTCGAGGGCGTAAGCATCCGGCTCGTTGACCTCGAAGCTCAGATCCGACTCACGAATCCACTTGCCCGAAGAGTCCACCTGGAGCACGGAATCCCTGGCCGGGACCTGCTTGATGGCAACGATGATTTTCATGGGCGCTTACCCGCGGTAGCGCTTGAAGATGATACAACCGTTGGTGCCGCCAAATCCAAACGAATTCGAGAGCGCATAGTCGACCTGAGCCGGGCGCGCTTCATTGGGAATATAGTCCAGGTCGCATTCCGGGTCGGGGCATTCGTAGTTGATGGTAGGCGGCAACATCCCATCGCGCATGGCAAGAATCGTAATTCCCGCCTCCACTCCTCCCGCGCCGCCGAGCAGGCGTCCCATCATCGACTTGGTGGAACTGACCGCTAATTTCCGGGCATACTCTCCGAAGGCGCGCTTAATGGCAAGCGTTTCCAGCTTGTCCCCGAGGGGTGTGGACGTGCCGTGCGCATTGATGTAGCCGATCTGTTCGGGCTGAAGTCCCGCATCTTTTAGCGCGAGCCGCATGACCCGGAATGCGCCGTCTCCGTCTTCCGACGGTGCGGTCATGTGAAAGGCGTCCGCGGTCATGCCGTAGCCGACGATCTCCGCCAGAATATTCGCGCCGCGCTTGCGCGCGAATTCGAGCTCTTCGAGGATCAGAATGCCCGCGCCTTCACCTACTACGAAGCCGTCCCGATCGCGATCCCAGGGCCGCGAAGCGCGGCCGGGCTCGTCGTTGCGTTGGGATAGGGCGCGCATGGCAGCGAAACCGCCAATGCCCATCTCGGTGATGGGCGCCTCGGCACCCCCGCAGATCATGACGTCCGCGTCGCCCCTTTGGATGATTTTGAAAGAATCGCCCACGGCATGAGCGCTGGAAGTACAAGCGGTGGCCGTCGCGGAATTGGGCCCCTTAGCGCCCGTGCGAATCGAAACGTAGCCGGCTGCCAGATTGATGATGGTAGCGGGAATAAAGAATGGCGATATTCTGCCGGGTCCGCGTTCCAGTAAGATCTTATGCTCGCGCTCGATGACTTCGAACCCGCCGATGCCGCTTCCGATGTAGACACCACTGCGCTCCGCGCTACTCTCGTCGATCTTGAGGCCCGAGGCAGACAGGGCGAATTCCGTCGCGGCGATCGCGAACTGGATGAACCGCCCCATCTTCTTGATTTCTTTACGATCGATATACCGGGTCGGGTCGAAATCCTTTACTTCGCCTGCAATCTGGCAATTGTAGGCGGACGGATCGAATGCGGAGATCCGGGTGATACCGGATTTGCCGCTCCGGACCGCCTCCCACGTCTCCTCCGTTCCTAAGCCTAATGGAGTTAGGAGTCCGACACCAGTAACTGCCACCCTGCGTGACAATAATTTGCTCCGTACGGGAAAAAACTTCTAGAGAAAAAAAGCGGGACTGCTATTTCTTGGCCGCTTTCCCTTCGATGTAGTCGATGGCGTCCTTCACGGTCGCAATCTTCTCGGCATCTTCGTCCGGGATGTCCAGATCGAATGCCTCTTCAAAAGCCATCACCAGTTCCACGATGTCAAGCGAGTCAGCGCCGAGGTCGTCCACGAATGAGGCGGTACTGTCCACCTGTCCTTCATCCACGCCCAACTGCTCGACAATGATCTGCTTCACCTTCTGCTCAACCGACATGAATCCTCCAAATTGATTGATTCTAGCCGTGACGATCCACTATACGCAACTCACACAAGGATAAAATATTAAAAGCGTTTCAGGCACGTATGGTCCTCTTACCCGCATGGCTGCTTGCCGCCACCCTCGCGTTCTACTTCGGGGCCGGGGGATCTGCCGCCGCACCCGAAACTCCCGGCGCTGCCGTTCAGGCAGCCCTCAACCGGCTGTCAGAGGAAGCGGAGATCTTCATAAAGAACGCTCCCAGCCTGGTTGCCCGCGAGACGCTGAGGCAGCGCGCGGTAAAGACATGGCTTCCTTCAAGCAGGTCCCGGCCGCGGCCTCCGGTCTATCAGCAGCGGGTTGTCGTGTCGGAATACGGTTACGCCTCCCTCGCCGAATCCCCGGGTGTGTTGCACGAGCTCCGCAAGGTTATTTCGGTGGATGGCAGACGTATACTCCGAGCCCGGGAGGCCCGGACGGCACTGACCATGGGCGTCACCACTCCCGACGACCGCCTGAAACAAAAACTGCTGCGCGAATTGGAAAGCTATGGCCTGAGCGGCGCCGTGACGGACTTCGGTCCCATGATTTCGCTCTTTTCGCGCGCCGCCCTCCCGAACTACAGTTTTCGGCTGGTGCGCCGCGAGTTTATTGGGGCGGAGCAGGCTATTGTCCTCAGTTACCGGCAGAAGGATGGCGGCGGCCTCACGATTTTTGAGAACCGCGAGGCGTTGAAACTCATTCTGCAAGGCGAAATCTGGCTTCGCGAGCCGGATTTCGTTCCCCTGAAAATCACGACGTTGAACGAAAGAAAGCACGGCGGCGAGAAACTGCGCGATGAGGGCGCGGTCGAGTACACAAGAACCAGCCATGGGGTGCTGGTGCCCGTCTCCGTCGTCCACCGCCAGTTCAGAGGGTCCACGCTCGTGGCCGAGAACCTGTTTCTGTACTCCGAGTTCGGGCGCCTTTCGGCGGAACCCCCCTTCGAGAAATGATCCTATACCTTCACGGTTTTGCTTCCGGCCCTGCTTCGCGCAAGGCACGATACTTCCAGCAACGGCTTGCCGCGCGCGGCATCGACCTGCTGGTTCCCGCGATGGATGAAGGCGACTTTCGCGGGCTGACCATCACCGGCCAGCTACAATTGTTGGAACGGCTCGCCGGACGGGAGCCGGTAACGCTGATCGGCTCGAGCATGGGAGGCTATATCGCCGCCCTCTACGCCTCACGGCATCCGGAAACGGAAAAGCTGGTTCTGCTGGCGCCCGCCTTCGGGTTCACTCATCGATGGCCTGAATCGCTGGGCGAGGCCACCCTCCGGCAATGGCAAACCTCGGGCGCGTTGCTGGTCCACCACTATGCCACCGGCGAGATGCGGGAGGTCGGTTATCAGCTCATCGAAGACGGTAAGCGTTACGAGGACTATCCGGATTTCCATCAGCCCACGCTGATCCTGCACGGCTCTCAGGATGATGTTGTGCCGCTGGCCTATTCCGAGCAATTTGCGGCCACGCATCCGAACGTAGAGCTGAAGGTTCTGGACTCGAACCACGAGCTCACGAATGTGCTCGGAGAGGCTTGGAGGGAAGCAGAGCGGTTCTTATTCGCGCGCCGCTGAGGCCGCGCCTACACGCCCCGGCGATTCCCATAGAGGTCGATGTGGAGCCGCGGCGTGAAGCGGTACTTCTCCTCACGGCAGATATCTGCCAGCCACAGGCTACGCTCATGCAGGGTCTCGGGGTCCGTTCCTTCGGCCATCAGCACGACGCGCCGGCGGTCCGCGTCGAGGTCATTCACCAGGGATCTGATTTCCGCAATGTCGTCCGGTTTCTCGACCACGAATTTGAGCTGGTACGGATAAGCGCCGATGAGTTTTTTGAGTACCTCCGGCTGAATGCGGAGCCGCTCGTGTTGCGCCGCCCAGCGCCCGCCCTCTATCGTCGTAGGCGTGGAATTCGACAGCTTCGGACTGATGCTCATGAGGTCGCAGTCGACGGGCTCAAACACCGTGCCCGCCGTCTCCACCGTGATGTGGAATCCCAGGGTCTTCAACTGTTGTGTGAACCGGACCATCTCTTTGACGATCATCGGCTCTCCGCCGGTAATCACGACATAGTCGGCCCAATACCGGCGCACTTCGGCGAGGATGGCGCCCAGGTACAGATCCTCGCCTTCCGGCTTCCAGGAGGCGTACGGCGTGTCGCACCAGTGGCAGCGAAGGTTGCAGCCGCTGGTCCGGACAAACACCGAAGGTGTTCCCACCAGCATGCCCTCGCCTTGGATGGAATAAAAGATCTCCGAGATTTTCATTCGCGGTACTCCAGGGGGTCCGCGGTTCCGGCCTCTGCGAAGCCCTTGCGCCGCAGGAGGCAGGAATCGCAGGCTCCGCACGGCCTGCCCTCTCTATCGGGATCATAGCAGCTATGCGTCAGCGACAGATCCACCCCGAGACCGATAGCTAAACGGATGATCGCGGCCTTGGATAGCTCCTTCAACGGGGCGTGAATCCGGATTTTTCCGCTGCCCTCCACTCCCGCTTTGGTTCCGAGGTTTGCCACGCGCTCGAAGGCATCGAGGAACTCCGGCCGGCAATCGGGATATCCGGAGTAATCGATGGCGTTCACCCCGATGAAGATGTCCGTTGACCCGAGCACCTCCGCCCAGGCCAATGCCAGCGATAAGAAGATGGTGTTGCGGGCGGGCACGTAGGTGATGGGAATGCCGCTGGCGATCTCCGCGGCCGGGCGGGATTTCGGCACCGCCATATCGCCGGTCAGGGCCGAGCCGCCAAACAATCCCAAACCAACGGGGACGATCAGATGCTCGCGGGCGCTGAGACTTGCGGCTACTCGCCGCGCTGCGTCCAGTTCCACTCGATGGCGCTGGCCGTAGTCGAAGGAAAGAGCGTAGGTTTCGAAACGATCGGCGCGCGCCACGGCGAGGCAGGTGGAGGAATCCAGCCCGCCGCTTAGCAGACATACGGCCTTCGGCGCCTGATCCAACTCACATCCCTTTCGGCAGTTTCAGTGTCAGGAAGAAACCGATCAGCGGAAACACTGTCAGGCTCATCAGGGCGGGGTGCATCCCGAAATGGTCGGATGCCAGGCCCGTGAGCGGGATGAAGATAATTCCCGCCACTCCCCAGGCGAAGCCCATCATCAGCGCCGACACGGTGCCTGTCTGCGTGGGAGCGAGTTGCTGCGCCAGCACGACATTCACCGGAATGGTGAATAGAAGTGTGAGGCCGCCCATTGCAAGGCCGGCGATCGAAATCCATCCATGCGTAAGAAAGAAGAGCGCGAGAAAAGGGACACACGAAATCATGGAAATCAGGATCACCTTGCGCCCGCCCCAACGGTCTGAAAGGTGCCCACCGAGAAAACCGCCGATAGCGCCGGCCGTGAGATATAGCGATAGGGCATAACTTGCGCCGGCGATCGAAAATCCACGCTCCCGGTGCAGGTACAGGGGCAACAATTGTGCAAAAGTGATCTGCACAATGGAGCGGATGAAGACCAGGAAATAGAGGATGGTCAGCGGCTTCCACACCGCTTTAAATGGTGCGAGATCGAAGCCGCCTTGCCTGCTGGCCGCCCCATGTTGCAGGGGAGGCAGCATCGAAACCAGCAGAATCGTCATCAGTATGCCGGGTATGGCGGCCCAGTAGGTGTTCGCCAGTCCCAGCGTGATGGCCACCCAGGAAAAATAGGTCGGTCCCAAAGCCATCCCCAGCGTTCCAGCGCTGATGAAGATTGCCATCGACCGTCCCCTGCCAGAGGCCACGCCGGTGGTTGCAAGCGCCGATGCCTGAGGATGAAAGGAAGCAATTCCGGCACCCCCAATAACGATCATCAGCAGCAGCCATCCAAAGCCCGGTGCTAAACCGAGCGCCGAAATTCCGATGCCGGCCACAGCGGGGGCCAGCGCCGCAAAGAGGCGGGTGTGAAAGCGGTCCGACAGGAATCCGTAAACAGGCTGCATCACCGAGGAGGTGAATACCATCGCTCCGCCGAGGAGCCCCGCTTGCGTCAACGTCAGGCCGAGTTTATCCACCAGGAAAGGCTGCAACGCACCTAACGCACTCGAGTACAGATCGATGAAAAAATGTCCGAAAGAGAGCAGCACCAGCGCGGTCACGCCAGCCCGGGCGGCCGGACCAGCTTTACGGCTTGCGGCAATCTCCAGAGCGGTTGAATCAGAAGCCATCGGAAGGAAGCAGCTTCTCGTATTATAGCGGGCCGGCACACGGCATCCTTGCCGCGCGCCAGGCAGGCGCGCAACATGGCCGCTACGGTAGCTGAGCCGCGACGGTAACGGAGCGGTTGTGCTGCAAACGTTGCCTTGAGGCCCCGGCCCACCGCTCGCTTACGCGCGCGGCTCAGCTACACCGCCGGCGGGCGGAGTGTAGAGTAAGAAATAACGTTACTTTGAAATTCTGTTTCCTCACCTCGACGCCACAGAATGTCACTGCCGGCAGCGGCACGTTCCGCGGGATTCACGTGCTCGCATCCGCGTTGCGCGGGTTGGGTCATCCGGTGGAGGTTGTCACTCCGGAGAAGCACTCCAGGATTTTCACGCTCGAAAGGCTCCGGTTCAACGAAAGCCTCCGGCGCAAAGACCTGTCGTCCTTCGACCTGGTAGTAGGCTTCGATCTCGACGGGTATCGCATCGCCGGACGTGGTCCTATCCCTCACATTGCGGCCATCAAGGGCGTGATTGCGGACGAGCTACGCTTTGAGCGGGGTATCACGCGGACGATGTTGTCGATCCAGGCGGCTTGCGAACGAATCCATGTCCAGCGGGCCGCCGGAGTGATAACGACGAGCAAATATGCCGCGGAGCAGCTTAAGCGGCTGTACCGGTTCCCGCAGCCGGTTCATGTCGTTCCGGAGATGCTGGACCTTGCCCAATGGCGTGAGTTGCTCGACGGGAGCGGAGTTGCGCCGGACCCGAACAGGTTCTCTATTCTCACAGTCTGCCGGTTCTATCCGCGCAAGCGGCTGGACCTCTTACTTCGCGCCGCAGCCCTGTTACGGGAGCGCATCGGGAACTTGCAGTTCCGGATCGTGGGCGGAGGGCCGGAGTCGAAACGGCTGCGGGAGCTGTCGCGTGCCCTCCGCCTGGAAGGCACCGTCGAGTGGCTGGGCGACGTGACGCAGGCGCGGCTGGCAGCCGAATATACAAGCTGCGACGTTTTTTGTCTTCCGAGCCTCCAGGAAGGGTTCGGCATTGTCCTGCTCGAAGCCATGGCCGCGGGTAAGCCCATTATCGCGGCGCGTGCTGCCGCGATTCCGGAAGTGGTGCCGGAAGCGTGCCTGGTGGAACCGGGCGACGCACGGGCGCTTGCCTCCGCCATCGGGCAACTCTACCGCAGTCCGGATATGCGGCGCGTTCTGGCGGAGCGAGGGTTGGCACGGGTTCAGTGCTTTGACGCGCCAAAAGTAGCCGTGCAGTTCGTGGATGCGGTGAACGACATCATGAGTTCCGCGCGGCAGGCGGTCTTTACGAGTGCGGGTATACTGCTGTAAATTGGGATAACACCGGCCGCATATGCCAATTCGACCGGAGTATCGGAAATACTACGATGCCCGGTGGCGGCGCCTGCGTCTCACGCTGCTCGAAGCCGCCGGCAACGTCTGCCAGAACTGCGGCTCCCCGCACAGGCTGCTGAATGTGGCGCATCTTTCGCACGACCCCGCGGACCGAACCTCGCTCGTGGTCCTTTGTCCGCGATGCCATTCTTTGCATGACACGCCGCAGAGGCTGGCTGTTACGCGCCGGACGCGCGCGCGCAAGCGCGGCCAGCTTTGGCTATCGCAGGAACTTGAAATCGCTCCTCTCCCTGTGAGAATGTGGCCGGCAAAGTTGAGGCAGTTGCGCCTGTTCGGATGACATCCGGTGTTGCCGGTGCTCTGTGCTACAGTGACTTTTTGAGCACGGCAATTCCGGGAAAGCATTTTCTATCCAACCTGATAGAACGGCGGACACTTCTTTTTCAGCTTGTGCGCCGCGATTTCAAACAGCGGTTTGTCGGTTCCGCGGCGGGGTGGCTGTGGGGCCTGATTCACCCTCTGGTGCTGCTGTTGAGTTGGACCTTTGTTTTCAAAATTTGCCTTCGGGCTCCGATTCCTCCCGGAGAAGCCACCGACAATTACACGATGTTTCTGTTCTGCGGGTTTTTGCCGTGGATGCTGTTTCAGGAGACCGTACAGCGCTCGTCCACATCGCTGCTCGAACATTCCAACCTGATCACGAAGACGGTATTTCCCGCTGAGATTGTTCCCGTGTCCATTTTTCTTTCTGCGCTTCTCAGTCATCTGATGGCTCTCGGGCTTTTGATTGCGGCAGCGATTGTGTGGCTGGGCTACGTCAGCCCGATGTTCGTATTACTGCCGGTGTACATGGCATTGATCGGGTTGTTTGCCGTCGGTGTGGGCTGGATTGTTTCGAGCCTTCAGGTATATATTCGAGACACGGCGCAGGTGGTGATGGTCGTGTTGACTCTATGGTTCTGGATGACGCCGATTTTTATCACCATCGAACAGGTTCCACCACAGTTCCGGTTTCTGATGCGTGTGAATCCAATGGCGTACATGGTCCGGGCCTACCGGGACCGGCTGCTTTCCTACCGCTTGCCGTCCATCGATGAGTTGGCGATCATGGGCGTCTGCGCGGCGGCGGCATTCGTCATCGGCGGTCTGTTCTTCCGGCATTTGAAGCGAGGTTTTGCGGACGTCCTGTAGGAGTGATGAGTTTGTGTCATTAACCCGTCGTAGTTTTTTTCTGATCGGAGCGGCGCCGCTGATTGCGCAACAGCGGCCGGCGCCGCGCCCGAATGTTCTGCTGATTCTGGCCGACGATCTTGCTGCGTGGATGCTGGGTTGTTACGGAAACAAGGAGATCCGGACGCCGAACATAGACCTGCTGGCACGCGCCGGCACACGCTTTGCGAACAGCTTCGTCTGCACTCCGATTTGTTCGGCCAGCCGTGCCACGCTGTTCACCGGGCGAACGCCCATGCAGCATGGCATTCATGATTTCCTCACGGCAAAGCCCATCGAGAGTCCTCCGCAGGGTCAGGCCGCGCCTCCTCCATCTTTTGCGAAAGAGGTGATGATTTCAGACATCCTTTCGGCGCAGGGATACAACTGTGGCTACGTCGGCAAGTGGCACATGGGCGAGGATCAGTCGCCGGGGCATGGGTTCGACTATACCTATACGATGCTGGGAGGCTCACGCAGCTATCAGGATCCGGCCATGAGCCTGAACGGGAAGATGATCGAGGAAAAGGGCTACCTCACGGAGTTGATGACGAACCGGGCAGGGGAGTTTCTCGACAAACAAAATCCGGACAAACCGTTTTTTCTGACGGTTGCCTACCTGAATCCGCACACCCCTTACACGGGACATCCGCAGAAGTATTACGACATGTATGCCAACTCGGATTTCAAGCAGAGCGGATGGCTGCCCGCTGCGCCGAACGCGCTTCGCGAAAAGGAAATGCTCCAGGACACCGTGGGCAACATCCGCCGGGCCGCCGCCTCGGTGACGGCCCTCGATGACCAGATACCGGCGCTGCTCGCACGATTGAAGCAACGCGGCTTGCAGGATAACACTCTGGTCGTTTTTACCGGCGACAACGGCTACCTGTTGGGACGGCACGGTTTGTGGAGCAAGGGGCTCGCCTCGGACCCCATCAACATGTATGAGGAAGTGATGCAGGTGCCCATGATCTGGCATTGGCCTGGCCGGGTTCCCGTAGAAGCCGCGCGTCCGGAACTCGTCAGCTTCTACGATTTTCTTCCTTCGATCTGCGAAGTCACGGGAACGGCACCGCCTTCCGGGCGGAATCTCTGTGGCCGCAGTTATGCCTCCCTTGCACAAGGCAGGCCGCTGCCGCGCAGACAACCCTGGAACGAGGTGGTCTTCGGGTATTTCCGCAACACTGCCATGGTGCGCGATCCCCGCTTCAAGCTCGTGATCCGCAACGAGGGGAAGGGCCCGAACGAGCTATACGCCCTCCGCGTGGATCCCGAGGAGGAGCGGAATGTCTATTCGAATCCCGAATACATTACCGTTCGGGACCGGTTGCGCAGCCAGTTGGATGCGTGGCTGAAGAAGCATTCGTCTTAGCGTTCTTGCTATGTCTATTTACGAAGACCGGCGCGACGATCTGGACCAGTACGAGTTCATGATGGGAACCGCCCGTGGACGGCTTGCCGTCACGCTGGATGTGCTCACCGACGCGCTGGTGCTGGTTGGCCAGCACGGCGTGTATTGCACAAGCACGCGCAATCCGGCCAAACCCGCCATGGACGTTCAACTCATCGACCGTCTGCTGAACGACGCGAAACAGCTTGTCTCCGACGTGATGAGCGAACTGGCGGCGAGCAGGCGCGAGGCCCAAAAGCCCGATAATCCCCCTGCTTAGTGCTCGGTTTCCCGAGGACCGCTCCCTTGCGGTCACGGCTCGGAACTGAGCCGCGCGCGCCAGCAAGCGGTATCGGATAGGTCGCCGCAATTCCGAATCAGAATCAGAATACTTAGGAATGGCTAGCCGATGCCGGCTCCATGCCCCGCGAGTGCAGTTCCTGCAGGTTCCATACACGGATTGGATCGCGGCGGCGCGACTCCAGGGCTTCGGCTGCCGCGCGGGCTCCGCTGATAGTCGTGATGCACGGTATGCGGTACGCGACAGCCGTGCGCCGGATCGCTTTTTCATCGGTGAACGAGTGGGCGCCCGTCGCTGTGTAGATCACCAACTGAATGGAGCCTG
The DNA here is from genome assembly GCA_035714225.1 of Bryobacteraceae bacterium. Taxonomy (GTDB): domain Bacteria; phylum Acidobacteriota; class Terriglobia; order Bryobacterales; family Bryobacteraceae; genus CAADGY01. The sequence continues at coordinate 14,777 of DASTMK010000615.1, read as the reverse complement.
CCTTCATCAGGTCGACGGCATTCGGACGGCCTTCGTTCACCTTCAAAATCGTTTTGCAGTCTACGCCCTGGGCACGCAGCGCCGCGGCCGTGCCACGGGTCGCCACCACACGTAGGCCCGCTTCGCGGAATTGCTTGGCGATTCGGGCAGCTTCCGTCTTGTGGCGGTCGTTCACGCTGATAAAAACAGCGCCTTGATCCGGCAGGGGAGTACCGGCGCTCAACTGCGCCTTCGCGAAAGCCTCGCCGAAGTTTTCGCCTACTCCCATGACCTCGCCGGTGGACCGCATCTCCGGTCCGAGCACAGGATCGGCCCCCGGAAATTTGTTGAACGGGAACACCGGCGATTTCACGAAGTACTGACTCACCTGCAGAAGGCCCGAAGTCACGCCTCCGGTGAGCGCCGTCAGATCACGCAGCTTCTTGCCTAACATCAGGCCAACGGCAACCTTCGGCAGCGGCACACCGGTGGCTTTGCTCACGTACGGCACCGTACGCGAGGCGCGGGGATTTACTTCCAGAACGTACACGGTCCCGTTCTTGATCGCATACTGCACGTTCATCAAACCAATGACATTCAGCGCCTTGGCAAGCCGTGTTGTGTAATCGATGATGGTGTCTAGCTGAGCCCTGCCGATGGAGGTGGCGGGAAGCACGCAAGAGCTGTCGCCCGAGTGCACGCCTGCTTCCTCGATGTGTTCCATGATACCCGCAATCAGGACATCTTCTGAATCGGAAATGGCATCCACGTCCACTTCGGTTGCGTCTTCCAGGAACCGGTCGATCAGAACCGGTCGCTCATGGGAAAACACTACCGCTTCCCGCATGTAGCGGCGGACGGTATCCTCATCGTAGGTGACCACCATGGCGCGCCCTCCTAAGACGTAGCTGGGACGCACCAGCACCGGGAAGCCGATTCGCCGCGCGATTTCGCATGCCTCTTCGACAGTCGTCGCCGTGCCGTTTTCAGGTGACGGAATCGCCAGTTCCTCCAGCAGCTTTCCGAACAACTTGCGATCTTCGGCCAGGTCGATGTTTTCAGGCTGTGTGCCGATGATCGGGAGTCCTGCCGCTTTTAAAGGCAGCGCAAGGTTCAGCGGCGTCTGCCCGCCGAACTGCACAATGATGCCATCCGGCTTTTCGGTGTCATAGACGTTCAGGACCTCTTCGAGCGTCAGGGGTTCGAAGTACAGCCGGTCGCTGGTGTCGTAGTCCGTCGATACCGTCTCCGGATTGCAGTTGACCATGATCGACTCGATTCCGAACTCCTGCAGCGCGAAAGAAGCGTGGCAGCAGCAGTAATCGAATTCCAAACCCTGGCCAATCCGGTTCGGGCCCGATCCGAGAATCATGATCTTTTTGCGATCGGACGGGTCCGCCTCGCATTCCGATTCGTAGCTCGAGTACAGGTACGGAGTGAAGCTTTCGAACTCGGCGGCGCACGTGTCCACGCGATTGAACACCGCTCGTATGCCGAGTTCCTTGCGGCGCTCGCGAACGGCCATGCGATCGGCGTTCCAGGCTCGCCCCAGTGTCGCGTCAGAGAGGCCATCACGCTTGGCTTTCAACAGCGCATCGCGTGAAACGGTCTCCAATGTTTCCTGCGCCAGTTCCTCGCGGAGCTCGACGACCTCTTTCACCTGGCGCAGGAACCAGGGATCGATCGCCGTCATCTCGTGCACCTGCTCGACCGTGTGTCCACGCTCGAAGGCGAACATAATATAGTTCAGCCGGTCCGGATTGGGTGTGATCAGCCGGGGTGGAATCAGCGCCGGATCGTATTCAACCGACGCCGTCGGTTTGCCCGTCTCCAGGCTGCGGATGCCTTTCCCGAGCGCCTGTTTGAAGGTCCGGCCAATGGCCATCACTTCTCCGACAGACTTCATCTGTGTTCCCAGCACCGGTTCCGTGTTGGGGAACTTTTCGAATTGCCAGCGCGGGATTTTCACCACCACGTAGTCGAGCGTCGGTTCGAAACACGCCGGCGTTTTCAACGTAATATCGTTGCGTATCTCGTCCAACCGGTATCCTACAGCCAGTTTCGCCGCGATCTTCGCAATGGGGAACCCGGTTGCTTTCGAAGCCAGCGCGGAGCTTCGCGAAACGCGGGGGTTCATCTCCACGATCACCATGCGGCCCGTTTTCGGATCGATGGCGAACTGCACGTTCGAGCCGCCGGTATCCACACCGATCTCGCGCAGGCATGCGATGGAGGCGTCTCTCATCATCTGATACTCGCGGTCCGTCAGCGTCTGCGCGGGAGCGACCGTGATGGAATCGCCAGTGTGAACTCCCATCGCGTCGAAGTTTTCGATCGAGCAGATGATGATGACGTTGTCCGCGAGGTCGCGCATCACCTCCAGTTCGAACTCCTTCCAGCCGAGGACGCTTTCCTCGATCAGAACTTCGTGCACGGGGGACAGATCGAGACCCCGCGACAGGATCTCCTCGAACTCTTCGCCGTTATAAGCGATGCCGCCGCCGCTGCCGCCGAGCGTGAAGCTGGGCCGCAGAATCAGCGGAAAACCGGTGCGTTCGGCAAAGTCGAAACCGTCGGCGAGCTTGTTGACCAGTTGCGATTGCGGCGTCTCGAGTCCGATCTTGCGCATCGCATCTTTGAATAACAGCCGGTCTTCGGCCTTCTTGATGGAGTCGATCTTCGCGCCGATCAACTCGACGCCGTATTTGTCCAGGATGCCCGCTTCGGCCAGCGCCACCGACAGGTTCAACCCCGTCTGCCCACCGACCGTGGACAGAATCGCATCGGGTTTTTCGCGGCGGATCACTTCTTCCACAAACTCCGTTGTCAACGGCTCCACGTAAGTTCTGTTCGCAAGGTCGGGGTCCGTCATAATGGTGGCCGGGTTGGAATTCACCAGGACCACTTCGTATCCATCCGCCTTGAGTGCGCGGCAAGCCTGTGTTCCGGAATAATCGAACTCGCAGGCCTGGCCGATAATGATGGGACCCGAGCCGATAATCAGAATCCGGTGGAGATCGTCACGTCTGGGCATGTTCGTTATTTAGCTTTCCGGAACTCGCTCATGAGTTTCACGAAATCATCGAACAGATATAGCGAATCGCGTGGTCCTGGCGCCGCTTCGGGGTGGTACTGCACGCAGAAGACGGGTTCGTTCCGGTGGCGGAACCCCTCGAGGGTCTGATCGTTCAGGTTGATGTGTGTCAGTTCCACCTCATTGGCATTCAAGGAATCCGGGTCCACCGCGAAACCATGGTTGTGGGATGTGATCTCTACGCGATTCGTCAGCTTGTTCAGCACGGGATGATTCGCTCCGCGGTGTCCGAACTTCAGCTTGTACGTTTTGCCCCCGAGCGCCCGTGCCAGCACCTGCTGTCCCAGGCAAATACCGAAGATGGGTTTCTTCCCGATGACCTTCTGCACCTGCGCCGACTGAAACGCCAGCGCTTCCGGATCGCCCGGCCCGTTGGAAAGAAACACGCCGTCCGGGTTGAGAGCCAGGACGTCCTCCGCCGCGGTGCCCGCGGGCACTACCGTCACCCGGCAACCTGTCTGGTGAAGGCATCTCAAGATATTCCACTTGATGCCGAAGTCGTACGCTGCCACATGAAAACGGGCATCCGGCGCCTGCCGGACCAGATCCGAAGGCGAGCAGGGTTTAATCCCTTTGTCCCACTCGTAAGATTTCTGCGTCGACACCCGGGTAGCCAGGTCGAGTCCGGTCATCGATGGCGTACTCCGGGCCTTTTCCACCAACTCCGCTGCATTGCCGCCGGCCGCGGATAGCACACCGCGCATCACGCCGCGAGTCCGCAGATGCCGCACCAGCTTGCGGGTATCGATTCCGGTGATGATTGGAATCTCATACTTCTTGAGGAAATAGTTTGCTTCTTCCTCGGATCGCCAGTTGCTGGCTAAAGGTGAGAATTCCCGAACCGCGAGCCCTTCGAGGAAAGCCCGCGATGCCTCGCTATCCTCGTCGTTGGCGCCGTAATTGCCAATTTGCGGGTTCGTAAGAACCACGATCTGACCCGCATAAGAAGGATCGGTGAAGATCTCCTGATATCCCGTGATGGCAGTGTTAAAAACGACTTCACCGCGCTTTTCTACGGGCGCACCAAAGCTCCTGCCCTCGAAGACCATGCCGTCTTCCAGGGCGAGCGTAGCTGTGTCCAATCCGCTGGTCCTCCAGGAAGGTATAACTTTTATTGGAACATGCCTCAGCCCGCTCCATCAAGCGGGTCGCGGCGGGCGGGCAGTTTGACCCGATTCTCTGTCAGGCCGCCGAATCCGACGAGGCAAGGAGGACGAGGAAACGCTATGATCCGATGTATGGAGCCGCTGCGTATCAGTGAAGGTGAACTCGCAAAGGATGTGCGGTCCATCCTCAAGCGGGTCGAGACTGGATCCGAGGTCATCATCGAGCGTGACGCGCAGCCGGTGGCCATAATCAGGCCAGTTGAACCCGTGCGCCGCAGGATCTCTGAGTGCATCGCTCTGATGCCCGCCGACTCCACGGCTACTATCGATGCCGGCTTTGCTGAGGACGTCGAAGCGGCCATAGCCGCTCATCGGGAGTCGCTGGAGCCACCGGCTTGGGACTGATTCTCGACTCGACCGCGGCTGTTGCCGCCGAACGTGAGGGAAAGACTGCCCGGCAACTACTCGAATCCGTCGCGCTCCAGAGTGGCGATGAGGAGATCGCGCTTTCTGTTGTGACCGTCCTCGAACTCGCGCATTGCGCTCCGGGCGGGACAGATCGACCGGCAGCAGTCAAGGGCCGCCCGGCGGTTTGACAGGCCCGCCCCCGCGCTGGTACGCCTCTAGTATGATCCAACGCGGAATCGGGCGATGGAAATCGGTCCTTGTCCTTCTGGTTTTCTCCGGCTCCGGCGCGGGCTATTCCGGACAGGCAATCATCGATTCCATGCTTGCCCCGGCGGCAAAGGAGAATCGTCGAAATACGGAGGGCGATATTGTCGTGCGGAAGGATGGTACGTTCCTGGCGGCGTGGTCCGACTTCTATGGCGGCAGCCGCGATGATTCCGCCGGACGTATCTCCGCCGCCACGTCGTCCGACGGGGGAAAGACGTGGTCTCAAAGATTCACCCTTCAGCCGAATATCGGCAAGCAGAACGTGATGTCGGCCAGCTTTCTGCGCTTGCGATCGGGAGATATCCTGCTCTTTTTCGCCGTCAAGAATTCGCCCGAAGACCTGTATATGATGGTCCGGCGATCGTCCGATGACGGAAAGACGTGGAGCGAACCGGTCCGTGTCGTTCGCGAACCCGGCTACTACGGAATGAACAACGACCGGGCGGTGCAGTTGGCGTCCGGACGTATTGTCTGCCCTGTCTACTTCACAGAAAAAGTGTGGACAAAAACGGAACGGTTCCGCACGGTCTCCTACTACTCGGACGACGATGGGCGGACGTGGAAACGCGGGCGCACGGTTTTGGAATGCCCGCAGCGCGGCGCCATGGAACCCGGGCTCCTCGAATTGGAGGACGGACGGCTGTTGCAGATCATTCGTACGCAAATGGGCATGATCTGGCACGCCTTGTCGAGCGACGGAGGCGATACGTGGACCTCGCCGGAACCGTGGACAATGGCGGCGCCGGAAGCGCCCAGCACATTGGTCCGCCTGCCCAAAACGGGCGAGTTGCTGCTGATCTATAACCCTACGGTAAAACTCGGGACGGGCCACTCCGGACCCCGAACGCCCCTGGTGGCTGCGATCTCGCGAGATGAGGGCCGCACCTGGTCGCGGCCGAAAACGATCGAAGGCGACCCGGCCGCCACCTATGCCTACACGAGCGTGACGTTTCACCAGGAGCGCGCACTGCTGACGTATTACTACGCAAAAGACGGCCTGCTCTCGCTGAAGTTTAAGAGCATTCCCGTCGATTGGTTCCGCGAAGACTGAAGGAGTGGCGGCTATAACCGGCCCCGCAACTCCGCATCGGCCTGCCTGCCCAACGCCACGACAATTTGGGGGATCTGTTCTACGTCGAACAGGGTGGTTCGGAAGTTCACTATGCAGGACCGCAACGCAAACCGCCCCTTGATGACCGCGTTGGACAGAAACGCCTCTCCGCCGGCCTGCAGGCGATCCAACAACACCTGATTCAGGCGGTTCAAGTATTCGGTATTGTCGGGATCGTCCCGGTTCATACCCAAGGGAACATAGCGGAAGGTAGTGATGCTGAGACTTTGTGTGAAGGCTTCCAATTCCGGGTGATTCCGGATTTCCCGGAATAACGTGCGGGCCAGTTCCATATCGTCACCGATCATCTGGATCAACCCTTCACGCCCGGCCGTCATCAGGCCCAGCCAGACTTTCAGCGCGCGGAATCCGCGTGAGTTCTGCGGACCATATGAATAGTAGTTGAGAGGCTTTTCGCCCTCATTGGCATCGAAGCGATAGTATGGGGGCGAATAATCGAAGGTATCGAACAGGCGCCGGCGGTCGCGTACGAGAGCGCACCCGGCTTCCAGAGGCGCATACAGCCACTTGTGCGGGTCCACCGCCAGAGAATCCGCCTGGCTCAATGCTTTCAAATGCGCACTGGCGCCAGGCAGCGCCGCCGCGGGCGCACCGTATGCTCCATCGACGTGGAACCACAGATCGTACCGCCGCGCGATCTCCGCCAACTCTTCGAGTGGGTCCACCGCGCCTGTACTGACGGTGCCTGCCGAGCCGGAGAGAAAAAACGGTGTGAATCCGGCAGCCCTGTCGTTCTCGATGCTGTCAACGAGATCGCCGGTCCGCATCCGGAACTCGTCATCGATCGGAATCCATCGAATGCTGTTAGTTCCCAGCCCGAACAGGTCGGCGGCTTTGTGAATCCACGTATGGGTCTCCGTGGAGACGTAGGCCGCGAGTTTTCCGGGTTCGACGCCTTCGGCCCGAAGATCCCGAGCCGATTTGGCGCGGCGGGCTGCCAGGAATCCAATGAAATTGGCCATATTGCCGCCGCTTACCAGGAGCCCGCCACAATCCGCCGGATATCCCAGAAATTCGGCGATCCAGCGTACTGTTTGCGATTCTATTTCGGTCGCCATCGGCGAAAGAATCCAGGCGCCGGCGTTCGGATTAACCGCCGCGGCCATGAGGTCGCCCAGCATACCCACAGGCGCCGCCGGAGACGTTACATACCCCGAAAAGCGCGGATGGCCATTTAGCAGCGAGTGGGTGGAGAGCAATTCCCAGGCCCTTGCCAACGCATCCTCCGCGGCAAACCCCTCCTGCGGCAACGGCGCGTTGCCAAGGGCATTCCGCACGCTGGTGGGGCTTTCGCCCGGTGTTACAGGGCGGCTTCGGATCTCCGCCAGCAGGTCTGCTACTTTATCGATAAAGGTGTAACCCAGACGCCGGAATTCCTCCGGGCTCATATCGAGCGGCGCCGCCCGCTTTCTCAAATCTCCATCTTCGTCCGGATACACTGTTGCTCCTATCGGAGAGTATATCCGCCCGTCTTCTCAGGCGGCCTCGAATAGTGTGTTCTGTAGCGGAGTTTCCAGCGGGAGTGCCTTCAACTGTGAGGTATAGAGGCGGCGCAAGCCCGCCGGTGCGGCTGCCGGAGTTTTTCCGAACAGTTCCTCGAGCATCAGCGCGTTTACTATCGCTCTGCCGCCGCCGTGGTTGTTCGTTACCACGAACGTCCGTTCCGCCAGCCGGGCGATCCGCTCGATGCGCGGTTTCCATTCGGACAGTTCTTCCGCCGAATACAGATAGTCGCAATCCTGACTGTTTTGTGGTGCAGCGTCGAAGTTCTGAATGCCCAACCCGGCGTTTCGCCCGTGCAGACGTACGTACGCGATTCCGGAGGTCAGGAACGCCGTTGGCGGCATGGTCTTGACATGCTGTGGAATGTCGATGTTGCAGAATCCGATGCGATAGTCCACGAACACACCCAGCGCTTCATCGGCCATCCAACTGCTGTGTCTCATCTCAGCCGCGAGCGGGAATTCATGGAAGGTCCGGCGCAATTTGATCAAGAAGGCGCGATTCTCCTCCGTAAAACGGAATGCCCAGGGGAACTGCATCAGCAGGCATCCGAGTTTTCCTTCTTTGAGCAGAGGCCACAGTCCTCGCTTGTTCGCCACCACCTCCGCAGGTTCAAGGCTTCGTTCATGCGTGAACCGCCGATTCAGCATGGCGGTAAACAGAAACTTGGGATTGTGGTCAACTTTCTTTAACCAGACGCTGGTGATTTCAGGCCGCAGCGGCTGGTAGAACGAAGTATTGATTTCCACTAAGTCCGTGAATTCGGACAGAAAATGGAGCGCATGAAATCCCCTGGGGCGCGCCTCAGGATAGACGGCTCCATTCCAGTGGGGATACGACCAACCGGCGGGTCCGATATAGATATTTGGGGACTGCGGCATACACGGCGTCCTCCATTCGCCTTTTGTTCGCCACCAGTGTACGCCACCTTCCGCCGCTCGGTCAAGAGAAATATTTTTGGTTTTTTTGTGTAACTTTACAACGCCCGTTTACGCTTTATATATCAAATCCCCGTTACGACAGCGGGCGCACTCACCCCTTTCACCCAAACTTGCGCCCGCTTTACTGCATTCAATCTACCAATCCATCGAACAGCACAGACGACAGGTATCTCTCTCCGGAGTCCGGCAGAATCACGACCATGGTTTTGTTGTGAAACTCGGGCTGCCGTGCCAGGCGAACGGCCGCGACTACGGCCGCTCCGCAGGAGATTCCGGAAAGGATGCCTTCCTCGCGCGCGAGCCGTCGTGCCATTTCGATCGACTCCTCGTTTGTCACCTGCTCGACAAGATCCACGACGGACAGATCGAGCGTATCCGGTATGAATCCGGCTCCGAGTCCCTGGATTTTGTGGGGTCCCGGCTTAAGCGGCTCGCCTTTCTTTGCCTGTGTAATCACCGGGCTGTTGGACGGTTCAACGGCCACTGACACAAGTGGCTTGCCCAACTTGTGCTTGATATACCGGGAAACACCGGTGATGGTGCCACCGGTGCCGACGCCGGACACCAGCACGTCGATTTGCCCGCCGGTATCCTCCCAGATCTCGGGACCGGTCGTCTGGAAATGGATATCGGGATTCGCCGGATTCTTGAACTGCTGCAGGAGGACGTAGCGGTTCGGATTGGAAACCACAAATTCTTCGGCCTTCGCAATCGCGCCCTTCATGCCCGTCGAGCCTTCCGTCAGAACCAGGTTCGCGCCGAAGGCTTTTAAGACTTTGCGCCGTTCGATCGACATCGTCTCCGGCATGGTGAGCGTGATGGGATAACCTCGCGCGGCCGCGACGAACGCCAGTGCAATTCCGGTGTTACCGCTCGTCGGCTCAATCAGTTCCTTGCCGGGCGTTAGAATGCCGCGCTTCTCCGCGTCCCAAATCATCGCCGCGCCGATCCGGCATTTTACCGAGTAGGCTGGATTCCGGCCTTCGATCTTGGCGAGCATCGTAACCGGCGCACCGTCCGTGATGCGATTGAGCTTTACCAGCGGCGTCCGCCCGATGCTGAACGAATTATCTTCAAAAAAGGACTTACCTGTTGTCGGCTGCACTTTCAGATCTCCCAATTCGGTACATAGTTCATTTGGTTTTCTTTCCAGGCGCGAGTCAGTTCGCCAAAGGTCGTCTGGTCCACCACACTCGAAATCGCCTCATCCACCTGGCGCCACATACTGGCGAATGGCGAATCCGATTTGCGTTTTCCTTTCGAACGGTTTGAACGCGGGGCCTCGATGAATCGCAAAAGCTCGCCGATGGTGATCGAATCCGCCGGACGCGCCAGCAGATAGCCGCCCTCCGCGCCGCGGCGCGATTCCACAAACCCGCCTTGCTTGAGGGTAGCCAAAATCAACTCGAGAAACTTCTGGGGAATCTTCTGGCGCCGTGCGATATCCGCGATCTTCACGGGTTCACCGGGCCGCTGGCTGGCAAGGTCAAATAGCGCGAGCAGTGCATATTCGCCTTTTACGGAAATATTCATCGGCAATCGGCAATCACCTCAATCCAACTAGAGATTAACGGATTGCCTTCGGAAGCGTCAAATCGGCTTGCTATCGGGCACGCGAAGCTCGCGCTGAAGCCTCGTCAGTTCCGCCTTGAGTTTTTTCACGACGTCCGCGTACGATGCCTCCGCGTAAACGCTGCGCATCTGGTGGGGGTCTTTCATGCGGTCGAAGAGCTCCCACTCCCCGGTATCGTAATAGTGCGCGAGCGTATAGCGATCCGTGCGAACTCCGTAATGTGGAGCGACGTCGTGCTCACCCCGTTCGTAGTAGTGATAGTAGAACGACTGGCGCCAGCCGGAGGGGGTTTCACCGCGCAGGAGCCGCAGGAAGCTGTGGCCCTGCATATCCGCCGGCACGCGGAGTCCGGCGGCATCCAGGAACGTTTCGGGCAGATCGAGATTCGCCACCATGCTTTCGCATACATATCCAGCGCGTGCCTTGCCGGGGAATCGGGCCAGCATGGGCGTGCGAATGGACTCTTCGTAGATCCAGCGCTTATCGAACCAGCCATGTTCCCCCAGATAGAAACCCTGGTCTGAAGCGTAGACCACCAGCGTGTTCTCAGCCTCGCCCGTGGCGTCCAGCCAATTCAGAATTCTTCCGACGCTGTCGTCCACGGACGCGATGCAGCGCAAGTAATCTTGCAGGTAGCGCTGGTATTTGTAGCGGACCAGGTCCCTGCCTTGCGGATTGGCACGGGCGAAGGCTTCGTTGCGAGGGCGGTAAGCGGCGTCCCACATTCGCTTCTGCGCCTCGTTCATGCGCCCGTACTCGCCCAGGTAGCGCCGGTAGTCGGCGTCCTGCGGCGGGGTGCCGCCGGCGGGCAGAATTTTGAGATCGGCCATCAGCGTCATGTGGCGGTCGATCTCCATGGCTTGTTTGCGCGCGGGTGTGGCGCGGTGCTCGTAGTTATCAAAGAGATTCGGAGGCTCCGGAAAGGTGACGCCATCGTACAGGTACAGCTTCGACGGCGCGGGCATCCAGTTCCGGTGCGGTGCCTTGTGCTGGCACATCAGCATAAAAGGCTTGGTCTTGTCGCGCCCGTTTTCCAGCCAGTCCAGCGTAAGGCCGGTGATTAACTCGGTGACATAGCCTTCGCGGCGCTTCCTGCCGTCAGGCGTAAGGAAATCCGGATTATAGTAGCTGCCCTGGCCGGGCAATACTTCCCACACATCGAATCCCGTCGGGTTCGATTTCAAGTGCCACTTCCCAAAGAGTGCGGTCTGATAACCGGCTTGCCGCAGGATTTTGGGAAAGGTCTGTTGAGCACCGTCGAAGGTCTGACGGTTATCGAGAACACCATTCAGGTGCGAGTACTTGCCCGTCAGCACCACTGCTCGTGAAGGCGCGCAGATGGAGTTGGTCACCAGCGCGTTGTCGAATCGAACGCCCTCGCGCGCCAGGCGGTCGATATTAGGCGTATGGTTCAGGCGGCCATCGTAGGCGGAGATGGCCTGGTAGGCGTGGTCGTCGGAGAAGATGAGCAGGATGTTGGGCCGGCGTTCTTCGAAAGCACCGGCCGCGGCTGGAATGCCGCCGAGTGTTGTGACGAATCGCCGCCGGTTCAACTAGTCATACCTCCGCAGGGCATCGCGCAAGGCGTTCCGCATGGTGTTTTCACACTCGGGGAATGCGACCCAGCTATAGTGATCGTCATACCCTTCGGCCGCGGCCTGCGCCGTAGGGATGTAGCCGGGGGCCGATTCGCTGAACCCTGCCGTCATGACAAACGAATCCGGTCTCAGCTCCTGCGCCCACAACTGATATTGCACGAACGCCTCGGCCGGCAGCAGCACGAGGTGGGCTCCGCCGAAATCGACAGCAGGTACATCGACCGCCTCGCCCGCATCCACACGCTTTCTCCAACTGAGTCCCAACGCCGCTTCGGCCCGCGCCAGATATGGCTTGGATTCATCGGCAAGGGTTTTGCGCATCTCCGCGGGCGAGAAGCCCGGGGTTGCTCGCGGCGCCAGGTGCATGGGAACGGACCGGAATCGCACGTTTTTGAGCGGCCGGCGTTTGGTCGCTTTCCAGGCGCCCACCATGCCCTGATACATCCGGGCGGCCAGGACGGGACGATTCGCCGGGCTGCCATCGTTATATTTACCCGCGATGGTGTCGCCGCTGCACCCGGTGAGATAGATCTGCGCGGTGCCGGGCGTGTCCTTCTGCCGGCGCGCGCGGGCCATTCCGACGAAATCCGCGGAGACGTCGCCTTGCCCGTAATAGCTCATCGGATGCGTGGAATAGCAACTGAGCGCTGCAACCGGCCGGTCCTCCTCCCAAAAGCTGATGGTCTTGAGCCAAGGGTCGATGGTGCCTTCGGGCAATGCGCGCAGGGCTGGGTCCTTTGTCGCGCTCGTACGCCCGAAACTCACCCCGCCATCCGGCCTGACGTAGCGGCGGTTGGAAGCAACACGTTCCACCTTGGCTTGTCCCGTACCAATATGCGTGATGCGGCGCGCGGAGTTGAGGCTTGCCTGAAGCGCGGCGCCAACTTTGCGCGCGCAATGTTCGTTGAAGCCCGGATCGCAGATTCTTCCCGGTGCTTTGGCGGCTTCGAACAGCCGTTGCGCTTCCGTATCCACGTAGGGCGCGTCATGCTGGTGGACGCAAGTCAACAGCACGCGTTCGCGCGATGTGCGTGCGGCTTCCGCCATCACGTCGCGCCACAGGTTGTAAGCGTCATTGCGGATTTCGCACCAGTCGAGCACCGCGACGACAATGGGCCGGCCGCCGCCAAGCAGGACTACGCCGTGCGCCTGCAGCGGATCGACAATCTTCCGCGCCGTCACATTATTAAATAAAGGCCCGCCGATCGAAGGGGTAATGTCCGATTGGAACGTAGCCAATTGGAATTGTTCCGCGCGAGGTGCGGCCAATACCGCCGCTGACTTGAAGAAATCCCGCCGCCGCATGACCTCTTATGTTATTCCTTAACGCCCCGCGCGGGTTTGTCGCGACGCGGTGAGATAGCGGCCGAGCCGCGCCAGGTTGCCGGCGAAATCCGCCGAACTGATGATGCTGACGGGCGGAGGCTGCGGTCCGGCGAAAAGTTCCACCGTCATGTTTTCCTGAATCGGAATGATGTCGGCCTGGGAATTCAAACCATCGCCTGCGGATCCATCCGAGCGCCCGCGTCCGATGCGGAGAACCAGGTCTTTGGCGGCGAAGGCGAAGACAAGCCGGTCGGCACGGCCGATGGTCCCCATCTTTGTCCAGGCGCCGCGCCCATCCATGGAAGCGATCAGTTCTTTCACTTCGTTCGGAGGCGGCGGGGCTTCGGTCATCCGAAACGGGCGTTCGCTCCAGGGCGACAGTCCGCGCAACAGGTCCGGCCTGCGGACACCCTTCGGAGCCGCTGCCCCCAGTTTCCGGTAGTCTTCTTCGATGACGTTAAGTTGGTTTCCGCTTACCAGAACGCCGTAATGCGTGATCACCGATTCGGGAGTGTAGCTGATTTCGTATCCATCCACGAGGCGGCTGCCCATACCGGCGACATTCAGGCGTGTTCCCTTGGTGATATACAACGGCCGGTTCGTTTTGAGCTCATAGAACCTGGCGAGCACCGGACCGGATGGAAGACGCCGGAAGGCTTCCGCATCCGCTCGCGGAACGAACGAGCGCTTCAGATATTCAAGCGCCCGCGGTATGGGCTCCAGGTATTTCCGATCGCCCGTTTCGCGGTAGAGCGTCATCAGTACGCGCAGAATCCCCTGCGATTCTCCGCCGGTGACGGAAGGGGGCTCGAAGACACGCGCCCACGCGGGGTGCATGTCCGCATCGTATTGCTGCGCCCACGCCGGTTGAGGATCGGGCATTTGCGCCAGCAGAATGAACTGGCCGCCCTTTTCCGCCGACGCGCGGTAGCGCGGCTCGTTGTAGATTCGCGCCGCCTCCAGCATGGTGTCGATCGCGTCGGCGATGGAGTTGTCGTTGAACGTGTAATGCTGCTGAAATTCCGGTCCGGGCCATTTTCTCGACCACGTCTCCGGATAGCTGGCGCGTTTCACCGGAAACCTGGAAAAATCGGGCGGCGCACTGAACCGCTGCGGCCACGCTCCCACTGGGTATTGCGCCGCTATGAGACGGTCGAGCGCAAGCCGGGCCGATTCGTGAATGGCGGCGTCGGAAAAATCGAGTGCCTTGTCTACGCGCATCAAAACCCGGATGGCCGCCTGCGTGACGTTGTCATCGAGAGTAGTGACGTTGCGTCCCGCTCCGCCGCAATCGCCGTCTTCCCGGTACTGATAGCGTTTGCGCTTTTCCGGATCGAATTCGATCAGGTAATCCCAGCCGCCGCTGCAAAGCTGGCCTTTCACCAGAGCGTGTGCCGCGTCGCGCGCGTAGTCGAGATAAGTGCGGTCGCCCGTCACCTCATAGGCATCCAGGTACGCCAGCGCCACGATTGGGGTTGCTTCGCGCTGTACTTCCACCTGCGTGGGTCCTTCGGCGGATTCGGACCTGCCGTAACTCAGATCAGCAGTGTAGTAAAAATGATACCCGCCATGGGTAGACACCTTGTGCCGGTAGAAATCAGCTGCTTTGCGCATCGCGCGCAGCACGTCTTCCTTCGAAGGAACCTGCGCGCCCAGCAACGCGGGCAAAACAAGTAATGCCAGGAATCTCATGTGGGTGGAGACAGCATACTACATCTCCGCATCTGCGCTCCGGAGCTCGATAAGCAGCACTACAGCTTCGGTAATTCGAAACCTTTACGGCGGGGGCGGTCGGCCAGCAGATTGGCTTCGGCGTCGGAAAGAAAATGTTCTTTTTCCGGGTCCCATCG
>DASTMK010000614.1:0-17853 GCA_035714225.1 Bryobacteraceae bacterium | reverse complement strand
GCCGCACGTCAGTTCGAACAGCCGCTTCACCCCTTCCGATTCGCGGTGCTTCAGAAGGTAGTCTTTTGACGGACAGGCATCAATGTCGAAGTAGCCTTCCGGATCGCCGGCAGGCCAGCGGTCCGGCTTGAAGTTGCGGATGTACAGATATTCGTGTGTGCGAATGGCGCGCGCCGGATAACCGAGATTATCGAACCGCGAATGCGAGTGGCGTTCCCGGCCCGAAAAAATACGGTCTCTCGAGGCATCCACCCGGCCCGATTGCTTCGAATCGAGTACGTTCAGGATGCTGCGGCCCGTCATTACCGCGTTTGGCCCGACGCCGGCGGCTTCGAGGAATGTCGGCGCGAAATCCATGAAGCTGATAAGGTCATCAATTTTACGGCCGCCTGCAAAACGCGCGGGCCACGAAACCGCCAGCGGCAGGTGTATGCCGTACTCATACATCGTGGCCTTCGCCCGCGGAAACGACATGCCGTTATCGGCGGTGGCGACCAGAAACGTATTCTCCAACTCGCCGGATTTCTCGAGAATGCCGAGTATTTTTCCGAGTTGCCGGTCGAAGTGTTCGATTTCGAGATAGTAATCGAGCATGTCGCCGCGGACTTCGCTCACGTCGGGCAGGAAGGGCGGCACTACAACATCCTGGAGCCGTTTGCCGGATTCCAAACCGGACCCAGTCCGGTAGGGGCGGTGCGGCTCCTGCGCGCCGTACCAAAAGCAGAAGGGGCTTTCCGCCGGTTTCTTCTGGAGAAACTCTTCGAAGTTGGCGGCATAGTCGATGGCACTGATCGCATTCGAAGTTTGAACCGCTTTCCGGCGATTGTACTCCGGCCCGGCGGGGTTGTGCGGCCACCCCGCATCCTTCCAGTTGCAGGGGCCGGCTCCTTTGCCGGTGAACCCGGTGTGGTATCCGGCGGCCGCCAGGATATCGGGATAAACCTGAAACTTTTTGGGGAACAGGCTGGCATGCGTGCCCGCTTCTTCCAGTTGCCAGGGGCTGCGGCCCGTCAGGATGGCGGCGCGCGACGGAGCGCAGCCCGGAGAGCCGCTGAACGCATTCGTGAACAACACGCCCCGCTCCGCGATGCGGTCGAAAGCCGGTGTCTTCACGACCGGGTCGCCGTAAGCGCCGGCGTGCAACCACGACTGGTCGTCGGCAATGGCGAACAGGATGTTCGGGCGTTTTCGGGAAGCGGAAAAAAGGCGTGGGACGATCGATGCGCACGCAGCGGCGTTGACGAACCGGCGCCGGTTGAGGCCGTTTGGCATGACTCGACCTATGTTACACCCGGTGCTATTCTTCTTCGGGTGGGCGACTTCGCTGCTCATCGTTATAATCGAATTTCCGGATGCAGATAGACTGGTTTCCGCTGTGGTTGAGCCTTCGTGTCGCGGCGCTTTCGACTGTCATTGCGTTCTTCGGCGGGCTTGCCCTGGCTTACGTGCTCGCAAACCGCCAATTCCGCTGGAAGGAAGTGATCGACGCGGCGGTGACGCTGCCGTTGGTGCTGCCGCCCACCGTGCTCGGCTATTACCTGCTCGTGGTTCTGGGAAGGCAAAGTCCTTTTGGCAAGTTGTTCGAAGGCATCTTCGGTTCCCCATTGGTCTTCACGTGGAAGGCAGCGGTGGTGGCGGCGCTGTTTCATGCCGGACCATTGCTGATTAAATCGTCGCGCGCGGCGCTCGAAAGCGTCGACCGCAGCTACGAGAAGGCGGCGCGCAACCTGGGCGCGACGGAATGGCGCGTGTTCTGGCGGGTGAGCCTGCCGCTCGCCTGGCGCTCGATTCTGGCCGCGGTGGTGCTGGCGTTCGCACGGGCGCTCGGCGATTTCGGAATCACCATTATGATCGCGGGCAACATTCCCGGGCGTACGCAGACCGTTGCGGTTGCCATCTACGATGCCGTGGAATCCGGCAATGGGATGCTGGCGCGGACCCTGGTGCTTGTGATCTCGGCGGTTGCACTCCTTGTGCTTTCCATAGCAAACCGGCTCGGAGCGAAGCGCTTCGGCTCCACCTACACGCCTGTATGATCCGGGCCCGTATTCGCAAAAATTTCGCGGCGGGACCGGAGTCGAGCGCGTTCTCCCTCGATGTCCAGTTGGAATTAGGCGCGGGCATCACGGTGCTCTTCGGCCCGAGTGGCGCGGGAAAGACGCTCATTCTCGACTGTATAGCGGGATTCGTACAACCTGATGAAGGCCGCATCCTGCTCGACGATGCCATTCTGTTTGACGGCGCGGCGCGCGTCAACATCCCGCCGCGGGCGCGGCGTTGTGGATACGTGTTTCAGAACTATGCTCTATTTCCGCACATGTCGCTGCGGGGCAACGTCGATTTTGCCGCCAAAAATATTCCGAGGCTGGAACGGCATCGAAGCGTCACCGAAATGCTGGAGCGCTTTCATATCGTGGAGGTTGCGGGACGCAGACCGCATGAGGTCTCGGGCGGGCAAAAACAGCGCTGCTCCATTGCGCGGGCGATGATCGGCAGTCCGAAGCTGTTGCTGCTCGATGAGCCCGCGCGAGGGCTGGATGCCCCGCTGCGAGTCGAGCTATACACGGTGTTGAGGCAAATACGCGCCGAGTTCGGAATCCCAATACTGGTGGTGACGCACGACCTGGAGGAATGCTTTGCGCTCGGCGAGGAAATGCTGGTGCTGCGCGATGGCCGGTTAGTCCAGACCGGACCTCCACGGAAGGTCGTCGAGCAGCCCGCCGGCATCGAAGTAGCGCGGCTGTTCGGCATCTACAATCTTCTCCCGGTGGAAATCCGGGCACTCGATCCGGGTAGAAACACCAGCCGCCTGCGATACGAGGAGTTCGAGATTACGGGACCCTACTTCCCCGGCAGGTTTAAAGGCGATCGCGTCTGGCTGTGCATCCACCCCGAGCAGCTTACGGTATCTCCCGCTGACGGAAAGCCTGGTCCGAACCAGGTGCGTGCGAATCTCTTGCGTGCCGTGGAGAAGCCTCAGGCGGTCCGGCTCGAGTTCTCGGGCGATCTCGCGGCGGAGGTTCCCCGATCCCAATTCGAAGGACACAAGCATAATAAAGATTGGGTGATCGAGTTTCCGGTTGAAGGACTACGCGTGCTTTGAACCGTCATACCGCGCCCCGGCAGGAGACGAATGAAAGCTTTTGACGAATACGTTGAACTTGCCAGACTGGCCCACGGCCATATTTGCGCCGGCCAGATTCTCGGGTTGCGCATGGCCGTCTATGGCGTGAACCTGCTTGGTTTGGAGGACCCGGCCGGCAAAGATCGCAAGCGTCTGATCACGTTTGTCGAAATCGACCGGTGCGCCACCGATGCCATTGGAGTCGTAACGGGGTGCCGCCTGGGCAAGCGGGCCCTGAAATTCCGCGACTTCGGAAAAGTGGCGGCTACCTTTTGCGATCTTCAGGCCGGGAAGGCGGTGCGGGTGGTCGCCAAAGAATCGTCGAAGGAACGCGCAAAGCAACTGTATCCCGATATTGCGGATAAAAACCAGCAGCAGATGCGCGCCTATCGCGAAATGCCCGATGAGGATCTCTTTGACAAGCAGTGGGTGCGCGTGACGCTCGGCCCGGAAGAAATGCCGGGATACAAAGCGCCGCGAGTGGTGTGTGAGGAATGCGGCGAAGGGATCAATTTCAAGCGCGAAGTGGTGCGTAACGGGAAAACGCTATGCAAGTCCTGCGCCGGCGAGCGCTATTACGAGCCGGCCTGAAGTGATCCGGTATTACATTACGGACCGCAAGCAATTGGGTGGCGTGGAGGCTCTGCTCGCCAACATCGGTTCCGCTTTAGCTTCTGGAATCGACATGATCCAGATTCGCGAGAAAGACCTTACGGCACGGGCACTCGCCGACCTGGTGCGGGCGGCGCTTGCGTTTCCGAATCCAAGTGGCACCAGGATCCTGGTGAATTCGAGAACGGATGTCGCCCTTGCCTGCGGAGCTCACGGCGTGCACCTGATGTCCGATCCAATCCCTCCGGCGAGGCTGCGGCAGATTGCTCCAAAGCCGTTTCTCATTGGCGTGTCCTGTCACAGCAGCGAAGAGATCCAGCGTGCGGAAGGGGCCGATTTTGTTGTTTTCAGTCCGGTTTTTTTTACGCCGTCCAAAGCCGGCTACGGTGCGCCGCAGGGCCTTGACAAGCTCCGCGAAGCCGTCCAGGCGAGCTCTCTTCCGGTACTCGCTCTCGGTGGAGTGAACGAGTTGAACACGCCGCTGTGCATCCAGGCGGGCGCGGCGGGAGTGGCGGGTATCAGTATGTTCCAGCGCGTGGACGGTTAACTTCAGAAGATCAGGACCGCCATCGCGCCGTCCGTAACCACCGTGTCCCCGGTTGCGTTTTTCGTCTCGCGCGGAACATCCGGTCGCTGGACCAGCGCGAGCGAGCTGACCTTTCCTGTAAAGAGAAGATCGCTGACCACCTTTGCACGCTCGCGGTCGATATTCGAATCGATTTTGTGTATGAAGGTGCGCTGCTCCGGCGACAGCTCAATTCCGATGTCGTGCGTCGCTGCCACAACCCATACCGGCTTGCCCTGAAACGTGTCGGGACGCTTCCACACGCGAAGATGGTGCCGCATGGCAAAAGTGTTGTTCTGCTTCTGAAAATCCATGGCGGCCTTCTGGTCGTCCAGCAGCAGAATGGACATCGGCGCTTCACTGTAGCCGCGAGATTCGGCAATGGCGCGAAACGTCTCCAACGCGGAGAGACTGTTGAGAACGGCCGCGGTGAACCATCCTGCTGCTTTGAATGCTTCCCGGATCTCCTCCTCCGTTCCGATGAGCATCAGATTCGTGATATCGGACGGCTTGGGAGGTTTTTCCGCCCTGGTCTGATAGGGTTGAGAGTTCACTAAGCGGTTTAACGCGTCCGGGTCGGCGACCGGCACGAGATTGGGGTCCGCGCCGGTATCCTTCCATTCGATCGGTGCCGTTAGCTTCACATTCATTTCCACGCCAGGTTCATAGACGATTTCCGCGTCGGCTTCTTTCAGTACCGCTCCCTTGACGAGTCCCAGGAAATCCGCGAGGCCGCCGCTCCTTTGAGCGACTTTGCCGATCCCCTGATCCATACGCGCCGAAATGGTCTGAGAGGCAACAATGCCGTTAATGCGCCCCTGTTCGTCCACGCTCTCCCGCGCGTTGTCCACCTCGGAAACGCGGGATTGAATCTCCACGCGCTGCCCCGTCGAATCCTCCATCCGGTTGAATACGATCTCCAGCATGGCGCGATCTTCCGGTCCTTTGGAAGTCTTGGCGGATTTCACCTCCCCGTGCAGCCGGACTCCGGAGTGCAGCACGACGGCGCCATCTACCACGACTGGAGCGATGACAATGGAGGAAACGGCATCACCGGGTTTGGAGGTGTTGCTGGCGACCTTGTTCTGGAGGCGAACGTGAAGCTCGGCGCCAGCGGGAATGTTCGCCGCAAAGCAAGCGGAGCACAGGAGTACCGGCAATATCACCCGGATTATCATGTCAATGTCAATCGTACTTCAGCTTTTCGTGAACTGTAATATGAGGAATATCAGTCCGGCTGGAATCAGGTTCATCAGGGCAAGAACGACCCATGACAAACGGTTACCGAAATTGAAGGTCCATCCCAAGCCGATGCGCTTTTCAACAAACAGCGCGGGGTCCTGGGGGTTGTGATAGAATTGTCCCCAACAATGCCAGCAGTTCTCCGGTGTCACTTCTCCAGACTCTGGAGCGGTTTCCCCGCGGCGCCGGACGGAAAACCAGATCGCCACGGCGATGAGCCCGAAGGAAACGGCGTTAAAAACCACCAGTCCCCATACGGGTGTGACGTGAAGCGGCAAAAGTCCGGCCAGTGAACAACCTGCCGCGATAATGCAGGCGACGACAACTAAAATCGGTTGAGCGGCGGATGGCCGGGTGCTTCGGCGAGAACCCCATGAGATCACCGCGGAGATGCCCAGAATAAACAGAACGATGATGGCACCGATAAGCAGCGGCCCGTAGACACCGGCGAAACTCCGAGTGGACCAGCCGTTAGGAGTCCCATCCGTTCCCCAATGTACAGGGAAGCGCGGCGGAATTTGATCCCAGTGAAGATGAAGGTAAAGCGCTGTCCCGGCCAGGATGGCCATCGGGATAAGAAACAGCAGCGTCTGCCGCTGGAGGTGGCTATCCGTATCCGTCAACTGCGCCTGGCGTGTGGAAGACGCGGGTAAGGCGAGATGCTGAATCTCGCCGCGCGTTCGCCAGAAGATCCGGCCGGCGGCAATTAACGGCAGAAGGGAGGCGGCGGACATCCAGACGGCCGCCCAGGATAACGGCAGCCATAATGACACAAAGAAGGCCGTAGCGGTCCAGGGCAGCAAGTGAAGTTCATAGCGCCGCAAAGCTTGCCGGTCTTCGCTGCCGTATCGAACTTCTGGTGGAACGGCGACGCCGAAGAGACGATCGCGATGCGGCAGGAAGGGAAGTACATGCAGGGTCGCGAGGGTAGCGGCAAGGGGCAACAACAAATAAAGTCGTATCATCGTCATGCTTCCAGCTTTTCGGCAAGGAGGTGCAGTTCTCTGGCAATGTCCCGGGGAGATAAGCCTTCGGCGCGCATCTGCGCAACCATCTGGCGGATACGCAACCGGAATCCGGTGACCTTTTCGCGGCTGGCGCTGGAAGGAAGATGGCGATCAATCACTATGGCGCGCCGTCCGTGTTTCAACTCCAGCCAGCCTTCTTCGGCAAGCTGGCGGTAGGCCTGGGCGACGGTATTGAATGTGATGCCAAGTTCCATCGCCAGACGACGGACCGATGGAAGCACATCCCCCGGTGCAAGCGCGCCGTCAACCAGGTGAGTACGAAGGGAATCCACAATCTGCCGGTAGTTCGGGACAGGCGAATTCAGATCGATTCGTATCGCAGGCTTTGGTTTAGCCATCTGTTCACTGTGCGAATACAGTGTACAGTTTAGCGAATTGACCTGTCAAGACCGCTTGCTCGCGCGGCTCAGTAAGAGCGTTCGCGTTTTCCCGCTTCGGCGCGGCGGTACCAATCCAGCCCTTTTCTAAACAGTGCGAGGACTTCAGCTTTCCGCTCGGGAGTGGCGAAACGGCCACGCGTCTCCGTGCGGGCGATGAGGCGTTCAACCCATTCCCGATAGAAGCGCACGTCGTCGGCGACGTGAACAGGACGGCCGGCGACCGTCACGTAAACGGGGCTCGTGTGCGCGTAGGCCTGGGTATCGTTCAGGATCAGCCGGTGACGCGGACCGAGCGCGCGGAGCGCGATCCACGAACTCTCTTTAATGACGATGCGATGCGTGAAGTCCACGGTCTCTTTGCCGGCCGGTGAAATCGTGTGGACGGGTGCGCCGTTCACGATCACATCGATCCGCTCCAGAGGGACCTGAGAGGAGACGGTACCACGCACGACAACTTCTTCTTCGCGGTCGAGAAGAATTTCGTCGCCCGGGGACCGGTCGTTCACCACAAGAGTGGTTATCGGCCCGTTTGAAGCGAAGGACCGCCCGCGGCGGAAGCCTTCGAGCCACGCTTCATAGTCAAATCGCGGGCCCGATTGCACATAGACGCGGTTCCCGCCCCCAATATAGTGATCGACGACGTTCGTGAACGCATCCGTCCCGGCCGAGATCGCTACCCGGAAGCCGCAGTTCAGCAGACGGTACCACATCTCCGTCGTCGCGGCTTCGTCGTTGTTGCTGAGCACATCCATGGCGGTCGGCTGGCCTAGTGCGAGGTCCACTGGAAGTTCCTTTATGCTCGCTGACTCGAAGTTCGGCGCCATGCCGGGGTGGGCATAGCTCACCGCGCCACCCTGGTCGAAGACCTGTTGAGAAAGCGTGTAATTGGCCGGATAATCCTCCCAATGGGGCGTGTTGCGAAAGCCGTTATAGAAAGGCTCCACCAGGTGCTTCAAGCCGAGAAAGCACATGTGCCCGTACGCGCTGGAACGGTTCTCTTCGTTCCAGTAGAGGAAGTGTTCGGGCGTGGAGAGGCGGTGGGGTTTCGCTTCGAAATACTGGCGGTCATGAATGAACGCGCCGCTGGAGTTGGCCACCATCAGGTTCGCGTAATTCAAATCCTCACCCGCAACCTGTAGCCGGACATCGCGCGGTTCAATCACCTGGTGATGGGGTGAGGTGTAGTTGGCGTGGATGTGCACATCGCCGGACCACCAGCCTTTCTGAGCGGGGTGCGCCCACCGGGCCAATTGCAAAGTGGCTTCGGCGGGAGTTCCCGGCTGAAGATGAACGCGTTCGGCGGTGAGGCGATATTCGGGGCCGCGAGTGGCCTCCAGCAGCGTTTCGCCGGCGGGGAGTTGGATCTCGAAATCGCTGTCCGCGTGAAAGAAGTATTCGGCGCTCATTGCCGTAATGCGAGCGGAGGATCCCGTAGGCACATAAGAAAGCCCGTCAGAGCCGGTGATATAAACACGCGCGATGGCGGGCTGGCCTCGTTCATCGAGCAGGCGGACGCGCAGAGGCACCAGTGGGCGAACATCGAAATGGATAGCAGTGGTGATTTCTCCGGTGCCGTGACGGAGAGTCAGCTTGCCGGCCGACGGACCGATGCTGGTCTCCACTGTGCGTAGCAGGATAGCGGTGTTGCCGCCCGGAGCAATCGCGATATTCCGGGCAGCGCTTTCCATCGATGCGCCTGCATACATCGCGTCAATCGTGATGGGCTGTGAGTCGCGATTGACGACCACGACCGGAATGTTGACGGTTCGTGAAGACCCTGCCACGAAACGGGACTGCGGAGCGGCGCGCCACATCAGGTTACCGCTGCTATACTCGGCGCGAAAAACATCCGGCGTGGTCAGCGCCGCCGCATCCTGCACCCGGAAGGTGAAGCGGTCACGCAATTCGCGGATTGCTTCGCCGTTGGTGCGGCGGCGGAGCAGAATGCGGGCGATGTCGCCGAACCCGACCTCGCCTTCGGCTTCGAACTGCAAAAGTCCGTTGTGGTTCACCCAGAAAGAGAGATCCTCCTGGCCTGGCTTGGAGAGAGGAACGGCCGCCTGGCCCGCGGCCTCCCTTTGCGTGAAGTGCGCCGCGAATAGCAGCAGGCCGGCAGCGCCGCCTGCCAGCGCGCAGCGGGTTAGTCGAGCATGGTTTCTAGAATTCAAGCTTCAGTCCAAACTGTATAATACGGGCGTTCGACAAAGTGGAGCGAATGGTGCCGAAAGCAGGAGTGCCCAGCACGCTTCCCGGGTTTCCGAAAGCCGCATGGTTCCAGATATTGAAGAACTCTGCAAGGAACCGCAGGTTGAGTCCTTCACGAATCGTTGTCAGCTTGGTCATTCGTGCGTCCCAGAGATGAGCGCCCGGACCTCGAATCGTATTGCGGCCAAGGTTGCCGTAGCGTGAGCGGGGCGCAGGCGCAAATGCGGTGGGGTTGAGATAGTGATCGAGCCGAGAGCGGACGTCGCCCTCGGTCGTTTGTGAAATGTCGCCGACCCGGTCGGCCCGTCCGCCAGTGCCAGGCGCGCCGGCCTGCCCGTCACGGTCAAGATTGCTCGCCGCATTGGTAACCGAGAACGGTGTGCCTGACTGTATGGTTGTGACACCGGAGAGTTCCCATCCTGAAAGCAGCGCTCGCTTCACACCCTGCACACCACGTCCAAATGGATTGGGAAGGTCGAGGTTGTAGCTGACGACCAGGCGATGTGTGCGGTCAAAATCAGCCGGGCCACGGCTTGCAGCGAGATCTCCGGGGTCGCCAGTGGCCGCAGTGAAGTAGCGGACGCCGGAGGTACTATCGTCCAGCGCCTTTCCGAAGGTGTATGCCCCCAGGACGGATACCCCGCGGGAGAAACGCTTCTGGACGGTTAGCTGGCCCGAGTGATAATCGGACGTGGCCCCGGCTTGCGACTGCACGATGGTCGTAAAGCCATCATAGGGGCGGACGAACGTGTCGCCCACCAGCCGCGGATAGTTGATATTCGTGGCGCGGAACAACTGCAGGCCGCGGGTTCCAACATAGGAAGCGGCGACGAGAATTCCGTTTTCGAACTGGTGCTGGATTCCGAGGTTCCACTGCTGGACATAGTCCATACGCGTGTTGGGCTCGATGGGCCGGATCGACAGCGTGCCGCCAGGGACTGTCTCGGTTGGGCGCGAGAGGTCGATCGGGGCGGGGAAGACGAAGCCACGCGGCGCGTCGGCCGGACGCATGACGACAGTCTGGTTCGCCGAATAGGGCGGCTCGAAGAGCTTTTGCTGAGTGACCTGTCCGGAGCGGCTGTCGTAGAAGATGCCGTAGCCGCCGCGAAGCACAGTGTGGGAGTTCGAACCCAGCGCGTAGGCAAAACCGATCCGCGGACCGAAATTCGTGCGGTCCGGAAAGACCGTGGACGGCGGGACCCCCGGACTTTCACCGCCGATCACCAGGCCGGACTCAACGCCGGGCCCACGATAGCGCTCCGGATAGAAGTTCAACAGACGGCCCAGCGCCACGTCGGTCGGGGGTGTGTCGTATTCGTAGCGCAGCCCCACGTTCAAGGTGAGCCGCCGGGTGGCCTTCCAGTCATCCTGGAAGAAGAATGCGTAGTTGGAGGCGCGCATGTCGATCACCGCCGGTCCATTGGCCACAATCACCTGGTTCGGCGCCCCCAGCAGGAAGTCCGCGAATGCGTTTGTCGTGTACTGGCCGTTAAAAGCGAAGCGGCCCTGGAACGGCACACCGGACGATAGCATCATGTTGTACCGGTACTCACCGCCAATCCGCATGGAGTGGTTGCCGGAAATCCAGGACAGCACATTCGCGAACTGAAAATTGTTCTGCTCGTCCTTGAAGTCGTTGCCGGTGTAGCCGTACCCGAGGAAGCCGGTCACCAGCATTCCCGGCAGCCCGGGGACGTCGTTCATCGGCTCGATGCCGACGCTTCGTGGATCGATCCGCTGCACATCGGTCCCGGGCGAAGGGAACTTGTAGAAGCCGAAGCGGATCTCGTTCAAGAGATTCGGCCGGAAGATATGTGTCTCCGACGCTGCGACCTGGCGGTTAATCGGATCGGAGACGCGGCCGAAGCCGGGCAGCCGGCCGGAGGCGGTGAAGGAGTACGAGTTCGAATCGAAGTAGCGCGCCATGAACCGGTCGCGCGGGCCGATTTCGTGGTCGACGCGGATCGTGTACTGGTTGGCATCGAAGGGCGTGCCGAACTGCTGAAGGAAATTACTGGTTGGGTTCGTCGTATTCGGCAGTGGGACGAAACGCTCGAGGAGTTGGGCCGAGGTTGGGTTGATGCGAGCCTCGGGGATCACACCGCCAGGGAACGGATTGTTCGTCAATGGATCGCGAACCGGCGTGTCGAACTGGCCGCGCCGCTCCGCTGGAGTCGGAACGCGGCCGATCACAATGGCGGCGGTCGAATTCGTGTTGCGCTGCCGGATCGATTCCCAGCCGAAGAAGAAGAAGGTGCGGTCGCGGCCCTGGTAAACGCCAGGAATCCAGACCGGGCCCCCGATGGTCGCGCCAAACTGGTTCTGGACATTCTGACCGCGGCGAGCCGCGAAAAACGGCCGCGCATTGAACTTGTCGTTACGCAAAAACTCGAACAGGTTGCCGTGAAACTGGTTGGTGCCGGATCGCGTGACGACGTTTACGACAGAGCCTGCGTTCCGCCCGTATTCGGCGCCTGCCATGCTGGTGAGAACCTTGAACTCCTGAATGAAATCGACGCTTGGAATTCCCACCCCGAGCACGTCGTTGTTCATCGGATTGTTGTTGACGTTGCCGTCGAGCAGGTAGTTATTGCTGCCGCGCCGCGATCCGTTCACGCTCGGGTTTTGCGTCCCGAAGCCGACGTTTTCCGCGTTCGGGGGATCTGTGACCACACCAGCCGTCAAGCCGAGCAATTGGGTGAAGTTCCGTGTCGCCAGAGGTAGAGCGCTGATCGTCTGCCGCTCAATAACGCGGCCCTCCGTCGCCGTCTCGCTTTGCACCAGCGAGACAGTATCGTCTACCGTAACCGATTCAGCCACCGAGCCGAGTTGGAGGGAAAATTCCACCACCTCGGTCTCCGTGATGCGAACCAGAACATTGCTGCGGAGCGCTTTGGTGAACCCTTGGCTCTCCGCGGAAACAGAGTACCTCCCCGGCGGCAGGAGTGGAAGAACGTAGTTCCCGCCCGCACCGGTTTTCGTTGTTTGTGTCGCGCCCGTATCATTATTTGTGGCAGTGATGGTCACATCCGCCACCGATGCGCCGCTCGGGTCCGTAACGGCGCCACGAATAGCGCCCGTGGTTTGCTGTGCGTACAGGGCCGTCGAAACTACGACGAAGAGAACAACGGAACGAAGAAGTGTCATTGTGAAGTCCCAGATCGAAATGGTGATTCCCTACCGAGTGCAAGGTAGCGTATTACACTTTCGCGGGGAGTGTCAACGAATTGTCACGGAATGTCGGCTCTTCATTCCGCTCGTAACGTTGTCATGGGGTCAACGCGTGAAGCTCTGTGAGCCGGTATAAATCCGGCCAAGCCCGCCGCCGCGATTAACAGCAGCGACGCGCCGGCCATAATGTAAGGATC
Source organism: Bryobacteraceae bacterium (assembly GCA_035714225.1). Lineage (GTDB taxonomy): Bacteria > Acidobacteriota > Terriglobia > Bryobacterales > Bryobacteraceae > CAADGY01. Next base: position 5,329 of record DASTMK010000614.1, on the reverse strand, counting down.
GGTGGGCTTCAACCCGTAGAGTTGGCTGGAAACGGCTTCTGCAACGGCAAGGAACGTCGCCAGGCCGATCCCGGCGCCGATCAGCGCCAACAGCAACGCTTCGCGCAAGACCATTGTCAGAATGTTCGGCCGGCGCGCTCCCAGAGCCATACGCACGCCGATTTCCTTGGTTCGTCCGGCGACAGAATAGCTCACTACCCCATACAATCCAAGGCATGCCAGCAGTAGGGCCAGCACCGCGAAAGAGCTTGAGACACCTGCGATCAGATCTTCCCGGCCAAGCGCTGTATCGATTTGTTGGCTCAGTGTTTTCATGCCCGTGACTGGCAGACCCGGTGCAACCTCTTTCACGGCTTCCCGAATATTGGCGGCTATGCTTAGAGGGTCACCGCCTGCTCGAACTTCGAGATACCGGGCGAAGCGTGCCGGGGTAAATGAGGATTGGACCAGAGGCATGAAGGCTACCGGCCAGATCTCCTGCCGGGGGTCGTTGAATTTGAAGTCCTTCACGACACCCACGATCTCGATGGTGTCTTTGAGAGAGAAGTGACGGCCGATCGGATTCTGGTCAGCCAGGTACCGGCGGGCGAAACTCTCGTTGACCACCGCCACCTTGGGCGAATTTTCGGTATCGCGCTTGTCCAGGTCACGGCCGAGCACCAGCGTCATCCCCAAGGTTTCCGCATACCGGGGTCCTACCCACACCCACTGGCAGTAGGCGTTTTCCCCGCGAGATGGGGTGTAGCCTTCAACCTGGACCTGCCCGGACCAGTTGTCCCCGCTCATTGGACTGTACTGGGAGAGGCTCGCTATGCGCACACTGGGAACAGAGTGCACACGATCCAGCACAGCCCGGTATAGCGTTCCTACCTGATCGGGCTTATACCCGGCGATACCCGGATCAATCCCGACTTCGAGCACGTTTTCATGCGAGAAACCGAAGTCCTGCGTGCGAAGCTCTCGCAAAGTCTGTACAAGAAGCGCCGCGCCGGCGAGAAGCGGCAGCGAGAGTGCGACCTGCGCGATCACGAATCCTCGGGCGAGCCCACGGCGCGACCTCCCACTTCCAGCGGCTCCGGAAGCTTTCAGGGCAGTCATCAGGTCGACTCGTGATGTTCGCAGGGCCGGCGCCAAGCCGAACAGGATCACGACCAGTATGCAAACGCCCGCCGTGAAGCCGAGCACGGAGGCGTCTGGAGAGAGATTCAGAGGAACCGTTCGATCTCCAGTGGACACGCCCGCGACCAACGCACGGGCCATCCAGCCCGACAGCAACAGACCCAACGCTCCGCCCATGCAAGTTAGCAGGACGCTCTCAGTCAAAAGCTGCCGGAGCAGGCGGCCACGTCCGGCGCCGAGCGCCAGACGCATGGACATTTCTTTCTCACGCGCCGCAGCGCGGGAAAGCAGCAGGTTCGCCACATTCGCACAGGCAATCAACAATACAAATCCGACTACTCCCATGAGAAGCCGCAAAGCACGTGAGTACCGGACCCGCAACGCGGATATGCCATTGGCGCCCGGAGTCAGAACAACGTGGTTACGCTGGAGCTGCTGCTGTTGTTCTCCTGTGAGGTTCGCACCGGCCAGTTCGATGAGGAACTGCTGAAATCGGGCACTGACCTCCGCCTGTGCCTGCACCATGGTGCTACCCGGTCTCAACCGTCCGATCAGGTTGAGCCAGTTTGCTTCCGCATCTTCTAAAGCGGACTGCCGCTGCATGATGCGCGGCTGAAGGGTCAGGGGCAGCCAGACATCCGCCAGTTGGCTTTCCACGCTTTCCCCAAAAAACTCGGCCGGCGCCACACCCACAATCGTCACCGGCACGCCGTTTATGTCGATGACCTGGCCTACCACGGAGGGGGAGGATTCATACTGCCGTTTCCAATAGTCGAAGGCCAGGACGGCCACAGGCACGGCAGCCAGGCGCTCGTCGTCCGCAGTGAGACCACGCCCGAGGGCCGCCTTTACTCCAAGCACCGAAAAGTAGTTGCCGGAAACCAAACGGCCCCAAGTCAACTGCGCGCCTTCACCGCCGCCCGTTCCGTGAGCGCGAAGGCTCAACCGGTCCAATTGCGTCCGGAACGCAGCCACATCTTCGAAAGACGTTCCGGGTTCCCGAAAGCGCCGGTAGAGGGGATAGGAGAAGATGTTCCAGCGGCCGCTTTGTCCCGAGATGAATCCCCGGGCCCGTCCGTCGCTATAGAGGACGAGCCGCTCCGGCTCTTTCACCGGCAGCGTCTTCAGCAAGAGTGCATTGACGAGGGAGAAAATCGCGGTGTTGGCGCCAATGCAAAGCCCCAGCGACAGTACTATGACGGCTGTGAAGCCGGGGTTCCGGGCAAACAGCCGGAGAGCAAAGCGAAAGTCCCGCCATGTTTTCTCGAGGGAAGCCCCGAGTTTCGCGGCACGTACCTCCTCTTTCAGTTGCTCGGCCCCGCCCAGCTCGATCCAGGCTTCCCGCAAAGCTTTGTCCCGGCTCACGCCACGCGAAACCTTCTCGTCGATGGTCATGTCGAGATACGCGCGGACCTCCTCGTCGAGATCCTGTTCCACTCTCGCCTTCCCGGTAACATTTCGTACCAGGGCCTTGAGTTGCTCAAACATCTGCATGGCGCACGGCCTCAAGACGTCGCTTCAATGGCCCGCGTAATGGCGCCCGAGGTGCGCCGCCACGCGTTCACTTCGGTGTCCAGCCGGCGGCGGCCCGCCTGTGTCAAGCGGTAGTATTTTGCTCGCCGGTTGTTCTCCGACTGTCCCCATTCGGCCACCAGCCAACCTTTTTCCTCGAGGCGATGCAAGGCAGGGAAAAGAGAGCCGGGCTTGACGTCGAAGGTTCCCTGTGTGATCTGGGCGATTCGCCGGGAGACGCCGAGACCATGGTTGGAGCCCAAAGCAAGAGCTTTTAGGATCAACAAATCCAATGTGCCCTGAAGTAGTTCTGAATTTTTGGCCAAAGTACTCTCCTACAGAAAATCGATAGAAGTATACTGCGCTTCATATCGAGCGTCAATAGGAAGGTCTACGGCCGGCTACACTTCCAGGATCACAGGCATGATCAGCGGACGGCGGGAGGTCTGTTTGTTCAGGAAACGCTTCAGGTCGGCCCGGATCTTCTCCTGCATTACGCCCCAGTCGGCGCGCTCTTCGGGGCTCGAGACCTCGAGCGTGCGCGCGACAACCTGGCGGGCGTCCTGCAATATTTCCGAGCCATTCTCCCGCGCTACGAATCCGCGGCTGACGATTTCAGGCAGCCCCTCGGGCTTGCCGGTGTTTTTGTCAATGGCGATGATCGGCAGGACGATCCCGTCCTCGGAAAGGTGACGGCGGTCGCGGATCACGATATCCTCAACCACCTCATCGACCGAGCCGGAATCGATGCAAACGCGGCCTACCGTAACTTTTTCACCCTTGCGCGCACCGCGGCGGTCAATTTCGAGCGTTTCGCCCGTTTCGAGAATGAAGGAACGCTCCATCCCCTGGTGCAGCAGGTGCCGGGCGAGCGATGCATGCTTTGCAAGCTGGCGGTACTCTCCATGAATGGGCACAAAATAGCGCGGCCGGACCAGGTTCAGTATCAGTTTCAACTCCTCCGCGCTGGCATGGCCGGACACATGGATCGGCGGGTTCATCGAGCCATACACCAGGTCCGCCCCCCGCCGGGCCAGATGGTTGATCATCCGGTAAATCGCCTTTTCATTACCGGGAATGATGCGCGAGCTCAGCACAACCGTATCCTGAGGCTGGATCGACAAGTGCTTGTGACTATCCACCGCCACCCGGGAAAGCGACGACATCGGCTCGCCCTGCGTGCCGGAGATGACAACGGTTACCTTGCTGCGGTCTGTCTGGTTAATGTCCTGCGGACGCAGGAGAATCCCATCCGGTATGCTCAGCAACCCGAGATGATGAGCGATCTCCGTCGTGGTCAGCATGCTGCGCCCAAGGAAGGCCACTTTCCGGCCGGCCTGGGCGGAAAGGTCCAGAATCTGCTGGAGCCGGTGAATCGACGAGCTGAAGCAGGCGATCACCACCCGTTTCTCCGCCCGGGTCAAGATGTCTTCCAGGCGGGGACGAACCGCCAGCTCACTTTCCGTGTAGCCGGGCCTGTCGACGTTTGTTGAATCCGACAGCAGCAGCAGGACGCCCTGCTTTCCGTAATGGGCAAACGTGTGCAGATCGAACAGCAGATTATCGGTCGGGGTTGGGTCAACTTTGAAGTCCCCGGTATGAATCACCACTCCCAGGGGGGTGCGAATCGCGAGAGCAAGGGCGCTTACGATGGAATGCGTTACGTTGATGAATTCAATCTCGAACGCACCGATTGTGACGCGTTCGCCCGGCTTTACGCGATTGAGCCGCACGGTATCCTGAACTTCATGTTCCTCGAGGCGCCTTGCGACGAGAGCCAGGGTGAACGCGGTCCCATAGATGGGGACATTCAGTTCGGCGAGAAGGAAGGGAACTCCGCCGATGTGATCTTCATGGCCGTGGGTGAGGATAACCGCACGAACATGCTCCCGGTTTTCGACCAGATAAGTGAAATCGGGTGTAACGATGTCCACCCCGAGGAGTTCTGCGTCCGGGAACATCATGCCGGCGTCGATCACGATAATGTCGTCGCCGTAGCGCAAGGCCATGCAATTCATCCCGAACTCGCCGAGGCCGCCGAGTGGGATTACCTGTAAGAGGCTGTCTGCCATAAATATATTCCGAGTATAGCCAACGGAGGTTTTAGTTGAGGGCAAATGCGACGATGCTCACCCGGTAGGGGTGAGCATCAGTCACGACCCTGCCGTAACAGGGCTGATGTTCAATGGGAGAATCAGAAATCGACGGAACGCAACCATCAAAATCTGGTTTGATTGGATATTATGACCTACGGGGCGGGAAGTCAAGTAAAAAACACCTTCAGCGATTTTCATTATCAACTTATTTGTTATCTGCAATTTAGATTAGATAGCTAACAGTTTCACAGGCAGTCCGGCCGAACTCTATATCTCACCTGAAGCCTTCGATTCCACTGAGTTTTGTTAACAAAAATATAGAACTTAACGGTCTCCCAGGTGAAGCGTGATCATCGCTTCATCAGCATTTTTGCTGCCAAGCCATCGATGCCGGAACACGCGAAGCCCGCCGAACGCAAAACCCAACACGACTGAGACCGCCAGGAGCAGGCCGATCAAAAGCATGATGTGGAGGATGAGGGTTCCGATGTTTTCCGGCTGGGCCGCCGGGGCTTCGTTCCAGGTCAGGTTGGCCTGATAACGGACCGCGGCGAGCAGGCGCTCGGCGGCGTCAGGATGATTTCCGGCAAAAACGACCGCCA
>DASTMK010000613.1:0-10216 GCA_035714225.1 Bryobacteraceae bacterium | reverse complement strand
CCGGAGGCACGGCAAAGGGGTCCCGTGGCGGCAAAGTCGCCGGTGGTGAACTCAAGAAAGATCCGGTTTGCGGTACCTACGTGCCCGTGAATTCCGCTCTCAGCGGGCGGACGCCGGCGGGTGAAACCGTCTACTTTTGCTCTGAAGGGTGCCGGGTGAAGTTCCTGAAGTAGCCCTACCGTCTGAGGTTGTCAGCCAGCCGATTCGGCGTGCGCCGTCAACGGAGGGCCCAGCAACTCAAGCCCATACTTCTCAAAGACGGGCAGGATCGCGGCGGGATCGGGCAGGCCATCCACGCACGCCGCAGCCATCTGGGCGAAGAACATCTCAAGTCCGGCGGGCTCGGCCACAACCAGGGTGCGGCCCGGTGTTGTACCCACGTTGAGAAAAGTGTGCGGTACGTCGTGCGGAGCGAGAAGAGCAGCGCCGGTTGCAGCCCGGATCCGCCGATCGCCAACCTGGAACAGGAACTCGCCCTCTAGCACGTAGAACCATTCGTCCTCACGATGATGCATGTGTAGGGGAGGGCCTCCGTTTACTGGTGTCGTAGTCTCAAAGATGGTGTACTTGCCGCCGGTGTCTCTCCCGGTGATCTTGATCGAGATTGTTTCGCCCAGTAGAAACAGCGGTCCTCCCGTACGGGTCTCACCGGCATCTACTATGAAAGCATCGGACTGCATCGGCATCAGGCACGCTCCTCTGAAAATTTTGAACTGACATACAATAGCACGGTTCATGCATCGGTGCTGCCGTAGAAAATAGGAGGCATTGGCAACCAGATGATCACAAGACGGCAATTTGGCGCCAGGCTGTCAGCGGCACTGGCGTGCGCTCCTGTCCGCGCCGCAAGTTACGCAAAGCCGCCATACCCGGAGAGTCCGGTCATCGGGTCGGTCGAGTTCGATTGGAGCACGCACAAGCGCGACGCGGACGGCAGCGATAACTGGCAGTTCACGTGGGCGGACGACGATCATCAGTACGGAGCCTGGGGCGACGGCGGCGGATTCGGCGGAACCAACTCCAATGGACGTGTGAGCCTGGGGGTCGCACGCATTGAAGGGCCGTGGCAAAATTACACCGGCGTCAATGTGTGGGGAGGCAAGAACGCCCTAAACCCTGCCACTGTCGATGGTAAGAGCTGGGGCATGATCTCGGTGCGCGGCGTTCTTTACATGTGGGTGGTTCCAGGCTCGCCTTTGAACGCGATGCAACGCGAGGCGCGCTTATACCGGTCGCGCGACCACGCGGCAACCTGGCAGCCGGCAGACTGGGCGATGGTGCGCCACGAGGATCTGTCGATTCCAACCATCTGCCAGTTCGGCCGCGATTACAGCGGCGCACGCGACCGCTTTGTCTATCACTATTTCATCCATCCGCGCGAGGAGAAGAGCGACACCATCCAACGGCCCGGAACGGTCTATCTGGCGCGCTGCCCGGATGAAAGCTTGATGGACAGGAGCACGTACGAATTTTTTGCCGGCATAGCAGGCGGCCGGCCAACCTGGACGAAGAATATTGCACAGAAGCGGCCCGTGTTCGAAGATCGCGAGAACGGAACCGGCTGGGTCCTGAGTGTCACTTACAATCAAGGGCTCAGGCGTTACCTGCTGATGACGGACCATATCACTTCGAACCGCGGCAACCTGGGCATCTTCGACGCACCGGAGCCGTGGGGTCCCTGGACGACGGTTCTATACCTCGACGAAGCCCGGGGAACAAATTTCGGCGCGGGCCGGATCGAGCCGAACACGTTCTTTTGGAACATGCCCACCAAATGGCAGAGCCGGGACGGCCTCGATTTCACCATGGTGTTTACCGGTTCCGGCCGCGGAAAGAACAACGACAGCTTTAACCTCGTTCGCGGCAGGTTCGAAATACGAAAATAGCGTGCATGAAATCCCGGAACGGGAGATGATGCATCTATGAAAGTTTTCTCTGCCTGCGGGCTTTTCCTGCTGGCGGCCGCCGTCACCGCGGCACAACAGGCGCCGCTCTACACCGTGGAGGTGGTCCGCGACGTCATGGTCCCCATGCGGGACGGCGTCCGGCTCGCGACCGACTTGTATCTGCCCGCACAAGGGGGAACTCGCGCGGCTGGTAAGTTTCCGGCAATGCTGTGCCGCACACCATACAATAAATCGGGTCAGGGGAATACTGCCGAGTGGTACGCGCAACGCGGATACGCGGTGGTTACGCAGGATGTGCGCGGCCGGTTCCGTTCCGAAGGCCAATTCTATCCATTTATACAGGAGGGGCCGGACGGCTACGACGCGATTGAGTGGGTAGCGCGCCAGGAATGGTCGAACGGTAAGGTGGGGACTTACGGCGCATCCTATTTGGCCTGGGATCAATATCGGGCCGCAATGGAACGTCCACCACATCTGGTTGCGATGTTTGCCAACGTCGGGGGCGCCAATTTCTACCAGGAGTACGCGTATCCCGGCGGGGCTCTGAATCTCGGATGGGCGCTTTGGATTCTAAGGTCGGCGGAAACCAGTCCGGCCGCGCAGGAAAACGCCGAAGCGAAAAGCAGACTGACACAGATTCTCGAGCAGCCGGAAAAATGGCTCAGGCTGCCTCCGCGCGAGCGTGCGGCTGTTTTCGAGCCGTTTCCGGTGCACCTTCGCATCTACGAAGACTTTCTCGCACATTCGCGCCATGACGCATACTGGCACGACCCCGGTTTTCATACACCGGCGGGGTGGGAGCGTATCAAGGATGTGCCCATCCTCTTTATCAGCGGCTGGTACGACTATTTTGGCGATGGCGTGTTGTCCAACTTCAGCGCGCTCAGCAAAACGCAGAAGATGCCGAAAAAGCTGGTGATGGGGCCGTGGTGGCACGCTGTGGGCTCCTCTTCGTGCGGTGACGGATTTTTCGGAGATGCGGCGGCCGTTGCGGTTCGGGAAATGACCCTTGCATGGTTCGATCGCTGGCTGAAAGGTAGGGCGGCCGGGGAGATGCCGGATCAACCTGTCCGCTATTTCCGCATGGGAGGCGGACCGGGCGGGCGGGATGCCGAGGGCCGCTTTCAACATGGCGGAACCTGGCTGACCGCGACGACATGGCCTCTCGAATCTCTCGAACGAACGAAGCTGTATCTCGCCGAAGGAGGAAAGCTGAACCGGACAGCCTCCGCAGGGCCGGCGCTCACGTTCGTATTCGACCCCGCCGGTCCCGTTCCAACCATCGGCGGGCGGTACGGGGTTCGCTCCCTCACGCCGGACTGTTTTCAAGACCAGGTCTGCCGGCCGGGCATTCTGGGATGCAATGACTCGAGCCCGCTTGCGGAACGCAAAGATGTTCTGATGTTTTCGACGGACGCCCTCACCGAAGATCTCGAGGTCACCGGGCCTGTGCGGGCGAGGCTGTGGGTCTCGACGGATGCCGCGGACACGGACTTCACGGCGAAACTGATCGACGTCTATCCGGGCGGATACGCCGCGATTCTGGCGGATGGACAGGTACGGCTCCGCTACCGCAATGGATTCGGAAAGGAGAGCCTGGTCACTCCCGGTGAAGTAGCGGAAATCGAAATCGAACTGGGGTCAACGAGTAATCTATTCGCAAAGGGCCATCGCATTCGCGTGGATATTTCCAGCAGCAACTTTCCGCGATTCGAATCGAATCCGAATACGGGCGAGCCCGTAAATGCCGGCACAGAGAAAAAGAAAGCGACGAACACCGTCTATCTCGACGCCAAGCGCCCGTCTCATGTTGAGCTGCCCGTGGCGCCGTTGCGAGCGAGATCGAGATAGTCAGCGGTCCTCTGGAATGACAAGCCGAAGGTGCGGGATATCTTTGAAATCCGCGAGGTTCAGTGTCCATAGATCTGCCTCACGAACAATTGCATAGGCCGCAATAGCCAAGTCGATCTCCCGCCCACGAGGGCGCTTCAGCGATTTGTACAGTTGCGCGCTCAACTTCGCCTCACGAGGCCCGAACACAAGAACTGACTCGGTGGGGAACAAGGCATCCTGAGCCGAGATTTCCTGTGCTACGCGCGGCCCTCGGAGCCATTCGTATAGCACAAGGGATGGCAGCAAAATCCGTTCGCCGCGCTCTATCATGGATCGAAGGATGCCCGCCGAAGGTTTGGCGCCAGACAGACTTGCGATCAGCGCGGAAGTATCCAGAACAATCATGCCCGCTTCCGCATCGCCGTCCGCCGCCCGCCCGATCTCCGTGCCTCGCGTAGTTCCGCCAACTCACGGTTGACGGCCTTTGTGCTCCGTGCAGGTATCCTCGGAACCAATTCGTCAAAGGTGCGAAGCATGGACACACGCTCCCTCTCGCTCAGGCGCCCTAAGCGGTCATGAAATTCCATGATGGCTTCTCTGACAATCTCGCTCTTCGGCACAGCAAGCCGCTCGGCCGCCTCCTGCAGCCTTTGAATTGTGGCCGGGTCCAGAGTAAACGTCACCTTCGTGGTTGCCATACCGTCACCATACTATCACCATATAAGGGAAGTAGCGCCGGCCCGCATTACGGTGACCTATCGGATGCCGCTTGCCGTGAAGCGGCCGGTGAAACATGTATTTAGCTCAACGTGCGAGCAGTTTCCCCAGTTTTGCCGCCTCGAGATTCAGGGCGCTCAACTGCCGGAGATCCTCCTCGGCCATCTGGATGCTGTTTTGTATCCTGGACAGTTCACCGGACGCGCCGGACGTTCCCGTTCCGGAGTTGTCCAGGCGGTCGGCCAGCGCGCGATACTGGTCGGTGACATCGCGATAGCGCCGCAGCATGTTGCCAACATATACCTCCCGCCTGCGGTTCAGATCTTCCAGATCGCGGCTGAGCCGCAGTAAACGGTTGACCCGGTCCTCTGCAGTGCGATAGTCGTTGCGCACTTTTCCGTAGTTCCGCTCGAGATCCGTAATCCGCTCGGCTTTCCCGGCTACTTCGGTTTTGAGGGCTTCCACCAGCCGTTTGCTCGCCTCCAGGTTATCCCTGATCTCCTGTTGTCTCACGGCCAGTTGTGCGTTTTCCTGAGCGGCGTTCTTCACGGATTGTTCGAGTTCCGCGACGCGGTTTTGCAGATCGGCAATAGTCTGGTTAGCCGACGAGATCTCGCCGCGGAGTTGCACTACCATCTCGGCGTCGCGTGAGGGTTCCGGAACCGCAGGTCTCTCTTTCCTGCCGGATGCCTGCCCGGCGGCCTTCAACTCGTGCTCGGCGGCATCCAGACGCTGCCTCAGTTCCTGGTTTTCCGCGGCCAATTCCGCGACGCGATTCTCCAGAGTGGCGTCCGCACCGCCTATCAGCGGACCTCGCGAGGTCACGGTGACGCGCCAAACGAGAAGAGCCGCCAGAACCAGCGCGGCGGCGGTCACAGCGGCCAGCGTCCAAAAGGGAACTCGCTGTGGTACCAGCATATTCACCTCTCTCTCACGATAAACCTTGTGCGGTAATTCAGCACGCGGCCTTCACTCTGAAACTCGATTTGGATGTTCTTTGAAACTCTCTCGGGAAGCTGAAGATCGATCGTATACTGGCTGCCGATGGAGGCCACGGCCGAAGCGATCGCGGGCGCAATTTCCGGGCGCGAACGGCAAAATATCGCCGATCCGCCGGTGGCGCCGGCAAGTTGCAGGAGACCCGATTGATAGGCTTCGTTCAAGCGGTCCGTCCGGTAAACCAGATGCACAATGTAAATGGGTGTCTGGTAAGAAGCGAGGCTGGTTTCCAGCTTAGCAACTTTCTCACGGATGAGACCTTCGGGAAATCTTCTGCTTAAGTCGCGGTAGTCGCTCGTATTCACCACCGGGTTGGTGAAGTCTTCCCGGTAGTTGTAGATATCGCTATCGGTAACATAGAGGGCGGCCAGCCGGATGGGCGCTTTCGTCAGCACAACATCCCCGAGTTGAGCCACGGGTTCGATGCTTTCAAGCAACCCCGCGCGGCCACTCACGGGCAAACTCAGGATTGCCTTCTGAACAGCCTCCCGATCGCCGGTGGGATCCACCAGGACCTGAAGCCCGTCCTGCGCCCGCATCACTCCCACGTATACATTGGCCGGGAGTTGGTTGATGGCGGAGATGAGCGCCGTCTTGGCCGGCTCGATATTCGATATGTCCTCCGTCAGGTCGAGGACGAGAATCAACATCAAATCGTCTTTCGGTCCGTGTATCGCGAGAATAGGCGACTTGCGCCCGTCGACGTTCGCCAGCACTTCCCCCTTGGACAGCGGCGGCGCCGCGTCCGTGGTGAGGGCTACCCGGATTGCTCTGGCCTTGTCAGGCTGGGCGCCGAGTGCCGCCAGCAGCACGGCTCCAGCGGCCACTGCCGTAACCGGGGCGGAAAGACGTATCAAAAGCTCAACCTCAAACCCAACTGAATCACACGGCCTCCGCGGGAACCGATGATCTTTCCGGCATTCACGTTCGGCGCGCTCTCCGGACCGATCTGAGTATCCGGGTCAGTCCAATTCGCATGGTTCAGAAAGTTGAACCCGACCGCGCTCAACTCCAGCGTGCGGTCGGTTGCCAGCGCAAAGCGTTTGGTCAGCGAGAGGTCGTGATTCTGGCTCAGCGGTCCCCGCAGCGTGGGATGCGTTCGCGACGCGTTGCCGGTCGAAAAGTCTTCCGGATGCGAGAATGCCGCCGGATTGAACCAAAGCTCGGCCGTGGGATTCGAAATGTGCGGGTCGACGCCCGGGACAACATTCACACGCAGAGACCGGACCACGCCTCCGGTGTTGTTGAACTGCGGACGGAGCGCAAGCGGCTCGCCGCTCGAAACGGACGTCATGCCGCTAATCGCCCACCCTTCGGTAAAAAAACGCCGCCAATCCGAGTAGTTCAACAGCGGCCGGTTCGGTCCCATTGGAAGTTCGTACATGTAAGTGAGCGAGAAGCGGTGCGGGTTGCTGCCGGCGGTCATCGACCATTCGTTGTCGCGGTTGTAATAGTCCTGAATTCCATAGGGCCCGGAATAGTTGTCCATCTGCTTGGCGAACCCGTAGTTCGCGCGTAACGACAGGCCCATGGAACTTCGCTTTTCGATGGTCAGGAAACCTTCCTCCCGCTCATATCTTCCGATCGGCCACGCGTAGTAAACTTCGAAGCCTTTGTACTGAGGAAAGGGACGCAGCGAACGGTTGAAGTCTTCGTCGTTCAGCAGATCGCGATAACGGAGCGCCTCCAGCGGGATCGCGTTCGGGTCGGCGGCGGAACTTCCAACCAGGAGGTTCTTTCCACCCGAATAGGAGATACCCAACGTCACGATGAAGGAAGCGGGCAACTCACGCTCGAAACTCACCGTGCCGGACTGATACGTCGGCAACCGGTCGGACCGGTCGGTGAGATCGGCTACCGTGTCGTTGGCCGCATCGGGCCGAAGATCGGGCAGCGGCGGCGGGGGCGGTAAGCCGTCGCTGAGACGAAGCGCCGGATCCAGTTGCACGTTTGGCGAAAGATAAGCCGGCGCGCCGTTGAAACCCTGCGTGCCGAACTGCACCGAATAGACGGGAATCGCGGCGTAGCTGCGTGCAAAACTGACCCGGAATACTCTTCGGGAGTCGCCGCCAAGGTTCCAGGACATGCTCGCGCTCGGCTCCAATCGCGCCGTCAGCGGCTGGAAAGCGCTCCCCTCACCGTCGCGACCGGCGGCCACAAGAGCTCCGGGCCGGCCATTGGCGGGATTGATCGCGCTGAAATCGACCGTCGATTGGCGGTTGTATTTCTCCACTCGGGGAGTGTTGACGTCCAGATACAACGAGGCGGTAAAATTCAGTCCGGGCATCGCCTCATAGCGCTCTCGGAAGCCTACTCTGGCGCTACTGCGCCGAAAGTACGATGGCGACGTGATGTAGGTCGTTTCGGCGAATTCCGCCATACCGAGCATGAAGCTCGCAAACGCGTGCCCCGTATTGATGATGCCGGGCAGGCTGGTGAGCCCTTCGCCGAATCGCAGCGCGCCGGCGGGATACTGGGAGGCGAATATATTCACTTGCTGGCGCGATACCCTGCCCGAGAAAAGCACGTTGTGCTTGCCGCGGCGTGTCGAGAACGAATCGGAAGCCGTATAGTTGTTGCGGGCATTGCTCGAAACCGGCGTGGAGCGCCCCATCGAAAGATAGCTGCCGAGACGGAACACGGGGAACGAGTCGCCGGGGAATCCGCCGAATTTGAGAGCGTCTGCTTCCCCTTCCTCGGGAACGGTTTCCGACCGGTCGCTGGCAGCCTCAAAACCGAAGGTATTCAGGGTTCGGGGCGAAAAGGTGACGACGTGCTCAAAGGAAGCACGGCGGCTCGAGAACGAACGGTCGGCGGCGCCGGGATTGGCGGGCGTCGGGAAGAACCACGCTGCCCCCGCGAAACCGTTCGAAAAACTCGTGCCGATCGAAATGCGGTTCCGGTCGGAGATGGTGTGATCCAACTTGAAGATCATGCCGTTAGCCGTATTTTCTTCCGGTGACACCACGAAGTAGTTGTTCTGAAAGAACGGCCCGATGGAAGTGTTGGGTTGCGGGTAATGTTTCACCGCCTCTACCGCCACCGGATCCAGGCGGCTGGCCGGGATCACATTACCAGGAAATTGATTGCGCAGGTATTGCAGATTGTCGAGAGATATTGGCTGCGAAGCATCGTAAGCCGGATTGAGGCGCGTGCTGGCCGGATCGAAAACCGGAAGCACGTTGCCGGCCTGATCCACGACCGAAGAAAAATCGCCGCTCCGTTCCTCCGTCAAGGGGATGTCCCGAAGGTAGGATCGTGAAATCCGTTCACGAACGCCTTCGTAGGAAACCGAGAAAAAGGTCCGGCGGCTTCCATCGTAGATGCGCGGAATGTAAAGCGGCCCCGTTACATTGAACCCGAACTGATTGCGCCGCAGAAGCGATTTGGAGCCGCCGCCCTGCGTGATTTCGTGCGGCACGGCGTCGAACAGATCGTTGCGGAGATTCTCGAAAATCCGGCCGTGCCAGGCGGGCTTGGTGGTCCCGTTTCCGCGCTTCCTTCCGGCCGCGTCTTCACGCAAGCCTAACGCGCGGCTCTGTACCTTGAATTCCTCGACAGCCTTCCCCATGGCTGGGGACGGTTGCTGTGCATCGGCCAATAGCAGGACTGGGCTGATGATGACCGGCACGAGCCGGCTCACCCCGAACTTCATACACTTCTAGTTTAACCCGTGCAGGTCGCGTTACCCTGAAAAGAAGCCATGTTAGTCAAGGATTTGGCCGTATCGCTGGGCTGCGAGGTGCACGGCGACGGCAACATTGAAATTACCGGTGTAGCGGGAATGGAGTACGCCGGACCGGGCCAGCTTACGTTTCTGGCCAATCCGAAGTACGCCCACAAGGTACGGAACACCCGCGCGAGCGCCATTCTGGTGACGGAGGCGGTGAAAGACCTTCCCATCGTCTCGCTGATTTCAGCCAACCCCTATCTGGATTTTGCGAGGGCGTTGGAGCATTTCTATCAGGCGCCGCGCCCGGCGGCCGGCATTCATCCGCTGGCATCGGTCGCGGCATCCGCGGCCATCGGGGCGGGAGCGTCCATCGGTCCGTTCGCCGTCGTGGGGGAACGCGTTCGAATCGGCCGGAATGCCGTGCTGCACCCGCACGTTGTCATCTACGAAGGCGCTGAAATCGGGGACGATTTTCTCGCCCATTCGCACGCCGTGGTCCGGGAATACTGCCGCATCGGCCATCGCGTGATTCTACAGAACGGCGCCGTCATCGGCGGCGACGGCTTCGGTTTTGCGAAACGTGCCGACGGCACGCACTACAAAATCGTTCAATCGGGCGCGACGGTAATCGAGGACGATGTCGAAATCCAATGCCTGACGGCCGTGGACCGCGCGACGGTGGGCGAAACGCGAGTGCGGCGCGGCGCCAAGATCGACAACCTGGTTCAGATCGGTCATGCATCGACGGTGGGGGAAGACAATATTATCTGCGCTCAAACCGGATTGGCCGGCAGCTCGGTGCTCGAGAGGAACGTACTGTTGGCCGGGCAGGTTGGCGTTTCCGGCCACCTCACCATTCACGATAATGCCGTGGTCTACGCGCAAAGCGGCATTGGCGGCAATGTTGAACCTAACGCTTGCGTCTCCGGCTCCCCCGCTTTCGAGAGCCGGCAGTGGCTGCGCGCGGTAACCAGTTTCCCGAAGCTGCCCGACCTGGTGAAAACAGTCCGGGAACTCGAACGCCAGGTCAGTCAACTTCAATCCACCCGCGGGAGCACATCCGACGAATGATGAAATCACCTCTCTC
>DASTMK010000612.1:0-4124 GCA_035714225.1 Bryobacteraceae bacterium | reverse complement strand
AAGCCCCCGATCCCCAAAGTCTGAATTGTACCAGTTTGATCCTGCATGGTAATCTTTACCGCCTTGTTCTTGTTACGCACGATACAATTGAAGCTAAAGCATGGGCAATGCAAATGACGGCCCTTCCACAAGGGTCCTGATCGTCGACGATGAAGAGAGCCAGCGCGCTGGTTTGTCCGCAATGATATCCGCCTGGGGGTTTGAAGTGGAAACGGCGGCGGATGGTCAGGAGGCCCTTGATAAGTTGTCGTCTTCATCGGTTCATGTTCTGGTTACGGACCTGATGATGCCCCGGATGGACGGCTTCGAGTTGCTCCGCCGTCTGGGTACGCAGGGCGCCATGATTCCGGCTATTGTGTTGACCGCTTTCGGCAATATCGAGACGGCCATCGCGACCATACACGATCTCGGGGCGTTCTGGTTTCTGGAAAAGCCCATTGCTCCGAGCGCTCTCCGGGTATTGCTCGATCGTGCCGCAATGCACGGCAAACTGGCAGAGGAAACGGAGCGGCTGCAACGCCAACTGAGCTATCAGGGCGTACTTGGGGAAATGGTGGGCACGTCGGCTCCGATGCAGCAGGTGTTCTCCTTCGTCCGGCAGGTCGCGCCCAGCAAGGCGGCCGTGTTTATCACTGGCGAAAGCGGTACGGGGAAAGAGTTGGTTGCCCGCGCGATCCATACGCTCAGTCCGCGGCGGAACGGTCCTTTCGTAGCCATCAATTGCGCCGCAATGCCCGAAACGCTGATGGAGAGCGAACTGTTTGGACACGAGAAGGGCGCCTTTACGGGCGCCGTCGAGCGGCGTGCAGGATGTTTTGAGCTGGCGCAGCGCGGGACTCTGCTGTTGGATGAAATCGGCGACATGCCCGTCGGCACGCAGGCGAAATTGCTGCGTGTGCTGGAAGACTCCCGGGTGCGGCGCCTTGGCGGGAAGAATGAAATTGTGGTGGACGTGCGAGTAATCGCTTCCACGAACAAGATTCTCGAAGAGTCGTTGCGCAAGGGCGAACTGCGGGAAGACCTGTACTACCGGCTTAACGTCTTTCAGGTCCAATTACCGCCGTTGCGGCAGAGGTTGGATGACATTCCGATCCTGGTAGAGTCGCTCCTTGCGGCATTGAACAAAAAGCACAGTTGCCGCATAGTGGATATTCACCCGGACGTGCTCGAAAGGCTGCGCCGCCATAACTGGCCGGGGAACGTCCGCGAATTGCGCAACATTCTGGAGCGTGCGGTGGTTTTAGCCGGAGAGGGCACGATTATGCCTGCTCATCTTCCCTCCGTGCTGGGCGCTACCGGCACCTCGAAGCCGATGACGGATAGCCAGGATCCGGACTTCGTCAAGCTGCCCGTTGGAATCACCGTAAGCGACGCCGAAAAAGCCTTGATTCAACTCACACTGCAACACACGAAGAATAACAAGACGCGCGCGGCAGAAATTCTTGGAATCAGTCTGAAGACGTTGTTCAACAAGCTAAAAGAGTATGGAAACGCCGCCGAGTCCCAGCAATCGGGAGTCTAGTGTGCTGTCACGGAAGTTCGCTTCAAAAGTCACGACCGCTTGCTCACGCGCGCGGCTCAGTAAGTCCTTTGTTTCTGAGCCGCGACGGCTACGGAGCGATTGGTGCGGACTTGGAGACAGGAGCTTGGCCGGATAGCCGCCTGGGGGGGCCGAGCGCCCCGCGTAACCAACGTTGACGGATCGAGCATGTCACTGAAAGCACGGATACGAATGTCGATCGTCGTTTTGGTGGCGGGCATCGTAATCATTCTCTCTCTCGTTCATCTGAACCAGATCGCCCAATCGCTTTTCACCGATGTACTCTCACGCTCTGAAATGATCACGCAGCAAGTCAGGGGATTTCTGACACAGCGTGTAAACGAGCGTACAGCCGCGCTGTCGCATCCGCCGCGTAGCCAGGAGGAAGTAAAGAAGCTCTGGACGAAACTCGTGGCCGACGATCCCGCTCTTGCCGACCTGCTCCAGCAGATGATGGCGAAAACAATTTCCATTGTCGAAGTCTCGGTGCACGACAGTACGGGAAAGGTGATTGCGTCGTCGGACCCGGACCGGCTGGGCCAGACGGCCTGGGATCTTCCCAGCCTCGAGGAATGGAACCGGAAAACGGCCTGGTCCAAATTTACGGATCTGTTCACCTCCCAGCAGAACTATCGCGTCAGCGTTCCGTTAGGTTTTCCGAATACGCAGGAGACGGTTTTCACCATCGACGCGATTGTGTCGCCGGTGCTGCTGCGCTTTGCCGTTGTGCCCCAGGTGCGGGATGTTGCGGTCCTCTCCCTGGTGGCGATCGTTTTATCGATGGCGTTGTCGGTCGCTTTTTCCAATGTGATGCTGCGCCCGCTGGCACGGATTAGCGCCGCCATCGACCGGATTGCTTCCGGCGAATCCGTTGTGGAAGTCGAGCAGCCAAGCCGGGAGAGCCGCGAATTCGCAGAAGTCCAATCCAAGCTCGACTTATTGGGGCAGCAGTTCCGGGGGGCGCGCCAGGATGCGCTGGGATTGCGCACCAACATGCAGCAGTTGTTCGAGCGGCTGGAAGAAGCGGTCCTCCTGTTCGACGGAGACTTGCGCCTGATCATGGCCGGCCGCCCGGCGGAACGGTTTCTCGGCAAAAGCCGGTGGGAGATGGCGGGCAGGAGCATCGAGGAGATCTTTCCCGCATCGACACCGATGGGCAGCACCATTCAGAACGCGATTCAGTTCAACCGGCCCTTGAAAGAGCACCTGTTTTCAACCAACTCGAATGACACCTCCGTCGGACAGACGCTGGTGAGCGTGGAAATCCTTGAAAGCTTCCCCAGCCGGAAGGTCGCGGGAGCCCTTGTGACCTTGGCCGATGCGGAGACCCGGTCCGAAGTGCAAAGCCAGCTTGACGTTTCAAGCCGTCTCGCGGCGATCAGCCGGTTAACCGGGGGCGCCGCGCACGAAATCAAGAATCCGCTGAACGCGATTACGCTGCATCTGGAAGTTCTCAAGACCAGAATCGCCAACGAAGGAACGGATGCACCGGAGCTCGAAGTGATTGAGCGGGAAATACGGCGGCTCGACCGGGTAGTGAAAACGTTTCTCGATTTCACCAAGCCGGTACAACTGAATCTCCAGGAAGTGGATCTCTGCCAGATGATCGGCGAGATCGGGTCCCTTGTTCAACCGGAGGCCGGGCAGAAGGGAATGAGAGTGGACCTGGAGCCCGGCCAGGGAAACTGCATTATTTCAGGCGATTACGATCTCCTGAAACAGGCAATTCTGAATATCGTCATGAATGGCTTGCAGGCTATGGAGGCCGGTGGCGTGCTGCGTGTCGGCCTGGAAGAAGGAGAATGGGGCTATTCGCTGCGGATCACCGACCAGGGCGCCGGCATGACACCCGAGGTGAAGGAGAAGATCTTCAATCTTTACTTCAGCACCAAGGGCGGTGGATCGGGAATCGGGTTGGCGATGACTTTCCGGGTGGTTCAACTTCACGGTGGTACAATCGACGTAAACAGCGAGCCTGGGAAGGGCAGTACCTTCATTTTGCGCCTGCCACGCCGGCGCCGCCGGGCGTTTGCATCCCGCGGTATCGAGGCATAATTGGAATCCCATGCATCTTAAAGGTGCGAGGTTAATCGTCTTATTCATCTTGTTCGTTCTGCTGTGCGGCACCGCGTGTACTCCGTTCTGGCGGAAGAAGGCGTCCGCGGCGCCGCCCGCGCCTCCGCCGCAGGTTACGGTACCGGAGGCGCCGTCCGGGAAACCCACCCCACCCCTAATTCCGCCCCCACCCGAAACTCCACCGGCGAAATTGGAAAGCGCGATTGAAGTGCCTCCGCCGGGCCCGTTGCCCGCACCGCCAAATAACAGCCAGCGAAAGCCACACCGTCCGGAGTCCACACCTTCGGCCGCCGGTCCGGCGACGGAAACATCGCCTGATCCGCCTTTGCCACAACTGGGACAGATTCTTACCCCGGAGCAGCGCGCCGAGTATAACCGCAACATCGATCAATCTCTTCACCGGGCCGAGAAGACGCTTCGGGTTGCGAGCGGGCGGACGCTCACCAGGGAACAGGCCGCCTCGGTGGCCATGATTGCCAGCTTCATACGCCAGGCCGAGAGCTTACGA
>DASTMK010000611.1:0-5205 GCA_035714225.1 Bryobacteraceae bacterium | reverse complement strand
CTTCCTCGAGATGAACACGCGATTGCAGGTGGAACACCCGGTGACGGAATTGACGACTGGCCACGACCTGGTGCAGACGCAGTTTCGCATCGCCGCGGGAGAGCCGCTCGGCTTGCGGCAGGAGGATGTCGAATGGCGCGGCTCGGCGATCGAATGCCGTATTTATGCCGAAGATCCCGATGCCGGCTTTCTTCCCTCGCCTGGAACCGTGACGCATCTTGGACGGCCGTTCGGACCGGGCGTCCGGCTCGATTCGGGTGTCTACGCCGGATGGACCGTCCCCATGGAATACGATCCGCTTCTCGCCAAGCTCGTGGTGTGGGCACGTTCGCGGCAGGATGCTATCGCCAGGATGTTGCGAGCGCTGGATGAATACTACGTTGGCGGAATCAAAACCAATCTCGCCTTCTTCCGCCAGATCCTGGATGACGGCGAGTTCCGCACGGGCCGCCTGCACATTGGCTTTATAGAGGAATTTTTCCGGCGCAAAGCGGCATCGGGCTGTCCACCGGGCGATGTGGAGGCGGTGGCGGCGCTGGTAGCTGTCATCCATGCCGGACACAGCCAGTCCGCCGCGCCTGTTTCATCGCCGTCCGTCAGCCGCTGGCGCAACCAGGGCAGGGAGCGGCTGCTTCGATGAAATGGCACGTGACAGTCGGCGGGCGAGCCTCCGAGTTCTCCCTGGAGCGTAGCGGCCACGAATGCCGCTTCCAGTTCTCGGGCGATTCCAACCGCACGGCGTCGGTCGTGGAAGTGGAGCCAGGAATCTACTCGGTACTGCTCGACGGCCGCAGCTATGAAGCGAAGATCGTTCCGGGACAGGATGGCTGGTACGTCGATATCGGCGGGTGCCACCTCGCCGTTGGCGTGCGCGATCCGCGAGACGCAGGGCCGGATGCGGAAGCGGTAGAAGCGCATGGTGTTCAGTCCATCGCCGCGCCGATGCCGGGAAGAGTGGTGCGTGTCCTTGTTGCAGAAGGGGATCCGGTCGCTGCCGGGCAGGGGATTGTGGTGGTGGAAGCAATGAAGATGCAAAACGAAATGCAGGCGCCGAGGACGGGACGCATCGCGTCCTTACGCGTTCGGGAGGGCGCCACTGTGTCCGCCGGTGAAGTGTTGGCCGTACTGGAGTAGCATAGTAGTTTCCATGTCAGAAGCATGCCCGAGGTGTGGTGGATCCGGTTGGATCATCCTCGAGAAGGAAGGGTTCTCCGGCGCCGAGCGTTGCGATTGTGTCCGGACCGGAAGAGCACAGCGGCTGGAAGACAAAGCGGGCATTCCACCGTTGTACCGGAACGCATCGCTGGACAATTTCCTGTTGCCCCGCGACAATCCCAACTCGCGTGAATCGCTGACCCATATTGTCCGGACCGTCCGCTCCTACACAAAGGAGTTCCCCTGCGAGGACCGTCCGGGCCTGCTGCTCCTCGGAGATCCGGGAACGGGAAAGACCCATTTGGCGGTGGCGGCGCTCCGCATGTTAATGGCGAAAGGGTTTGAAGGACTGTTCTTCGATTATCAGCACCTGCTGGACCGGATTCGCTCCGGGTACGACCAGGCTTCCGGTTCCAGCGATAAGGAGGCGTATCGGAGCGTGTTGGAGGCTGAGGTTCTGCTGCTGGACGATCTCGGTGCGCATCGCGTCACGGATTGGGTGGAGGACACGATTACATCCATCGTCACCTACCGCTGCAACAACCGGAAGCCTTTGATCGCCACCACGAACCTGCCCGATCCGGACGCCGGCAGTACGGTTGTGGAACGGGTTCCCGGCTCAACGTCCTATGACGTTCGTGTCACACTGGCCGAACGCATCGGCCCGCGCGCACGATCGCGCCTGTTTGAAATGTGCCGTGTCGTCCGTATGCCGCTGATGGAAGATTACCGGGTACGGCACGCGCGCTGAAGTTCCGGCGCCGGTTCGGGGTGGGGCACCGGTTCCGGGTCCGGTACGGGTTCGGGATGAGGTAACGGCTTTTCTGGATCGCTCATGGGAGCATATTATCCCGGCGCGTGCGGCAGCGGCGTCGCCGGTCCTGGACGTTTGTTGCCGTGCCTTGTAGACTACACATATCCCGAGACTTCGGGCAGAGTTAACGCATCGGAGATGCGAGGAGAATCTGTGATGAATCGATCTGGACTGGCTGGGTGGGGAATTATGTTGCTGCGTGTGACGGTGGCGGTGATCTTCATCGTTCATGGTGGGCAGAAGCTGTTTGTATACGGCCTTGGCGGCGTGGGGCAGAGTTTTGGCCAAATGGGCATTCCTGCCCCGGCGATCATAGCCGCACTGGTGGCAATCATCGAATTCTTCGGCGGTCTCGCGCTGCTGTTGGGCTTCTTTACACGATACGCGGCTCTCCTGATCGCAGCCGTCATGGCGGGGGCGGTTCTGCTGGTGCATTCGAGCAAAGGCTTCTTTGTTTCGTCGGGTGGCTTTGAATTTGCGCTGCTGCTGCTGGTGGCGAGCCTGACACTGGCGATGGCAGGTCCGGGCGCCCTGTCCATCGATGGCTCACGCCGCGGCGCCTCGGGATTCGGTCGCGGCCGCTAAGTTCGACGCGGCTACTTGTTGAGTTCGGCTACGGCGTCGATGGCAAACGATGCGTCGAGCGAAGGCAGCGCTTCAAATAGCAGCACGCTACCTCCAGGCGGATGCTGTTTGTTGAAGTACTCACCCTCGATTTGCAGCACCCGGCCGGCGACCTGACGCGAGAGTGCGTAGATACGCCGGATCGACACGTCGCCGGTGTCGGCACCGGCTTCCTCCAGAGTCTTATTGAGGCGCTCAAACGCTAACTTGATATCGGATTCCTGAGACCGGAACGCGAGTTGCGCTCCTGTAATCGCCACGCGCGGCGCATTCAACAACACTACATTGGAAGACCGTTGAATGCGCTCCGGGGATGCTTTCCCCAGGTGCGCTACGGCTTCGCACTCAACAACACTGCCCGTAGGCTCGCGCCGCAGTTGAACGATGTTGAGCGCTGCTTTGGGATACGCGGCGGCGAGCTTCTGGCGAAGCGGCTCACTGCCCTCGATAAGGCTCACGAAACAAGTGACCTGCTGCACGTTCTGCGCCTCCACGCCTGTGCTTTTCAAGGTGTCGCTGAGCACGGCGAGGGACTTCTCGGACAGCGGTCCCATCGGGTCCAGCGGATCTATGCTGGTGGCTCGCTGGCCGGAGATGAAAACCAGTCCGTTTGGGTTAACCGCTTTCCTGGCCACCGCTACCGCCTCCAGCACAACTTGTGCGCCAGTCGCCGGGAGGCCGCCCGAATGCACCACGGTAAGGACGGGCAACGGCTGGCGGCGTTCCGTAAAAGTCTCGCTGACGATCGATTGAACGCGGCGCATATCGCCGGTTCCGGCCACGAACGCTCGCAAGGCGACAACGGTGGCGCCCCTCAGTTGCCGGTTCAGGGATTTCAGGGCTTCGCGCACTTGCCTGGATAGCAGCCCCGACGTCACCAAAGGCGATGTGGCGAATACGAGCCGGTCGGTTTCGGCGGTGATCAGGTTCGGCAGGTCCTTCGGCAATTCGAGGACCTGTGTACGCGGCTCCTCTTCCTTCCTGTTCCTTTGGCCCTCTGCGGGAATTCCCAGAACGAAAGCCACCATCGTGAGCGCAGCCATGAATCGGAAACGGCGCATTGCTACCGCAAATTTTAGCAGGCATCGACAGGCCGTGTTCGAAGTGAGTACGATCGAATCGTGACCGGGCGTGATGAACTGCGCAACCTGCCTTCTGTCGATGAGCTTGTCTCCGGCGTCGCGGCCGATTTTGAAAACATCCCGCACAAGGTACTGGTAGATGAAGCGCGCCGGCTGTTGGCATCGCTGAGGACGGCAATGAAAACAGGAGAGGCCGCGGGCGTTGGTTCCATCGGCACTCAGGTTCAAAGGGCCGTCAAGGCCATCCTGCAACCTTCACTGCGGCTGGTGATCAATGCGACCGGGGTGATATTGCACACGAATCTGGGCCGGGCTCCCGTGCCCTTGGACAATTCGCTCCAAGGTTACTCCAACCTGGAATACGACCTGGAGACCGGCAGGCGCGGCAAGCGCGACGTGCACGTTACGGCACTGCTGGAACGGTTGCTCGGACACGGCGGCATTGTAGTTAACAATAATGCGGCGGCGGTGTATCTGGTGCTGAACGAACTCGCCGCGGGCTCCGAAGTGATCGTCTCGCGTGGAGAACTTATCGAAATCGGCGATGGCTTCCGGATTCCCGACATCATGGCGCGCTCGGGTGCGATTTTGCGCGAGGTCGGAACGACGAATCGTACGCGCTTAGAGGACTATCGGGCCGCCATCAACGAACGCACGCGCCTGCTGATGCGAGTCCACCGGAGCAACTTCCGCATCGAGGGTTTTACAGCCAGCCCGTCGTTGAACGAACTGGCGCGCCTGGCGAAGGAACGCGGGCTTCCCGTTTATGAAGATCTCGGCAGCGGATGCCTCGTCGATTTGAGTCCTTACGGGATCGATGAGCCGCTGGCACGCGCTTCGCTGGATGCGGGCGCTTCTCTCGTCTCTTTCAGCGGAGATAAGCTGCTCGGCGGACCACAGGCCGGTATTATCGCGGGCCGCGCCGAGTTGGTTCAACGAATCCGGAGAAACCCGATGTTCCGTGCGCTACGGGTCGACAAGCTCACGTATGCCGCGCTGGAGCACACATTGCGCCTGGTGCTGCTTGAACGTTTCGAGGAAATCCCGACGCTGCGCATGATCCGGCTGCCGGCATCGGCCGTACGCTTGCGGGCCGAGCGCCTGATGGCCGCTGTTCCCGGCCTTGTGGCGGAACTGAAACCCGGAACCTCCGTCATCGGTGGTGGATCGACTCCACAGCAGTCTATACCCACATACCTGATTGCACTCTCGGGGCAGAAAGCAGCGGACCTGGAGCGCGCGCTGAGGCGCAGCTCACCGCCCGTGATCTCCCGAATCGAAGACGACAGGGTTGTCCTTGATCTACGCACCGTGGAACCGGCGGAGGAGCCGGAGCTTGAAAGAGCCCTTCAGGCTCTTTCCTGATACGTGCCTTCGGCCGTACTCACGCGGATTTTTTCGCCTTCGGTGATGAAGGGCGGGACCTGGACCACCAGTCCTGTTTCGAGCTTTGCGGGCTTGGTGACGTTGGAGACCGTAGCCCCTTTCAGGGCGGGTTCCGTCTCCACCACCGTCAATTCCACCGTGGCC
>DASTMK010000610.1:0-14761 GCA_035714225.1 Bryobacteraceae bacterium | reverse complement strand
GAGATTGAGCGGTTTGTGCGAATTGCCGCGAGGCTCGGAATAACGAAACTCCGGGTGACAGGCGGCGAACCGCTGGTGCGCAAAGACCTGCCCGTGCTCATCCGCATGCTCCGCTCCATCGAGGGGATTTGCGATATCGCTCTTACGACGAATGGCGTACTGCTCGCCTCGCAGGCGGAGGAGTTGTATGAGGCGGGGTTACGCCGCATTAACGTTCATCTCGACACGTTGGACAGGCAGCGCTTTATCGAGATCGCGCGCCGCGATGAGCTGGACAAAGTTCTCGAGGGCATCGAGGTTTGCCGCCGGATGGGCTACGGTCCGATCAAGATCAATGCAGTAGCCGTGAAGAATCTGGTAGAGCCGGACATCGTGCCGCTCGCCCGGTTCGGCCGGGAGCACGATATCGAAGTCCGGTACATCGAATTCATGCCGCTGGATGCGCGGGGGCTGTGGCGGCGGGACAAGGTGCTTCTGGCTGACGATATTATCCGATTGCTTACGGAGGGTATCGGACCGTTGGTCGAGGTGCCCAGCCGCGACCCGAGTGCGCCCGCGCTCGAATACCGGTTTGCGGACGGTATCGGGAGGATCGGCTTCATAGCCTCGGTGAGCCGGCCTTTCTGCCTCAATTGCAACCGCATCCGGCTTACCGCGGACGGTAAGCTGCGCTACTGCCTGTTCGCTATCGACGAGACGGACATCAAGACGCTGTTGCGCAGCGGCGTGCCGGACGAAGAGATTGCCCGCTCCATCCGTTCGACCGTGGCAGACAAGTGGGAAGGGCACGAGATCAACAGTAGCCGCTTTGTGGCTCCGCCCCGCCCGATGTACTCCATTGGCGGCTGAAACGAAGTGAAAGCCGCCACTCCTCAAGCCTGACGAACAACATTCCGTTTGGTAATTTTGTTCCCTCGTTTCGTAACAAATCGCAAACTGGCGGATATTAAGATACGCGATGACGATGAGCGAGATCTATACCGAGCACGCTGCTGCGGTGTATCGCTGCCTGCTCGGATGGACTCGAAGCCCGGCCTTAGCCGAAGAATTGACGGCCGAGACCTTCTACCGCGCCATCGTTGCTGACCAGCAGGTCCGAGCAGTAACGGCTCGGGGTTACCTGATCGCTATTGCACGCAACGAGTGGCGAAAATTATGCGCGAAGCGCAATCGCGAACAACCCCTGGTTGCCGACGCCACCGCACCTGGCCAATCCGGCGAGGCGCTTGTGGACTTTCAGCTTATGCTCGCGGCACTCTCAGATCTTCCCGATGAGTTGCGGGAACCGCTCGTACTATACGCACAGGGTGGTCTCAGCTATGAAGAGATCGCGGTGCAACTGAACATCACACTCGCGACGGTGAAGATTCGGATCTACCGGGCGCGGCAGAAATTGGAGAAGTATAGATGACACTGCATCCTGACATCCTGACCGATCTGATCGTTCTCTATCACGCTGGCGAAGCCTCCCAAGCATCACGCGCTCTGCTGGAGGAAGAAGCCGCACGGAATCCGCAAATCGCGGCGGCGCTCGCCGCCGGGCCACGACCGGTACCTACGCTGCCGTCCGGTCCAGCACCAGACGAACGCAAGGTACTGCGCAAGGTTCGGTTACGCTATCAGGCGATTTCCTTTGGCATCATCTGGATGCTGGCGTTACTTGCTGTCGTGTTGCTGCCCCGCTTTGTAAACACCAGAACGGGCATAGAAATAGCGATTTCGCTGATGCCTTTTGCGGTTCTGATCCTTTTTTTTGCCGGTGCCGTAGCTGCGCTGTACTTCTTCATTCGCGCCGTCCGCTAATCATCCGGTTCTACTCACCGATGCCAAAGGGACTACTCGGCCCGCAACGCTGTCATCGGGTCGACGCGATGGCCGGAATCCCGCGGGCCGCAAGCAACGTAAGCGGGTCCAGCGCACATGAGCATCTGGCGCACATCCCTTTTCCCGCGCGGAGTGGCTTAAGAGCTGAGTGCTGCCTGCAACATGGCCCGCGTGTATGCCACGTTGTACGCGATTCCGGTATATCCGCCCCCACCCGGATAGTACGGCTTGAAATTGGGTCGCTCGCGATCGGCATCGAGCGCGCGCGGATGCTCCGGATAGATCACACCCGTATACTTTTGCCGCACCAGTTCCTTCATCACGCCGAACATATCGACCTGCCCTTCGTCGGGAAAAACCTCGGTGTAGCTTTCGTACGGTTTGCGCACGCGCACGTTGCGAAAGTGCACGTGATTGATGCGCTTCCGGCTGCCGAAATAGCGGCACACTTCCACGGGATCTTCACCTAGCTCCCTGGTAACTCCACAGTCGTAGGTGATTCCATTCGCGTTGCTCGGGACAATATCGATGAGCCGTTTCCACCCGGCCAGCGTGCCCATGATCTGGCCCG
This sequence comes from Bryobacteraceae bacterium, assembly GCA_035714225.1. Lineage (GTDB taxonomy): Bacteria > Acidobacteriota > Terriglobia > Bryobacterales > Bryobacteraceae > CAADGY01. Next base: position 12,366 of record DASTMK010000610.1, on the reverse strand, counting down.
AACCGCGGCTGAGCGGCGCGGGCGGATCGTTGGGATGCAGCGCCAGGAGCACGCCCGCCTCCTCGGCGACCGGCTCAATCGCCTTCAGAAAATAGGTGATGTTGCTCCACATCTGCTCCAGGTCCCAGGCGCCAATTTCGGCCAGCGGCGGCAGGTTTTTGACGCGGTCATAGTCGAACGCGGTCAAACCCGCGCCCGCCCTTCCTGTCTCTTCGTAATAGCCTTCGACAAGCCGGTGCGCGTAGAAGTTGTACTCTACGACAGGCAGCCCCACACGCCCCGCCGCGCGGATGGATTGCTGCACTTTCTCAATCTCCTCATCCCGGCCCGGCCTGCCATATAGCGTGTTCGGAAAGCCCGAAATCATGAAATTGTAAAGTGCGATTCCGCCGGCCTTCAACTGCTCCATGCGCTCGCGCAATTCGCTTTCCTGCCACGGGATGCGAGGTCCTCCCCCGAGCACATAGTTCACGCCGAGCTGCTTCACCCGGCGCAGGGAGGCTTCCCCGGCCTGAGCGGAGCCGGACCGCCCGTCGCCCAGCCCCACACAGATCTTCGGTGTATCGGGGCCTTCGGTGACCGGCCACGATCGCGCTACGGCTGCCGCGGACATCGTCACGCCCGGAAGCGCGGCCGCGCTCACCGCCTGCATCATTCGTCGTCTGGAAAAATCCTGCTTCATGGGCTTGTCTCCTGCCCGAGTGGCCGCTCGCGTCTGCCGGCCGCCTCCAGGCACTCGCGGTTATAGCACCGGTCGATTCAAAACCGCAAGCCACTGTTCACGCGTTGTCCAGCCGGACATAATCATAATGTGGATAAGTGGCTGTATGAACATCCTGTCGGCCGGTGCTGAAGCAACGCCGAAACCGCGTGTGCTCGCGCAGGCTCCGGAAGAGCTTACAAACGGGCGGTTACAGCGCCTGGGCGAAGGAATCGGCAAAGTCGTCTACGCTTCCGAGCATTGGGTAGTGAAACGAAAGCGCTCGCCGTCGGAAATCGTGGCGCTCATCGCGCTATGGAAGCTGCTCCGGAAATTCGAGCGCTGGCTGCCTTTCGGGCTCGGCGTCAAATGGCTTGAAAGGCCCTCCAGACAAATACGCTTTCTTCGGATCATGCTCCAGGGGATCGTCGTTATCATTCCGCGCAGCGTCTGGTTCACCAGCCATATCGGTGAAGTGTGGAGAGTCTACCGCAAACGCGACCTGCGAGGAGAGAAACTGGCGCGTATCCATCTTGCCGGAACCCCTCTGGCGCCGGTGCGGATAACGTTCCCGCCCGCACGTATCAAGATCGGGGCATGGCCCGGTTGGTTGATGGCATCCGAGGCGATCGAACGTGTCGATGAGACACTCTACCACCGGCTTCGCACCCTCGCCGGGGCGGGGCGGTTCGCCGAGCTCGAGCGGTGGCTCCATCGGTTTCTGGATACGCGGCAGGCAGGATGGGAGCACGGCATTTTTTCCCTTGACGCGCATCTCAAGAATTTCGGCGTATGCGGTGACCGCGTGGTCCTGCTTGATACCGGCGGCTTAACCGACGATTGGAGTGAAATCGAACAGCACCTGGCACTGGAGGATGTCGTTACAGAGCCGCATATCCAACTCGGTCTGGGCCCGCTGCTGGGCTCCCGGCCGGACATCGCCGATCGATTCAACAAACGCTGGAAAGCAGCGGTTAATCCCTCGGCTGTCCGCGAACGCTGGCCCACCGGTCCGGACAACGGCCGCGGGTTGTAAGTTCCGGCTCTATGCGCCTACCAGTGCGTTAATGTCCAGGGACGCCCAGAGTTCCTGCTGACCGCGCAGGTAATTACGATACGCCTCCCGGAGGCGGTTCTTCACGTCCGTCTGTCCGCTCTGCACCGCATCCAACCATTCGCGATTCGCCTGTTCGAGGCGTTTCTGAAGATCGCTCTCGATGTTCTGCGCGGCGGCTACGAAATCGCGCTGGGCGTCGAGCGCCTGCGGTTGCTGTGATACGCCGGCCAAAGCCTGTTGAGTAGCGAGCGCATAGGTCAGGTAAGCTTCGCGGTAGCGCCGTTGCACATCGTCGGATACTTCCCGCAGTTTTGCGAGGTATGTGCGTGCGGAGTCGTCCACGTATTTTTGGCTCGTCATTCCGGCATCCTGGAGGGCGCGAACCAGATCCATGTATATCGCCGTCGAACGACTTTGCAGATCCACGCCTTTAGTACTGCTCTCGGCGGATTTCGCCTTTTCCATGATTTCCTCCTTGCCAACGGGTGGATTCAGTTTTATCATCTTTCTCAAGAAAGCTCAACGGAAAGCTGGGTAACTGTTATTAAGTTTTATCAACTGCATTACTAAGTTGAATTTTGAAGGGCCGGCAGCGCATGCATTGGAACATTAACGCTAATAGCGCCGGCACCAGACAGGCGCATTAAGCATTCCCCGGTATTGTCTCAGTGAGACTCCGATGACTGTCAATCATGCGGTCCGCGATGGTTTTTCTGCGTTGTTTTCCTCCGATGGTAAGGATCACCACCGGGAAACACTATCCGCGCGTTTGCTTCATTCTTTTTTGGATATCTGCAATGAGGGCCGTGTTCACGGAGAAATGGACGGCCGGCCGGCCGCGCGCCTCTTTCTAAACAGCGACATCGGCGACGCCCCGATTTCGTTTGAAAACTACATCGAATACCTGGCCGGCGAAATCGTTCCGTATTCCATCAATCTTTCCTCTCCGCGATGTCTGGGCCACATGACCGGCGTTGTCCCGGGCTTTATTCGTCCGCTCGCCGACCTGGTCACACGGTTGAACCAGAACATGGTGAAGCGCGAAGCCTCCGGAATATTCAGCGCGTTGGAACGCCAGACCATCGCGATGATGCACAGAACCGTGTTCGGACTTCCGGAAAGCTTCTATAACGATCACATTCAGAACCAGTTAAGCACCCTGGGAATGATGACTTCGGGAGGCACGCTGGCCAATCTCACCGGTCTGTGGATTGCGCGAAATACTTCCTTCGCTCCTTCCGGTCCTTTTACCGGCATCGAGAATGAGGGCCTGCCGGCCGCGCTGCGCCACTATGGGTCGCGCGACGCGGTCATCGTTGGATCCAATCTTGTTCATTACTCCATCGATAAAGCGGCCGGAATTCTGGGTTTGGGCGTTAAGAATTTAATCAAAGTGCCGATAGACCGCTCCAACGGCATTGACCTCGATGCGCTGCGCCGATGTGTCCGGAATTGCGCGGACGAGGGGCGCAAAATTATTGCCATTATAGGCATCGCGGGCACCACCGACTGCGGCAGCATCGACCCCCTGGACGAAATGGCGTCGATCGCGCGGGAAGCCGGCGTCCACTTTCACGTGGACGGCGCCTGGTGCTTACCGCTTTTGTTTTCACGCCGCCATTGCTCAAAACTGGCGGGGGTCGAGAAGGCGGACACAGTCACTTTTGACGGCCACAAACAGTTGTGCCTTCCCAGCGGCAGCGGGATGCTATTGATCCGCGATCCGCACGCCGCGCGGGTTATCGAGAAACAGACACGCTATATCCTGCAGGAGTTCTCCGGAGACCTTGGCAAGCATTCCATCGAAGGATCGCGTCCGGGAACGGCGTTGTTCCTGCACGCTGCGCTTCGCCTCATCGGGCGTAATGGCTATGAGGCTCTGATTGACGAAAGTATCTGCCGGGCGCAGTTCATGGCGGATCTGATCCGGCACCGTCCGGACTTCCAGTTGCTGACCGAGCCTGAAACAAACATCGTCCTCTACCGGTACATTCCGGAACTGTTCCGCTCCACCTGCCCGCGGGAGTTGACGCCCGCGGATAACCAGTCGATCGACACGTACAACGAGCGGATACAACAGGCCCAGTTCCGGTCGGGCCGCTCTTTCGTGTCCCGAACCCAGTGGGACTACGTTTCCGAAGAGGAGCCTGTGACGGTAGTCGCGCTGCGAGCCGTCGTTGCAAACCCTTTCACCAGCCAGGAGGATATCCGGTTTGTTCTGGAGGACCAGGCGCGGATCGCACAGGAACTGGCTGCCGGTTAGAGCCGGAATCAATTAAGGAGGTGCGTATTGGCAGAAGGGTTTGTGGCTCCCCTATCGTTCGCGCAGCAACGGCTGTGGTTTCTGGACCAGTTGGCGCCGGGGAGTTCTTTTTATAACGTGCCGGCGGCAGTGCCGCTGCGGATGCCGCTGAATGCCACCCTGCTGGAGCGCAGCCTGAACGAGATCATCCGCCGCCACGAGGTATTGAGAACCCGTTTCGTGACGGTGGACGGGCAACCCGTACAGGTGATCGCCGAGACGCTGGCGGTGGAAGTGCCGCTGGTGGATCTGCGGCATCTTCCGGAAGGGGAGCGGCAGGCGGAAGCTACCAGGCTGGCCAACGTGGAAGCGCGGCAGCCGTTCGACCTGACGCGAGGTCCGCTGCTGCGGGCGCGTCTGCTGCGGCTGGGCGACAGCGAGTACGTGTTCTGCCTGACGGTGCACCACGTGGTGTGCGACGGCTGGTCGATGGGGCTGCTGTTTCAGGAGCTGAACCAGTTGTACACGGCGTATGCGTTGGGTCGGCCCTCGCCGCTCGAAGAGCTGCCGGTGCAGTATGCCGACTACGCGATGTGGCAGCGGGAAGCGCTGCAAGGGGAGGTGCTGGAAGAGCAGTTGGAGTACTGGCGGAAGCAGTTGGCGGGGATCGTGGCACTGGAGTTACCAGCGGACCACGCGCGTCCGGCTACGCCAAGCTACCGGGGCGGGCAGGTGGAGGTGCGGCTGCCGCGGGGGCTGACGGGCAGGTTGAAGTCGCTGAGCCAGCGGGAAGGGGTGACGCTGTTCATGACGCTGCTGGCCGCCTTTCAGATTCTGCTCGAACGCTACACGGGACAGGAGGAAGTGGTGGTGGGCTCGCCGATTGCCGGACGCAACCGGGCGGAGATCGAACCGCTGATCGGGTTTTTCGTCAACACGCTGGTGATGCGGACGCGGCTGGAGGGGAATCCTGGTTTCCGGGAAGCGCTGCACCGGGTGCAGGAGGTGGCACTGGGGGCGTATGCACACCAGGACCTGCCGTTCGAGATGCTGGTGGAGAAGTTGCAGCCGGAGCGGGATCTGAGCCGGAATCCGCTATTTCAGGTGACATTCCAGTTGCTGAACGCGCCGACGGTGGGCAGTGGGGTGACGGCGGTGCGGAACGAAGGGGGCGTGGAGGTGACGCGGGGGACGTCGATCTTCGATCTGGCGTGCAACCTGGTGGAGACGGGTGAGGAGGTCTGGGGAGGAATCGAGTACAGCACGGACCTGTTTGAGCGCTGGCGGATCGAGCGGATGGCGGAGCACTATGTGGCGCTGCTGGAAGGGATCGTGGAGGATCCGGAGAGACGGGTGTGGGAGTTGCCGCTGCTGCGGGAGTGGGAACGGCGGCAGATGCTGGTGGAGTGGAACGCGACGAAGGCGGAGGTAGCGGCAAGCAGTGCCATAGAGCAGTTCGAAGCGCAGGTGGAACGGACGCCGGAGGCGGTGGCGGTGTGCTGCGGCGGGGAGCGGGTTGGCTACGGGGAGTTGAACCGGCGGGCGAACCAGTTGGGGCACCGGCTGCGGGAGTTGGGGGTGGGGCCGGAGGAAGTGGTTGGAGTCTGCGCGGAACGTTCGGTGGAGATGGTGGTGGGGCTGCTGGCGGTGTGGAAAGCGGGAGGGGCGTATGTGCCGCTGGACCCGGGCTATCCGGAAGCGCGGCTGCGGCACATGAGGGAAGATGCCGGGATCCGGATTCTGCTCACGCAGCCGAGCTTGGCGGAACGTTTCACTGAGGAGGGGCTCGAACTGGTTTTGCTGGAGGACGACGGGGGGACGCTTCCGAATCTTCCCCACCAGAACTCGCCTCACAACCTGGCGTACGTCATCTACACTTCCGGCTCTACCGGAACTCCCAAGGGCGTCGAAATTGAACATGCCGGATTATCGAACCTGATTTGCTGGCACCAACGTACGTACGGGGTAAGCCAGCAGGACCGGGCGACCCAGATCGCGACACCAGCCTTCGATGCGGCCGTCTGGGAGATGTGGCCGTATCTCACCACCGGCGCCTCGATCCATCTCCCCGACGATTCGGTAAGAAGCTCGGCCGAGTTGCTGGCGCAGTGGCTCGTCCGCGAGCGGATCACGATCTGCTTCATCCCCACCGCGCTTGCCGAAGCCGTTGTCGAGGAACCGTGGACGGAAGATTGCGCTCTGCGCTATCTGTTGACCGGAGGCGACAGGCTGAGGAGTTCTCCCAGGCGCGCGCTTCCGTTTGAAATCGTCAACCACTACGGACCCACCGAGAACACCGTGGTGACAACGTGTGCACCGGTCGTTCGAGAGACGGAAAACGGTTCGCCCCCGCCCATCGGCCGTCCTATCGCAAACTCCTGGATCTACGTACTGGATCAGCATCTCAATCCCGTTCCCGCCGGCATCCCGGGCGAGCTTTACATCGGCGGGCAGGGGCTGGCGCGGGCATACCGTGGCCGCCCTGAGTTGACGGCCGCCGCATTTCTTCCGAATCCGTTCACGGCGGATCCCGGGGCCCGCATGTACCGGACAGGGGACCTGGTCCGATACCGGCCTGATGGAAATGTGGAGTTTCTGGGGCGTCTGGATCATCAGGTTAAAGTGCGGGGATTCCGCATCGAGCCTGGCGAGATCGAGGCGGCGTTAAAGCAGCACTCCGCCGTAGAGAACGTTGCCGTCGTAGCGGCGCAAGATCCATCGGGCGGCGCCCGGTTGATTGCCTTTGTTGTGCCGGGCCGGACAGATAAGACCACCGATCCGCAGTTCGAACACATCTTGCGATGGCAGCGGATTTACGACGAGATCTACTCACAGCCGCCACCGGAAGCGGACTCCACGTTAAACATCAATGGCTGGATCAGCAGTTACACGGGGCTGCCGATCCCCGCCGGAGAAATGCGGGAATGGGTCGAGAGTACAACCCGCGAGATCTTGTCATGGACTCCCAACCGGGTGTTGGATATCGGCTGCGGCAGCGGGCTGCTACTTTTCCGGATCGCGCCGCACTGCCAGCGCTACATCGCTACGGATTTTTCGAGTGCGGCGATCGGGTATGTGCAAGCGCAGTTGGACAGCCAGGGCCTGCGCAATGTCGAATTGCGTCACCAGTTCGCGGACGACTTCCAAGGGATGGAACAAGGCGCCTTTGACGCCGTCATCCTCAACTCGGTCACACAATATTTCCCGTCCGCCGGGTATCTCCTTCAGGTGCTGGAAGGCGCCGTAAAGGCGGCTACGCCCGGCGGAATTGTCTTCGTGGGAGACGTGCGGAGCCATCCTCTTCTCGAGGCGCTTCATGTTTCCGTAGAAACGGAGCGCTCTCGTGGCACTCTCCGGTTGAGCGAACTCCATCATCGTGTCCGGCAGCGCATCGCGCAGGAGCGGGAGTTGGTTCTGTCTCCAGCGTTTTTCACGGCTCTCGGGCACCGGCTGCCGTGTATCAGCCGCGTCCAGATTCAGCCCCGGCGCGGCCACTCTCGCAACGAGATGAACTGTTTCCGCTACAACGTGGTTCTTCACGTCGATTCGGCGATGCAAGATCCCGAACCCGGCGTGATTCTGGATTGGCGGCAAGATGGCTTCTCCAGGGAAGCGCTCGACCGGCTGTTCGCGGAAAGGCACGCGCAGGCTTTGATTACGAATGTGCCCAACCAGCGCGTGGAACCTGCATTCAGTCTGTTGGACCTGCTGGAATTGATGAAAGACTCGGACGGAACGGCGACGGTCGCGGAGTTGCGTGATGCCGCCCGCGAGGTGAGCAGCACAGGCATCGATCCCGAAGAAATCTATGCGGCCGGTGAACGGGCCGGCTATCAGGTTGCGCTTCGTATTTCGGAAAGCGCGGGCTGCTTCGATGCTCTTCTTACGCAGCGCAGCGAAGCCGGACGGACACCACTGCTTTTCGCACGGCAGCAGTATAGCGCTCCCGCCGGCGAGGATTGGTCCCACTACGCCAACAATCCCGTAGAGGCCTCGGTAGAGCGCGACCTGCCAGCCGTGTTGCGTGCTCACTCGAAGGAGCACCTGCCGGAATACATGATTCCATCGGCGTTTGTGCCGCTCGACGCGCTGCCGCTGACGTCAAACGGGAAAGTGGACCGGCAGGCGTTGCTCGCTCTGGATGTCCGGCAGGAGGCATTGCAGGATTGCGCGCCGCCGCGCACCGAGGTCGAAGCCGCGCTAGCGGGTCTCTGGGCGGAGGTCCTGGGCGTGGACAGAGTAGGAATTCAACACAACTTTTTTACAGAACTAGGTGGGCACTCGCTTCTTGCAACGCAACTGCTCTCCCGCATTCGCAGTGCATTCCAGGTGGAGTTGCCTCTGCGCCGGCTGTTTGAAGCTCCCACCGTGGCCACGTTAGCCTTGGTGCTGGAAGAGGCGCTTGTAGCGCAAGTGGAACAAATGAGCGACGAGGAGGCGCGTCGGCTGTTGCAGGCCAGCGAGCCGCAGCCGGTGAGGAGCTGAAATGCAATCCAGCTCTCCAACCCGTGCAGAAAAGTCCGGGCTATCGCCGGAAAAGCGCGCGCTTCTCGAGTTGAGACTGCGTGGAGCCGCGAAAGGGGTTGTGCAGGATCACAGCATTTCGCGGAAACCGGTTCACGATTCCGCTCCCCTATCGTTCGCGCAGCAGCGGCTGTGGTTTCTGGACCAGTTGGCTCCGGGGAGTTCTTTTTATAACGTACCGGCAGCAGTACCGCTGCGCATGCCGCTGAATGCCAGCCTGCTGGAGCGCAGCCTGAACGAGATCATCCGCCGCCACGAGGTATTGAGAACCCGTTTCGTGACGGTGGACGGGCAACCCGTACAGGTGATCGCCGAAGCGCTGGCGGTGGAAGTGCCGCTGGTGGATCTGCGGCATCTTCCGGAGGGGGAGCGGCAGGCGGAAGCTACTAGGCTGGCCAACCAGGAGGCGCGGCAGCCGTTCGACCTGACGCGAGGTCCCCTGCTGCGGGCGCGTCTGCTGCGTCTGGCCGACAGCGAGTACGTGTTCTGCCTGACGGTGCACCACGTGGTGTGTGACGGCTGGTCGATGGGGCTGCTGTTCCAGGAGCTGAACCAGTTGTACACGGCCTATGCGTTGGGTCGGCCCTCACCGCTCGAAGAGCTGGCGGTGCAGTATGCCGACTACGCGATGTGGCAGCGGGAAGCGCTCCAAGGGGAGGTGCTGGAAGAGCAGTTGGAGTACTGGCGGAAGCAGTTGGCGGGGATCGTGGCACTGGAGCTGCCGTCGGACCACGCGCGTCCGGCTACACCAAGCTACCGGGGCGGGCAGGTGGAGGTGCGGCTGCCGCGGGGGCTGACGGGCAGGTTGAAGGCGCTGAGCCAGCGGGAAGGGGTGACGCTGTTCATGACGCTGCTGGCCGCCTTTCAGATTCTGCTCGAACGCTACACGGGACAGGAGGAAGTGGTGGTGGGCTCGCCGATCGCCGGGCGCAACCGGGCGGAGATCGAGCCGCTGATCGGGTTTTTCGTCAACACGCTGGTGATGCGGACACGGCTGCAAGGGAATCCTGGTTTCCGGGAAGCGCTGCACCGGGTGCAGGAGGTGGCGCTGGGGGCGTATGCGCACCAGGATCTGCCGTTCGAGATGCTGGTGGAGAAGTTGCAGCCGGAGCGGGACCTGAGCCGGAACCCGTTATTTCAGGTGACATTCCAGTTGCTGAACGCGCCGACGGTGGGCAGCGGGGTGACGGCGGTGCGGAACGAAGGGGGCGTGGAGGTGACGCGGGGGACGTCGATCTTCGATCTGGCGTGCAACCTGGTGGAGACGGGAGAAGAGGTGTGGGGAGGAATCGAGTACAGCACGGACCTGTTTGAGCGATGGCGGATCGAACGGATGGCGGAGCACTATGTGGCGCTGCTGGAAGGGATCGTAGAGGATCCGGAGAGACGGGTGCGGGAGTTACCGCTGCTGCGGGAGCGGGAACGGCGGCAGATGTTGGTGGAGTGGAACGCGACGAAGGCGGAGGTAGCGGGAGGGAGTGTTATTGAGCAGTTCGAAGCGCAGGTGGAACGGACGCCGGAGGCGGTGGCGGTGTGCTGCGGCGGGGAGCAGGTTGGCTACGGGGAGTTGAACCGGCGGGCGAACCAGTTGGGGCACCGGCTGCGGGAGCTGGGGGTGGGGCCGGAGGAAGTGGTGGGGGTCTGCGCGGAACGTTCGGTGGAGATGGTGGTGGGGCTGCTGGCGGTGTGGAAAGCGGGAGGAGCGTATGTACCGCTGGACCCGGCCTATCCGGAAGCGCGGCTGCGGTACATGAGGGAAGATGCCGGGATCCGGATTCTGCTCACCGAGCGGAGCCTGGCGGGGCGTTTTGCCGGGGAACGGCTCGAACTGGTATGGCTGGAGGACGAAGGCGGGACGCTTCCGAATCTTCCCCACCGGAACTTGCCTCACAACCTGGCGTACGTCATCTACACCTCCGGTTCTACCGGTATGCCCAAGGGGATTATGATCCCGCACCGGGGCTTGATGAATTATTTGTCCTGGTGCACACAAGCGTACGACGTGGAAGCGGGCAGCGGCGCACCCGTGCATTCGTCGATTTCTTTCGACCTGACGATCACCGGACTGTTTTCCCCGTTGCTGGCGGGCCGGAACGTCGAGTTGCTCCCCGAAGGCCGCGTCGAAAGTCTCGGCACATTGCTGAAAAGCCGTTCGAATTTCAGCCTGGTCAAGATCACACCGGCGCATCTGGCAATGCTCAGCCAGGAACTGCAGCCGGAGGAAGCCGTGGGCAAGACCCGGGCATTCATTATTGGCGGATCGAATCTGCTGGCGGAGCATATAAAGTTCTGGCAGGAATCGGCTCCGGAAACGGTTCTGATCAACGAATACGGTCCCACGGAAACGGTAGTGGGCTGCTGCGTCTACCGCGTGCCCCGGGAAAAACACTCGTCCGGAGCGATTCCAATCGGCCGGCCCATCGCGAACACGCGGCTTTACGTGTTGGACGCGCACATGCAGCCGGTGCCGGTGGGCGTTTCGGGAGAGTTGTACATCGGCGGCGACGGCGTGGCGCGAGGATACTTGAAGCGGCCTGATTTGACCGCGGAGAAATTCGTGCCCGATCCTTTCAGCGATGAGCCCGGACACCGCCTCTACCGGAGTGGAGACCTTGCGCGATACCTCCCAGACGGCAACCTGGAATATCTCGGGCGGATGGACCAGCAGGTGAAGATCCGCGGCTTCCGTATTGAGCCCAGCGAGGTGGAAACAGCGTTAAAGCGGCACCCCGGTGTTCTGGAGGCCTGTGTCGTCGCGCGCGATCACGAACTCTCGGAGAAGCGCCTGATGGCCTACTTCGTGCCCGCCGGCGAGACCGCTCCTTCGGTGACCGAACTGCGAACCTCACTGCAGGAAACGCTGCCGGAGTACATGATTCCGTCTGTTTTCCTCGCCGTCCCCGAACTTCCGCTCACCGCAAACGGAAAGGTGGACACGCGGGCGCTGCCGGAGCCGGATGCGGCGCGGCCGCGGATTCACACGAAGTATGCACCGCCGCGGAACGAAGTGGAAGAAAAGCTCGTTGCGATCTGGAAGCAGGTGATCGGCCTCGAACGCATCGGCATTCACGACAACTTCTTCGAGCTGGGCGGGGATTCGATTCTGAGTATTCAAGTCATAGCCCGTGCGAACCAGGCGGGTCTGCACCTTACACCACAGCAGTTGTTCCTGCACCAGACGATATCCGAACTGGCGGCCGTTGCCGGCACTTCCTCCGCGGTGGAAGCCGAGCAGGGCGATGTCACCGGTCCCGTGCCTTTGACGCCGATTCAGAAATGGTTCTTCGAGCAGGAGCTGCCGGAGCCCCACCACTACAACCAGTCCGTGTTGATCGAGGTCGGGCCCGCATTGAATCTCAAGCTGCTGGAAATGATTGCGGAGCGGTTGATGGCCCACCACGATGCTCTGCGCCTGCGCTTCAAGAGAGAAGGTTCCGAGTGGCGCCAGGCCGGCACGCCGTCGGGTGGACCGGCACCCGTCAGCCGGATCGATCTGTCGGGAGTCGCCGCCGGCGAGCAGATGGCGGCGCTGGCAGCGAAGGCCGCAGGGTTGCAAGCGAGTCTGAATCTGGCACAGGGACCGATCGCGAGGTTCGCGCTGTTCGAGTTCGGCGGTTCGAGGCCGAATCAGCTACTGATCCTCATCCATCACCTGGCCGTGGATGGAGTCTCCTGGCGTATCCTGCTTGAGGATTTTGAGATCGCGTACATGCAGCTCAGCCGTGGAGAAAGCATCGCGCTCGGCCGCAAGACGACATCTATCCGGCAGTGGGCGGAGAGACTGGCGGAACGCGGCCGCTCGTCCACGCTGCGCGATGAGCTGGAGTTCTGGCTCCACGCACA
>DASTMK010000609.1:0-4645 GCA_035714225.1 Bryobacteraceae bacterium | reverse complement strand
ATCGAGAAGCTCCTTCAAACGTTTTCTCGCCAGTTCGATCTCCGATGCCGGAGTCCGCTGGGTCTTCTTTGCGAACGCATGGAAAACCAGGACGCCGGCCCCGGATGTCGTGTAATAGAACACCCGGAAAATTCCATCCTCACCTCTCACGCGCAATTCCCAAACGCCCGAAGCTATAGTTGCCATCGGCCGCGCGTTCGGCATGCTCAATGATTCCCCCATCTGCAACCGATACAGGCCCCGCCCGAGACGGGCTCGCGGTTCTTTGGGAAACCGGCGGATCTCATCCCGCGCCTTCGGATGGAAGATAACCGGCCGCACCCTCTAAATGTATCAGATTTGAGACATACGGTGTAGCCCGGCACTCCGGACGCCAGATTACTCCCCAGAAGTCGGCTTGTACCAACTAAAAACCACTTGGCCGTATAACGCCCGTTGCTGACATTTACTGGCCGTAAAGTCGCATACATCCTCCGTGATGGCGAAGCGTTTACCAAGGGCCGTTTGGCCAAATAACGTTGGTGGTTGTCCCATTTTGGTACGGTAGTACCGAATCTGCAATTATTGCCACCCCCGGCGGCCCTAGAGTTTCATGTAAGTTATTGCTGTTATTGATTGTCTGAATTGGTTGGAGACGTGCATGCTAGGCGGGCGTGAGTACGCTGTTGAGGAAGGCTCAAGAAAAGATAAGGTTATCCTCTCCGACACCTCAGTATTAACTCTAAGTAAGAACCTCTAGGGACCTGCCTTCAAACCCCGCCAACCTGTTTTCTTGAGCCTCAACTCACGACGAGGAGGCTCTTACAGCGGCGACTCCGACTCCTCCGGAACCATTTCTTCTTCAATCGGCTCCTGAAGATGGTAGTAATATGTCGCTGTCGCCATCAAAACAGCCAGAGTGATGACGTATCCCAGCCATCGCAAAGACCGCCGGTTCCATGCGCGGTCTTCCAGTGTGGATGCGCGTGCCAGTTTCGTGACGGCGGCGGCAAACGCCACGCTGAGCACCAGCTTGACGTGCCAGCCCATTATTTCAAAATGCCCGGGCCCACCAATCAGGTACCACCCGATGAGCCCGGCGCCGAAACTGATCAGAAAAACCAGTACGTAGGCGACGCGTATTGCGCGCGCCTGTAGAAGCCGGATGGTGGAATCTTCGCGTGCGGCAACCGCAGCGGGCTGGGGTTGATCGGCCTCCTGTGGTTGCTCCATGGGCAATGCTATATCAGATTAGCACCCGGCTCAGGCTTCCAGGGGATCCAAATCGACCCAGCAGCGTTTATGCCAGGATTCAATGCCTTTCTCGGCAAGCTGCACGCCTTTGGCTCCCGCAAGCAGATCCCATGGAAACGGCTCGCCGGTGACCACGTGCTTGAGGAACAGCTCCCATTGAACTTTGAATGCGTTGCTATAGCCGGTCTGCTCCGGAACCTTCTGCCAGCCATCGAAGAAGCTCAGCGGCTGCGGGATATCCGGATTCCAGACCGGACGCGGCGTGGCGGCATAAGGCTGAATCCAGGCGTCCCGCAGGCCGGCAACGGCTGTGCCTTTCGTACCGTCAATCTGAAGTGTGAGGAGGTCATCGCGGCGTACACGCACCACCCAGGAGGAATTGAAGTGCGCGATCACGCCGCTGGCAAGCTGAAACGTCGCATACACGGAGTCCTCGGCCGTACAGGCGTAAGGCTTGTCATCCTCGTCCCATCGCGTTGGGATGTGGGTTGCGCCGAGGCAGGAAACGGATTTCACTTCTCCGAACAGGTTGTCGAGAACATACCGCCAGTGACAAAGCATGTCGATGATGATTCCGCCACCCTCTTCCTTGCGATAGTTCCAGGACGGCCGCTGCGCCGGCACCTTGTCTCCTTCAAAGACCCAATAGCCGAATTCGCCGCGCACCGAAAGAATGTCGCCGAAAAAGCCAAGCTGGTCCAGAGTCTTGACCTTCAGCAGGCCCGGCAGCCACAGCTTGTCCTGCACCACGCCGTTCTTCACCCCGGCGGCCTTGGCCTGGCGGTACAGGTCGAGAGCAACCTCGAGGCTGTCGGAGGTCGGCTTCTCGCAATAAATATGTTTTCCGGCCTTGATCGCCTTTGATACGTCCGGCGCGCGCCGGTTCGTAGTCTGTGCATCGAAGTAAACCGTGTACTGCGGGTCGGCGAGCGCGCTGTCGAGGTCGGTGGTCCAGGGCAGGCCGCCGCACTCCGCCGAAATGGCTTGGAGCTTTGCGGCGTTGCGGCCCACCAGTAGCGGAGCCGGCATGATCACGCCGTCCCGCGTCCTGACGCCGCCCTGCTGCATGATGTCGTAAATGGACCGGCGCAGGTGCTGGTTCAGCCCCATGCGTCCGGTGACACCGTTCATAATAATGCCGATTTTGTGTGTGGTCATTTTCGTTTAGTCTTTCGGCCGGTCGGTGCATTGCGGCCTGGCACCCGCTGGAAGCGGGGGCATGTCGACGCCGGCTTTGGGAAGTGTTCCTTCGAGCTCCTGGCGCCAGTGGGCGACATCGCCGGCCGGACCGTAGCAGTAGAGCATCCGGCAAGGCGTGCTGCCGGTATTCGTGAGCTGATGGAAAACTTTGGATGGAATATAGACGGCCTGTCCGGTCGAAAGAGTTTGGCGCTCTTCGCCGAGGCACATTTCGGCCGTGCCTTCGATGATGAAATAAATCTCTTCCTGTTCCTGATTGTGCCAGGGCACCTGTCCGCCGTCCGGCTCGAGAGTCACATGCCCAATGGAGAAGTTGGTGGCTTGAATAGGGCTCGCGCCTCCGACCAGGTTCTGTGTGCGGCGGCGCGCCGGATAGGTTCTTCCGGCAATTTGGGAAAGATCGGCAATGATCACTGAGTTTCGCTCCAGAATTTGTAGTAAGGCTTGTTGGTCAGGATGCGCTGCACGTAGAGGGCAAGTTCCATAGCGTGGTAGTCGCCCCACATGCACGCTTCCCCCGACGGGATTTTGCGGCCATCCGGAATCTTGTCCCATCCGTTTGGCCGGTGGTAAATAGAGTGCAGAATGAGTCCCTGATGGTTCGGGTCGGTGCTGAGGTAGGGTTGGGCGAACAACGTCCGGCACACAGTGAGCCCAGCGTTCCAATACCGGTCATTTTTCAGATACCGCCCCAGCCGTAACAGCCCCTGCGCCGCGATGACGGCGGCGGAACTATCGACCGGCTCATGATCGTTGAATGGGTCGGAGGGGCGGCTGCGCCAGTCTTTCAGGTTCGCCAGCCCTGGGGCTCCCGTGTCCCAGTAAGGTATGCCATCGGAGGCCGTGGCATTCTCTATGTAAAAATCGCAAACCGCCTCCGCCGCCTTCCGCATGAAGGCCTCAACGGTGCTGCGTCCGCCGTGCGGTGTCAGTTCGTCGTCGCCAACCGTCGCAAGAAACTCGAGCTGTTCCGCGAAACCGCACATGGCCCAGGCGAGTCCGCGGGTCCACGTGCTGAAGGGCGAATATCCCTGCTGCGAGTTCGGACAGCGGTAATTGCCGTCGTTCGTATTGAAAACACTCTCGTGCGCAACACGGCCGCGAATGTCGTACGCGTCGCGGCCCTCGCCATAGTAAACCGAATACTGTGCTGTCGCGTGCGCGTGTTGAATGAGCCGGTCGAGGAGGGAAATGTGCTGGTCGTTCTCGGCGAGTAGTGCGTGTCCCAGGTGGTGGCTGACGGCCAGGGCGCGGATAGTGCGCATGGTGTCGACAAACAGCGAATGCGGCCCGTTGAAGGAGTAGATATAGCCGCCTCCGTCCTTGATGTTCGTCCAGCGGGCAGCCTGCACGGCGCCGGAGCATTTCAGCGCCAGCTCATAAAAGCGCCGTTCCCATGGGTTCGATTCGATCCGGCCCTCCTGCATCAGGCGAAGCAGATTGCCATAAGTGCTGACGTTATTGAAGCCATGATCGTGAACGCCGGTATGAGTAATATGCGGCGCCATGATGTCTACCGTCCGCTGGCGGCCGATATCCAGAAAGATCTGCTCACCAGTTGCGTCGAATTCGAGAATTGCGCAGCCGAACTGAAAACCCTGAGTCCATTCCGTCCAGCCGCGGCTGGTGTATTGGCCGCCCGAGGTAAAAACGGGAGAGCCGCTGGATGGGTTCCACGACGCTTCGATGGACCGGATCTTTGCCGCGGCTGCTTCAAACAGGCGTTCCATACCGGACTCGAGCGCGGGAGCTGTGAGGTTGGTATCAATGATCATGAAGTGTAAGTACTTATCTTAAGCTTCTATGACGGCGATCTTCAGCCAAGCGCTGCCTGTCCAGTGGAAACTACCTCGCAAGCCCTAGTAAATTAATGGTGAGCCATCGTATTCGAGGAGAGTGAGAGTGGATCCAGAGAAGAGGGCGGGCGACGCCCGGGCCGGTGTGCTTGATGAATTGCAGCGTATTAACGATCAGATCGATCGCGCGGTTGAGCTGGCCGGGCTCAAACCCCTTTTCTACAGGCTGGAAACCATAGCGCAGGAGTATCACGGGGACGCTGAAGTAGAGGCCATGGCGGTACTGGCACGCCAGCGCCTGATTGTGAAAGGAAGCCGGATGCGGGATCAGCCTCCGGGCGATCCAGGTGCCGCTGAGTCTTCTCCAATCCCGACGCCTTTTCCAACTGCGGCGCCTCCTGTCGTCTCTGACGTTA
>DASTMK010000608.1:0-14306 GCA_035714225.1 Bryobacteraceae bacterium | reverse complement strand
GCGGAACTGAAGGACTTCATCGAAGGGCATCCCGACTCGGAGAGGACGCCGCACGTTCAAAAGCTGCTTGAAAAGCTGAAGCAGTAGGCGGCCGGTTATCCTGCTGCCCAGGCTTTCCAGGCCAGAAATGCGATGCCCGCGAGAAAACCGAGTAGCGCTTGAAATTCCTGATTCCGCATATAGAGCCGCCACTGGAATTTTCGTCCGGCACCTCTATAGCCGAATGATGGGATCAGCATTTTCACGCGCGATGCATAGGCGCCGTATTCCGGAAACAGCTTCCGGAGATGTTGTTCTTCCAGTTCCACCACAGGCAGGTAGACGAATACGAAAACAGCGGCAAAGAGGATGCCGAGACTGCTTTCGCGCGATGCGATCACGAAACCAAGCGCGGCGATAAGCGTTCCGAGGTACAGCGGATTTCGAACATACGCGTAGGGGCCGCTGGTGGCAAGCTCTGTGTTCTTGGAAAGATGTCCGGCGGCCCAGGCACGCAGCGCAATTCCGGCAAAAGAGATGGAGGCGCCTATGCACAATGAGAGTGGGCTTGGCCGGGAAAGCCAGGCGAACGCCGCGACCAGCAGGAAGCCGATCGGCACGCGCAGCCGCGCGACGAAATCCGCGTAGGGTTTAGGGAACCAGTACTGGCGCATCAACTCTGAGAAAGACCCGTAGGATGCGCGCGGCACGCCAGCCGTGCCTTCAGCGTACCCAGAACCTGTTCGGGCGAGATATCGCGCATGCTGGCCGCGCTCTCTGCGTGGCGCTTGTAGGAGGTTTGCGCGTGTGGGCTTCTGAGCACGGTGAAGCTGTCGCCATACGGCCCATTGCGAGAGGGATCGGTAGGGCCCATCACGGCCACTCCCGGTTTTCCCAATGCTGCGGCCAGGTGCATCGGCCCGCTATCGACGCCCACAACCGCCGTCGCTCGGCGCGTGGCATAAATCAGCCCGGTGAGACCCGTCAACGATGTGTGCGTGAACGGAACCGCACTCAGCGCCGCGCCCGAAGCAGGCGATCCGTTCAACACCAGGGGCAATCCCAGTTCCTGGCGGATCAGTTGTGCGAGCTTCGCGTAATTCTCGGCTGGCCATTGCTTGGCGGCCCATCCGGCAACCGGACTCGCCAGTATGAACTCGCCGTCCGGCAAATCTCCCTCGAGGCGGCCTTCGGGTAAAGGAAACGTGTGCAGTACATTCGAGCCTCCCGCCTCCACGGCGAGCTCCAGATTACGTTCTACGACATGCGCCGATGTAGCCTGCGTCTTGTGCGAATAGAACAATGCTGCCAACTTTTCCCTGATTTGAGATTGATGAAAACCGAAAATTCGATCCGGCCGCGCGATGGTGGCGATCAGTGCAGACTGAATCAAGCCCTGGAAGTCCACCGAGAAGTCGCAACGTTTGCTTCGCAAAATCCGCCAGGCCGCCGCGATCCCGGAAATCGAAGTGCGGTCAAAGGGAATGACCTGGTCGACAAATGGATTACCGTCCAGCAGGGGTGCCCACCGCGGTGAAATCACCCAGCTCAGACGGCAGTGCGGAAAACTATGCTTCAGCGTCGCGACCGCGGGCAACGCGTGGATGACGTCGCCCATCGAGCCGATTCGAACCACCAGGATGTGTGGTCCAGACACGTCAGCTTGTCCTCTGCCGCCCCTGTACGTGGCGGATGAACTGCTCGGTCAGTTGAGCATCGGAATGCTCGCGGCGGTGGATGCAGCCATCCGGCAGGCACTTCAGAAACTCCTCCGGACGATCCCCCTCGCCCAACACAACAAAGTCTATATCCTTCAAAGCCGCCACCAGTTCCGCGCGTGCGCTCGCGGACAACAGGGGCCGCTCGGGATGGGAGATCACTGCGAACAGACGCGCGCCGGAGGCGGCAAGCTGGTGTAAATAGCGCGCCTGCTCCGCCACCAGCGGATCGAACGAGCCAACAACCGCCTCAACGCGTTCGCCTTCTCGCTGTAGTTTTGCGCCCACTGCGATCGCCTGCTCGACGGATAGTATTTTGTTTCTGGTGTCCACGCTCTCGCCGCGAAAACTTCTCTGCCTCCTCAAAAGATGCACCCGCGCCGCGCGCGAGCGTAAACGCAGCCCTCTGATCTGGGAAGACCAGCGTGGCGTACCGCTCATTGGCCGAAGAAACGATGGGAATCGTAAACCGTCCATCCGATAATGCCGATTCGATCTCGGCATCGATCACAGCCTGGTAGACATCATCCCAATCCCAGTCGGCAAACAACACCGCGTCCGCTCCGGCTATGCCCGCAACAGCCGCTTCGGCGACCGCTTTACGCGACCGCACAATGCCGCTCACATCCAGGCCCAACCGCTTCCACTCGCTTTTCTGGGCCGCGGTAGCAAGGCCCACGGCTGACACTCTGCCGCCCAGCGCAACTATGGTTCGCACTTCCGAATCGTCCGTTCGAAAGTCGCCGATAACCGTCACCCGTGTCTGGGAGAAGTCGCGCACTGTTACCTATTTGAACACATGGGCATCCAGTTCCAACGCGGCTTGCACGACACGATCCACCGTAACCTGAGTCATGCATCGATGGTCGATCGGGCATTCCCGCAACAGGCAGGGGCTGCAAGATACGCTTTCCCGAACGACGACCGTTGCCGGGCCCGTGGGACCTGTTGCGATGGGATCGGTCGGACCGAATATCGCGACAGTGGGAACTCCCAGCGCAGAGGCGATGTGCATGGCTCCGGAGTCGTTTGTCAGATACAGGCTACAGGCGGCGGCAAGCTCGATGAACTGGCCGAGGCTTGTCTTACCTGCCAGGTTCAGGGCTTGGGCTCCATGGCTACGCACCGCGGCGGCTACGGTTTCACAAAGCGCGCGCTCCCCGGCAGAACCAAAAACCGCCACGCCGGAGTGGCCACCGGAGGCGAGGCGCGCGGCCGCTTCTGCGAACCGTTCGGGCAGCCAGCGCTTTGCCGAGCCATAAGCGGCTCCGGGGCTGATGCCAATCACGCGCTCGGGCATCTCGAATTCCCTAAACCTCGACGCACCTGCCTCGCGTGCCTGTGCCGAGCCTTCGAGCTCAATCGACGGCACAGCCGGGAGCGAAGCAAGAACGCCGGCGCGCCGCAACAACTCCAGGTAATAATAGTGCTGGTGCGGAGGGATTTCGCCCTGCTTCGGAACAGCCACCGCATCCGTCAGCAGAAACCCTCGCGCATCTCGACTGTATCCGATGCGGCGCGGGATGCGGGCCAGCCAGGCGACCAGAGCGGCTTCGAAGGCATTCGGCAGTAGAACGGCGCAATCGAACCGTTCGCGAGCGATTCGGCGCGCGACCCGCCATTTCCCCGCGGCATCCTTCACACCGCGGGCAGCAGGATAAGAGATCAACTCATCGATGGACGATTCGCGAGTGTAGAGATCCGCCACCCACGGCTTTGCCAGTACAGCAATGTGCGATGCAGGGTATCGCTTCCGAAGGGCGCGAACTGCGGGGAGCGACATCACGGCATCGCCCACCCAGTTGGTAGCCCGGACGAGGATTCTCTGCGGTGCCAATTCGCTGTGCAAATTCAATGCTAACAACTACACGTTAGCCGATGTGCGTACCGCCACGGTTCCTGACGCCACGCACATTGCCGGATCCAGGCCGCGGAAACGCCGGAAGGCTTACCCTACGGCGGTAGCGGTTTTTGGCGCGGTGGCTACCCGGTTTTCCTCGAGTTCTGCGAGTTGGTTTTCCAAATGTGCCAATGCGTTCTCAAGAATCACCCGGTAGCGCTCATGCGTGCATGAGTGCATATCGTTCAGCACTCGAGTGCGTGAAAGTAGCAGGGTCTCTTTTTTTCGGAGAAGTTCAGATCGTTCTGAGGTGAGCTTTTCGTTTGCTAGTGGGGCCCTACTGCTTTCAGCCGACTCGATTTGCGACTCGACTGACTTGCTTTCCCAACCTCTGGCCACGTTTTTATTATAGGCCCCGTAGTGCTGAGCAGCGTAAGCATGATCAGATCTTAATGTGAAGACGGAAACCGCGTCCGTCTGCTGCCTCTGTGCTTCCCACATGAGCTATTTTTTTCAATAGACTGGGTAGAAGCAAGTCACGATGTCAGCCCCGACGATTCTGCCGGAAAAGCACACAAAGGGAGAAGAAAGGCTCGAGCCGCTATACAACGTCGTACTTCTCGATGACGACGAACACACGTACGACTACGTTATCGAAATGCTACAGACGCTTTTCTTCTGCTCCGCGGCGGATGCGTTCCGCCACGCGGTGGAAGTGGACACCACCGGCCGGACAATCGTGATGACCTGCGAGCGGCCCGAAGCGGAATTCGCACGCGACCAGATCCATGCCTTCGGCCGCGACTGGCGGATGCCGATCTCGAAAGGCTCCATGAGCGCGGTGGTGGAACCGGCCGGTCCGGCAGGCGGCGGCTGCAACTGATCAACAGATTCGGGGAAGCTGCTCTCCACTGAGCATGTCCACCACGCGGTTTCCGCCGATTTTGCTCCGCATCACAACCGTTCGCGGGTGATCTTCCACCACGCCGCCGATGTGCACCGCATCCGGGCCCATCAGCTTCGAGGCGCTCTCCGCTTGCGCTGCCGGTACGATGGCGATGAAGCGCCCTTCGTTCGCGACATAGAGCGGGTCAAGCCCGAGAATTTCGCAAGCGCCGCGCACGGGCTCGGTGACGGGAATAGCGGCTTCGTTCAACCGGATGCCCACGCCGCGCGCTTGCGCAATCTCGTTCACGGCCGACGACAATCCGCCGCGAGTGAGATCGCGGAGGCAACGGATCTCGATACCGGCGTCGATCAACTTCTCCACCGCGCCCCATAGTGGCGCCGTGTCGCTAAGAATGGGCGATTCGAATTCCAGACCTTCACGAACGGACAGAATGGCGGTCCCATGCGCTCCGATATCGCCGTTGAGGAGAATCGCATCGCCTGGTTGAACCCGGGCTGGTCCAACGGGTAGCGGCGTCTCAATGGCTCCTATGCCGGCGGTATTGATGAAGATGCCATCGGCTTTGCCTTTATCTACCACTTTCGTATCGCCGGTCACCAGCCGGACGCAGGCCGTTTCCGCAGCCTTCGCCATGGATGCGACAACCGTCTCAAGCACTTCCATGTCGAGACCTTCTTCCAGAATGAACCCCACGCTCAGCCAAAGTGGCCGCGCACCGCACATGGCAAGGTCGTTCACGGTGCCATTCACGGCCAGGTCGCCGATGTTGCCCCCGGGAAAGATCAGCGGCCGGACAACGTAAGAATCGGTCGTGAAGGCGAGCTTCAGCCCGGCCACTTCGAGGGATGCGCCATCGTGCCGCGCCTCCAACGCCGGGTCGGCGAACGCGGGCAGGAAGACGCGTTCAATGAGCTGCTGCGTCAGCTTCCCCCCGCCGCCGTGCGCCAGCACAATGCGGTCATTCGCCAGACGTGGCGCCGGGCAGCTCAGGTTGAAGTCTTTCTTCACGGTGTCGGCCATAGAGATAATAAGCGGCGCAGGCGCCTTCGGAGGAGACCATGGGAGCTCCCAGCGGAGTCTCGGGCGTGCAATGCGTTCCGAACGCGGGGCACTCGTAGGGTTTCCGAAGGCCTTGCAGCACAACCCCGCTGATGCATTCGGAGGGTTCTTCCACTACGCTCTCCGCAAGACCGAACTTCTGCCCGGCGTCGAATGCGGCGTACCGCTCTCGCAGCTTCAGGCCGCTCCAAGGGATTTCGCCGATGCCGCGCCACTTCCGGTGGCTCACTTCGAACACTTCGGCAACGCGTTCCAGGGCCGCTCGATTTCCATCGCGGCGCACCGCCCGGCTGTACTGGTTCTCGACCTCGGCGCGTCCCGATTCGAGCTGGGCCACCGCCATGCGAACCCCATCCAACAGGTCCAGCGGCTCGAATCCCGTGACCACGATCGGAACCTGGAAGCGTTCGGCAATGTTCTCGTATTCCTTGAATCCCACCACCGCGCAAACGTGCCCAGGCGCCAGAAACGCTTGCACGCGGCAATTCGCGGAAGTCAGAATCGCTTCCATCGCGGGCGGAACCAAAACGTGCGCCACCAGCATGGAAAAATTCTTCAGCCCTTCGCGCGCCGCCTGCCAGGCCGCCATGGCGTTCGCGGGCGCGGTCGTCTCAAACCCCACGGCAAAAAACACGACTTCGCGGGAAGAATCCGCGCGAGCCAGTTTCAGGGCATCGAGCGGCGAATAGACAATCCGCACGTCCCCACCGGCGGCCTTCGCATCGAAGAGGCTCTTCGATGAACCGGGCACGCGCAGCATGTCGCCAAAAGAACAGAATGTCACTTCCGGACGCGAAGCAATTTCGACAGCGCGGTCGATCAGCTCGACCGGCGTCACGCAGACCGGACACCCCGGGCCGTGCACGAGGGTGATCTCCGGCGGGAGCAGATCCTGAAGGCCACTCTTCAATATCGTATGAGTCTGCCCGCCGCAAACCTCCATCAGCGTCCACGGCTTTGTAACCAAACCGCGGATATTGCGCGCAATTCCCCGGACTGCGCCTCGGTCCCGATACTCGTCGATAAACTTCACGGCTGATCCGGCTCCAACTCGGCGAGCTCATTCATCTGCTTCAGCATCTCGAAGATCCGCGTCGCTTCCTGCTCGTCCACTACGCTCAAGGCGAACCCGACGTGAACCAGGACATAGTCGCCTACCTGTGCCTCCGGCGTGAACGCAAGGCTCACCTCCTTGCGAATGCCACCGAAATCGACTTTCGCGTTGCGCAGTGTCGGATCGATCTCCTGCCCGATGTCGACGATTTTTCCGGGAACGGCAAGACACATCTCAATTACCCGCCAGGACGGCCTGGCCCAGCGCAATACCGCCATCGTTGGCAGGGACCCGCTGATGCGTATACACTCGAAACCCGCCGGATTCCAGCACATGGACGGCACGTTCCGTGAGATATCGATTCTGGAACACGCCCCCGCTGAGAGCAATCCGGGGTACCGAGGCTCTTTCGGCTGTCTCTATCATCCATTGTACGAGGCTATTGTGGAACTTCGCCGAGATGATCTGCGGCGGGGTTCCCCCGCGGGTTTCAGCCAATACCGCCTCTACAAGTGTCCGCCAGTCACCATCCGGCAGGGGGTATGCTTCCGCCGTGTCCAGGCCCCGGATGGCCCATTCGAGCAGCATGGCCGCCTGTCCCTCGAATTTGCTTTCCTGAGCCACGCCGGTAATAGACGCCACCGCGTCGAACAAACGGCCGACGCTGGTGGTCCAGGGCGAGTTCAGGTCACGCGACAGCATTTGGTGAATGGCGTCCGGACCCGAACGCACGCCGATGCCGGCCAGCACGCTTGCGGCGCCGCGCCAGCCTTCCCGGACAGCCGCTTCCCCGCCCGGAAGCCGGAAAGGCCGCAAATGCGAGATCCTCTCGAAGCGTCCCTGTTCGACGAGGAAGATCTCGCCGCCCCATATCGTTCCGTCCAGACCGTAACCCGTGCCATCCCAAGACACGGCAAGATACGGCTCTGCGAGCGCGTTCTCGGCGGCACACGACGCCGCGTGAGCGTGATGGTGTTGAATGCCGATGACAGGCAGGCCCGAAGCCTTCGCCCACGCGGTGGAGGCGTAATCGGGATGCAGGTCGCATGCCACCGCTTCGGGCTTAAACCGGTACAGGCGGCAAAGATCGTCGATGGTGCGTTCAAACAGCAGCCGCGCTTCGAGCGTATCGAGATCGCCGATATGCTGGCTCACCACCACCTGACGGCCCAGTGCGATAGCAATGGTGTTCTTCAAATGGGCGCCCACCGCCAAAACCGGAGGCAGCGGCTTCGGGACAAGCAACGGCAGCGGCGCATATCCGCGCGCGCGCCGCAGCACCATCTCGCGGCCGCGCGACAAACGGACCACCGAATCGTCACAGGGCCTCGCGACGGGCCGGTTGTGCATCAGAAAAAAATCGGCGATGCCCGCCAGTCGCTCCCGGGCCTCGCCGTTATCAATGGCGATGGGCTCATCGCTGCGATTGCCGCTGGTGGCGATGACGGGGAACGGGCACTCCCGCATCAGCAGGTGATGGAGCGGGGAGTAAGGCAGCATCACACCCAGATACGGTGAGTTTCCCGATACTCCCGGCGCAAGGTCGTTAGCGCTGCCTGGATCGAGCAACACGATGGGAGAAGCCGCCGACGTGAGCAGCCGCTCCTCCGCGGGACTGATGCGGCAATACCGGCGGGCGGTTTCCAGGTCCGGCATCAGCATCGCGAACGGCTTCTCTTCACGCCCCTTTCGCGCCCGAAGGCGGCGGACGGTTTCTTCGTTGCGTGCATCGGCGAACAACTGGAAGCCTCCGATGCCCTTCAATGCTACAATCTCCCCGGCGAGGATCGCCCCGGCCGCCGAAGCGATGGTTCCGTTCAAATGCGGGCCGCAGCGCGGGCAGGCGACAGGCTGCGCATGGAAACGCCGGTCCGCGGGATCGAGATATTCGCGGCGGCAATCGTCACAGAGCGCAAAATCGCGCATCGTGGTGTTCGGCCGGTCGTAGGGGATATCGCGCACGATTGTGTAGCGCGGGCCGCAGAGCGTGCAGTTTGTGAAGGCGTAGCCATATCGGCGGTCGCCGGGTGCGGAAATTTCGGCCAGGCACGCCGGACAGGTTGCGAGATCCGGCAACACTCCGGCCGTACGGTCGAGTGAACCGTCGCTCGAGAGAATGCGAAAACCGCTCGCGCCGGAAGGCGCTAATGCGCTCACTTCCCGGGTCAAAATCAAAGCCGCGGGAGGGCGCTCCGTTTCCAGACGCTCCAGGAACACGGCAATATCGGAGCCGGCGCCTTCTACCTCCACCACCAGCCCCGCCGCTGAATTCAGAACCCAACCGGAGAGCTGCAACTGCCCGGCCAGCCTGTAAACGAAGGGCCTGAAGCCCACGCCCTGCACCGCGCCCGTCAGTACGACTCGGACCCTCTCAATCACTCAACGCTCTGGTTTGACGGAAACGGCGGGTCAGTGAGGGTCCTTGCAAGCGACGACCTCGTCTCGAATCTGGCGGGCTACCCGGTCGATAGCATCCGCGACCGGCACCGTCACCTCCGATCCAGCATCGAGCCGCGCCGCCTCGATGCCGTAAATCGAAAGTTGCGGGGGCAACCGGTCCAGAATGCGACCGAGTTCGATCGCATCGGCAACGCCAAAAACGTGTGTGGAACAATGGAAGCACTCGCGGGGCACCCTCTCCTTCGAAGCGTCCCATGCCGTCAGTTCACCGGGCTGTTTACCCGTCACGACAGCATCCACCAGTATCACACGCGTGTACCCGTTCCACTTATCGAGCAGCGGCATCGCCTCGCATTCCTGCTCGATCGCGTGGACACCCATGGCGCGCAGTTTCCGCACCACCAGCAACCCGGCGGCATCGTCGCTTCTGCCGGAGTTCCCACAGCCGATCACGAGCGTGGACATGGCTCTCCTTGCTGGTCGATCCGCACGCGGAGAAAGTGCGTGGCGCAACTGATGCACGGGTCGTAGTTGCGTATGGCCTGCTCGCACCGGAGTGTCATCTCTTCCTCGGGCTTTCCGAGCAATTGTGGGATGTACTGCCACAGATCGTCTTCGATGCGCTTCTGATTTTGGGAAGTCGGCGGAATAATTCTCGCTGCCAGGATCTGCCCGGCGTCGTCGAACACGTAGCGGTGATACAGCAGGCCCCGGGGCGCTTCAGTGGCTGCCTGTCCGGTTCCGGCGTGAACCGGCAGTTCCATGCACGGGGTCCCGGGAACCTCGTATTCACCGATAATTCGAATGGCTTCGTGGCAGGCGAATACCATCTCGAGAGCACGCGCGATGATGCTCTTGAAAGGATTCCTGCACGGCAGCGTGAACCCGCACTCGCCGGCAACCGCTCGCGCCAACTCAGGGAGCTTTTCGAAATTCAGGTTGAGGCGGGCCAGCGGACCCACCATGTAAGACCCCCGCTCGCGAAGCAGCGAATGCAAGGCGTTGGAGTGTTTGACGTGCTGTTCCAGGAAATGGTCTTCGTACTCGGAGACATCGATATCAAGCCCCTTGTTGGAGACGATCCTGCCTTCGTTCAGCGGATATTCACCGGGGTGCGAAAGAGAGACAAATTCGTAGTCCTGATCGAACTCGGGAAAGGGGAGTCCGGAAACGAGCTTCACGGTTTCGAGCGACGTTTCGAGCGCCCATTCGAGATCCGGCAGCAGCGCGTTCAGTTCGGACTTGCCGGGGACCGCATGAAAGCCTCCCACTGCCGCGGAAACCGGATGGATTTCCCGGCCGCCCAGGGTTGCAACAATCCCATTTCCGATTTTTTTCAGGCGCAACGCTTTTTCGACCGTTTCGCGGTGCTCGCGCGCCATCGCGATCACGTCGTCGTAGCCCAGAAAATCCGGCGCATGCAGCAGGAAAACGTGCAGCGCGTGGCTCTCGATCCATTCTCCGCAGTAAAACAGCCGCCGCAGCCTTCGAATGGCAGGCTCCGGCGATACTTTCAGCGCCTTTTCGATCGCATGAACGGCACTCATCTGATACGCGATGGGGCAGATGCCGCAGATGCGCGCCGTAATGTCGGGGGCCTCCCGGATGTGCCGCCCCCGCAGAAAGGCTTCAAACAGACGGGGTGGCTCGTGGATTTTGAACTTGACGTCCTGAATGCGGTCGCCCTTGAGTTTGATATAAAGGGCCCCTTCGCCTTCCACCCTGGCCAGACAATCCACCTTGATGACCGTCGTCCGGCCGGTCTCTGTCTGCGTGCTCATCTCCGCTCCCTTTCTTCGCTCACCTGGCGGAATTGCCAGGACCAGGCATTGAACATGCGGAACGCGCGCATGATGTCGCGGTCGGCGTGGCCCTGCGCCTCGAAGCGCGCGGCCAGAGCCGTGGGATTGGGATTTTCCATCGGTCCGAAGCACCCGTAACAGGCGCGATGGTACGCCGGGCAGATTGCGCCGCAACCCGCCTGCGTCACAGGTCCCAGGCAAGGCAGGCTGGAGCTGACGGCGAGGCAGACGTTGCCCCGCCGTTTGCATTCCATGCACACGCTGTAGGTGGGAATGTTGGGCTTCCTGCCGGCGAGCATGGCTCCGATCAGTTCCACCAGGTGCATCTTGTTGATGGGGCATCCCCGCAGCTCAAAGTCTACGGGAACATGTTCCGCGATCGGAGTGGACATCTTCAGCGTGCTGATAAAATCGGGCTTCGCGTAGACGAACCGCACGAATTCACCGACGTCTTTCCAGTTCCGCAGCGCCTGTATGCCTCCGGCGGTGGCGCACGCCCCGATAGTCATAAGGGTCTTCGATTCGCGGCGGACCCGCTGGATGCGTTCCGCGTCGTGGTGCGTGGTGATGGAGCCTTCCACCAGGCCGATATCGTAAGGCCCCTTCAGCATCCTGCGGCTCGCCTCCGGGAAGTAGGCGATTTCGACGGCGTTCACCAGGTCCAGCAGCGAGTCTTCCAGCTCCAGCAGGCTCAACTGGCAGCCGTCACAGGATGCGAATTTGAAAATGGCGATCTTCGGCTTCCTGTCCGTATCAGAGTTCATAACGGTCCAGCCATGGCCGCATCTCCGGATAAGGGAAGATCGGCCCGTCTTTGCAGATGAAGCGCGGCCCCATCTGGCAGTGGCCGCAGAAACCGACCGCGCACTTCATGTTGCGCTCCATCGACAGGTGAATGTGCCCGGCCGGCATGCCGCGCGTTTCCAGTTCCCGCACCACGTAGCGCATCATCAGCTCCGGCCCGCAAATGAATGCCGTCGTCTGGTTCGGCTGAAGGCGGATGAAGCGGAACAGTGTCGTTACCACGCCCACATGACCGCGCCAGCTCACGCCGCCATAGTCGACCGTGGTCAACACCTGCGTATCCGGCAGATACGACCAGGCGGAGAGTTCTTTTTTATACAGAAGATCCCTGGGACTGCGCGCGCCGTAGAGAAGAACGAGCCGGCCGTAATCGCCTCGCTGCCTCAGGATGTGATAGACCGCGGGCCGCAGCGGCGCGAGGCCAATGCCCCCGGCGACAATCAATATGTCGCGGCCACGCGCGGACGCCAGCGGCCATTGGGTGCCGAAAGGACCGCGCACTCCCACCGAATCTCCGGGCTTGCGAGTAACCAGGGCGTAAGTAACCTGCCCGACCGAACGCACCGTATAGACCAGTTCGCCGGGCCTTTCCGGATCGCCGCTGATCGAAATCGGCAGCTCGCCGGCCCCAAACAGATACAACATGCTGAACTGGCCAGGACGAAAGCGCGGTAAATCAACTCCGTTGCCCGATTCCATCGCCAGCGTGAAGGTATCGTGCGTCTCTTTATCGACTCGCGCGACTCGTGCAGCGAGCGGTGTCATTACGCTCGCTACCGTCATATCATTTTGCTCCCGACCGGCTTAAAAATATCGAGCAGTTGCAGGCGTGTCGCTTGCAGGCGCTCAGCCACGACACCCAGTACGTTCTTCATCAGGCAGTAGCCAAATTCGCTATCGGCGTCGCAGGCGCCGCGCAAACGCACTCCGTCAAAAGCGAGTGCGATCACCGGTTCGAGGCATCGTGCCTGAAAACACTTTCGCGCCGGGGAAAGCAGCGATGACCAGCCCAACTCCTCGCCTTCTCCTACAACTTGGATTCGAAACGTTCGCGCCGGCGCCTGCACTTCCAGAGCGACCTTTCCGGACAGCAGCAGATAGAAAAAGCCGGACTCGTCCCCTTCACGAAAGATGAATTCGTCCTGTTTGAATTTCACCTCGAACGCCATGGACGCCAGCCGGTCCACGTGGTGAGGCAACATCCCCACAAGGAAGGGGTGTTTTGCCAGTGTACCCGCGAGGGTCTGCGTTTCCATTTCCCAATACCTCCTCCTCAACCAGCGTCGCCGGATGCCGCGGGAGCCGCTGTCCCGCGCAAGACGGCGATCTGTTCGGTAACGTCAATGCCGGCGGGACACCAGGTGATACAGCGGCCGCATCCGACACATCCAAAAGTTCCAAACTGGTCGACCCAGGCAGCCATCTTATGAGTCAGCCACTGCCTGTAGCGGGACTTCGGCGAGAGGCGCACGCTCCCGCCATGGATATAAGAGAAATTCTGGGTAAAACAGGAATCCCACTTCCGCCACCGTTCGGCCCGCCGGACCGGTACGTCCGTGCTGTCTTCGACGGTGACGCAGAAACAGGTCGGGCACACCATGGTGCAGTTTCCACATAGGAAGCACTGTGCGGCCACGCGGTCCCACTGTGGATGGTCGAAACTCTCGTAGAGGAAATCCCGAAGACCCTCCGTCTCCACCTTTCTTTTGAAGGCCGCTTTGGAGCGGTCCATCGTTTCACGCAGTGCCGCTTTTTTTTCCTTGGAAACCTCCCCGGGATTCAGGGCCGCAAGCACGCCGGAACCTTCGGAAGTGCCCGCTTCGGCCACGAAAACGTGCTGGTTGTCCGAGGCAATCTCGGTCAGCAACAGGTCGAACCCACCGGCCGGTTCCGGACCGCCGCCCATCGACGCACAAAAGCAGGTGGGCGCAGGCTCGTTGCAATTCACCGCCACGATGAAAACCCGGCTGCGCGACGCGACGTATACCGCGTCGGGATACCGGTCTTCCGCCAGGACCCGGTCGAGTATGCTGAGCGCGCGGAGCTCACAGCTTCGCACACCAATAAAAGCGAGCTTGGGCGCAGGCGCCGGATTGTCGAGAATCCGGAATACGCCGTTCTCCCGCTCGGCTCGGAACAGACGCAACTCCGGCGGGTGCAGAAAGCGCTTCAAGCTGTCCGCACCAGGCACATACCCGAATACCGCATCATCCTCGCGCCTTTTCAGACGGCAGGATGCCCGTTCGTGTTCGCTGGTCCATCCGGAGGGCAGCTCTTCGCAATGTTTTATGTAGTCGTACCGAATGGTTCCGTTCCTGATGGTAGGACCGACGATTTGAAATTCCTGGGATTCAAGAACGGAGAAGAGCTGTTCGAGGGCCGCCGGATTCAGAATAAACTGCTTCCGTATTGCAGTTTTGGCCGTCATGATAACCGCCGTGCCACAGAGTCAGCACTTGGCGTACCACAGTTAAGTAACTAAGAACACTGAAGTTCCCTCACCCACAGAACGTAGTGGGTGAAATTGCACGATTTTCAGATCTTTTTATCGCCAATTGACGCACCCGCTCCCTTCGTACCGCGCGCAATGGCTCAACGCTCTAACTCCACCGTGATCAGCAACAATTCGTGTGCGCGGGGAGAATGCTCATCGGTTGATACTTCAATTCGAAGTTCTGCCTTTCCGACAATTGTTCCGGCCGCCGCCGCGCGGAACTGTTCCATCAGGTATTCGGGACTG
>DASTMK010000607.1:0-7659 GCA_035714225.1 Bryobacteraceae bacterium | reverse complement strand
CCAATCTGGTGATAAGGCTCCTTCAATGCATCGAGAAGCCGTACGGCGGCACGGAGTTTACGCGAGCCGATCGCCAGAATCATGCCCAAGCCGAGATTGAACGTCCGGCGATAGTCCTCTTCCGGTATATTGCCGACGCGTTTCAACACCTCGAAGATGGGCAGGACCGGCCACGAAGCCGCATTGATACGCGCAGCCAATCCCTTCGGCAGCACGCGGGGCAGGTTGTCGCTGATGCCGCCTCCGGTGACGTGTGCCGCACCCTTCAACAATCCCGCTTCCAGCAATGCGAGCATCGGTTTCCGGTAGCTCCGGTGCACTTTGAGAAGCTCTTCCCCGACGCTCGATTGCAGCTCCGGTAGAAAAGTCTTAGGCCCGTAACCGGCGACGTCGAACAGGAGCTTTCTGGCGAGGGAGTACCCGTTTGTGTGCAGGCCATTCGAAGGCAGCCCGATCAGAACATCCCCCGGTTTGATGTTGCCGCCGGTGATCAGCGCGCGGCGCTCCACGGCGCCGACAATGAACCCGGCGAGATCGTATTCGCCTGGTGCGTACAATCCCGGCATCTCGGCGGTTTCGCCGCCGATCAGGGCGCAACCGTTCAGCCGGCAGCCACGGGAAATGCCCGTTACCACCTGCTCGGCCACCTCGGCATCCAGCTTCCCGATGGCGAAATAGTCGAGGAAGAACAGGGGCCGCGCGCCCTGCACCAGGATGTCGTTCACGCAGTGATTGACAAGATCTTCGCCGACGGTGTCGTGCTGTCCGGTGAGAAACGCCACCTTCAGTTTTGTTCCAACTCCATCCGCCGAGCTGACCAGCACGGGCTTCTTCCAACCATCGAGCTGAAATCCGGCTCCGAAAGAGCCGATGTCGGTTAGAACGCCTTTCGTGAACGTCGCGCGTGCGAGCTTTTTGATGCGGGAAACGGCACGATCGGCTTCGTCGATATTGACGCCGGCGTCCCGGTAGCGGACCTGTTTCTTGGGCATGGACTGATATCCTAGTATATTCAGTCTCTTCCGACACTTTTCTCCTATGTCCCGAATTCTGGTTACCGGCGGCGCGGGCTATATCGGATCGCACACCGCGCATGTGCTGGCGGAGCACGGCTTTGACGTGGTTATCGCGGACGATCTCTCCCGCGGGCACAGGCACAATGTCGCGCCCGAACGCCTGCACGTTGTAAGGATGCAGGACACGGACGCCTTGACGGCGCTGATGATTGCCGGGCGCGTGGAAGCCGTGATCCACTTCGCCGCTTACATCGCCGTTGGTGAATCCACCAGGGAGCCGGAGTTGTATTTCAACAACAACCTTTCCGGATCTCTGTCGCTGCTCACCGCCATGCAACGCGCCGGCGTGAAACGGCTGGTGTTTTCCTCCACTGCGGCAGTGTACGGCAATCCCACGTCGGTACCGATCAGCGAGGACGCACCGTATGCGCCGGTCAGCCCGTACGGAGAATCCAAAGTGATGGTGGAGAAGGTATTGCGGTGGCTGAGCGAATTGCGTGGCCTGAAAAGCGTCTGCCTGCGATACTTCAACGCGTGTGGAGCGGACCCGGCAGCCGGACTGGGCGAGGAGCATGACCCGGAGACGCATTTGATCCCTCTGCTGCTCCGAGCCATCGGGACCGGGACGCCGATTACGATCTTTGGCGACGACTACGATACGCCCGATGGCACGTGCATCCGCGATTACATCCACGTTCGCGACCTGGCGGAGGCACATGTGCTGGCTCTTGAATCTCTCCTGTCCGGCGGGGAATCCGATGTGTTCAATGTGGGCACCGGCTCCGGCTATTCGGTGATGGAAGTTCTCCGGACGGTGGAAAAGATCGTGGGCAAGAGAGTCCCCTATACCGTGGGGCCGCGGCGCGAAGGAGATCCTCCAGTGCTGGTAGCCAACCCGGACCGGCTACAGCGAAGCCTTGGCTGGTCGCCACGCTCGAGCAGTCTGGAAACCGTCGTGCGCAGCGCGTGGGAGTTCGAACAAAATCGCGCCGTTGCCGGCTGATATCACACCACCACGTCAATGCCGATGGGGTCGTGATCGGAGAGGGGCGTCGCGCGCTCCTCCCGGAAGGCGTGCAGGACAGTGGGGTTTTTACACCGGAGTCCGCGCACCGCAAACCAGTCAAGCTTTAGAGGGCACTTGCCGCCGTGGTTTCGAAGAGCCCATCGAATAAAGTGGAAGCACCACGCCGGAACCCACTCGCCCAGGTTCTTGTTCGCCCGCTCATCGGCAATGCAGAATCCGGCGGTGCGAACACCCAGCAGGTTTGAGGAGCGGTAATCGAATCCGCGATTCTCCAGAAGCTGGAACAGGTCCCGCTCGAACCGGTGATACGGATGCAGGTAGTGGTTCCGGATCACGTTGCCGACGCCCATCAACACCCGGACCGCGAAACCGATAATCGCGTGAAGCGCCCGTGAGGAGTTGTAGGTGCTCGTATTCCAGTCTCCTCCGATGATGGCGGGGCCTTCCGGCGGGACGGCATCCAGCAGCAACCGCATCTGTTCGTACCGGTGCCGCTGCGTGGACTGCGCGTCCAGATGAACCGCGGCGGCCGTGACGCTGGAACCCGGGAACCAGATTTCCGCCAGCACGGCCGTTTGAGATCCGAGCCGTTTTTCGCGGCCGCGCATTTTGTCCCGCCCATTCGGGAATAGAACGGCCCGCGCGTTTTCGATCGGATAACGGCTCAGAATGGCGTTCCCGTGCAGGCCAAGCTGGTTTTCTCCTTGCGCCTCGCATTCGGCACCGGCGCCCTTCGTCAGATTCAGGTAACAGGGTGCGAACGCGTATTGCATACCCAACTCCCGTGCCAGCAGGCGAGGGATGTCGCGATTCGCGGAGCGTGCCATACCGATATCGAGCTCCGTCAGCAGCAGTACATCCGCTCCGCTCAAGTAGGAGTCGCACCGGAGCGCTTCGATCTGCCCTTCCACTTCCGTTCCCCGCTCCAGGTTCCAGGCGACAAACCGGTAGGAAGATTGTGCCTCTGCCGTATGCTTCCGGAAATCACCGGTGTCGAGAGTGGAAAGTACGGTTTCGATGGATGGCAGCAGCTTGCGGTAGAGCGGATGGGCAACGAGTTCCTTCGTGGAATCACACCTGGCCAGTTCCGCGAAATGAGGCGCAAGCCGGTCCCGGATGAATTCATGAAGGTCGCTTACTTCGGCAAGCATCGCAGTGTGTCATAACCCCGCGGGCTCAAGCGGCGTCTAATCTATTTCGGGAGCCAAATGCGGGGAACTTTCATTATCGTATTGTTGTCTATGCTCGGGACGGTGCCGGGCCAAGTCGCCAGCCAGGAGCAGAAGTGCTCCGTAGAGGGACGGGTGACGGCTGCCGCCACAGGCGAGCCCCTGCGACGGGCCACAGTGATTCTGCGGACAACGGAAGGCCGGGAGAACCCTTACTCCGCCAGCACCGACCCATCCGGGCGGTACGTCATTCCGGGCGTCGAGCCCGGGCGATACCGGTTGTATGCGCAACGCGATGGATTCGTGCGGCAGGAGTACGGCCAGAAGACCACGGAACGGTCCGGCGTCCCGGTCGTGTTGAGCGCGGGCCAGGATTTGAAGAACGCCGATTTCCAACTGATCCGTTCGGGTGTTATCAGCGGACGCGTGATGAACGAAGACGGCGAACCCGCACCCCTCGTCCGCATTCAGGGCTATCGCCGTGCATATGTACAGGGCAGGCGGCAGCTCATGCCTGTGGGAATGGCGCTCACCAACGATTTAGGAGAATACCGGCTTTTCGGCCTCCAGCCCGGAAGCTACTACGTGAGCGCCGTCAGCTCCCGGAATACGGCAGGCATGGTTTTCGGACGGGGCGCGGCGGCGCGCGGCCGTATGGCTGCCCCGGCGGAAAGCGGCTACCCTCCGCTGTTTTATCCCAATGCTCTCGACGCCCGCCAGGCAGCCCAAATCCAGGTAACCCCGGGCGGTGAAGCACGCGGCACCGATTTTCGTTTACTTCCAACCAGCACGGTAAGGCTGCGCGGGCGGATCGACGGGCTTCCCGCCGAGATGAGGAGACAGGCGATGATCACCCTGGTGCCGCGCGAGGAGCTTGTCGTAAACTTCGCAAACCGGACGAACGTCAGGGCCGATCCTCAAGGCAATTTCGAGATTCGCGGCGTAGTCCCGGGCGATTATACGTTGGCGGCGGAAGTCTTCCAGCAGGGCAAACGGCAGAGCGCGAGGCGTGTCATCCAAGTCGGTACCGCCGACCTGGATGATATTGTCCTGACGCTGGCCTCGCCGGTGTCCCTTAGCGGGTACATCCGCACGGAGGGGGAAGGCACCGTCGACCTGAGCCAGATTCGCGTGTATCTCCAACCTCTCGAGCCCTCTCGCCTGGGAGGTGCAGGCACGGGCGAAGTAAGAGCCGATGGCTTGTTTGTCGTGGAGAACGTCGTTCCCGGCCGGTATCAGGTGTATGTCATCCACCGTTCGGACGAGTTCTATCTGAAGTCGGTGCGGATGGGGAACCAGGAAATAGCGGGCGGAGAACTCGATCTTAGCTCGGGTGCCGCTCCCGCCCCGCTGGAGCTGGTGCTGCGCGCCGGCGCGGGCCAGGTGTCCGGCATGGTAATGGGTCCGGAAAACAGCCCTGCCCTGGGCGTAACCGTGGTCGCGGTTCCGGATGAATCCCGCCGCAACGAATCGCGCCTGTACAAGTCGGTTGCCTCGGATCAAAGCGGCCAGTTCACCCTCAAGGGACTCGTTCCAGGCGAATACAAGTTATTCGCCTGGGAGGAGATTGAACCCGGCGCGTATCAGGATCCGGAATTTCTGAAACCGTTCGAGTCCCGCGGAAAAGCCATTACCGTAGCGGAGAACAGCCGGGAATCCGTTCAATTGCAGATGATACCGGCCGGCACCCGGTGACCTATCCGATCCCGCTTGCTGACGCTCGCGGATCGATTTCTGAGCCGCCCAGCCCCGCGGCGGCTTGCGCGTCCACAACCGCGATGGCTGCCATATTGACAATGTCGTTCACCTCGGCGCCTCGCTGAAGCACGTGTACCGGTTTGGAGAGGCCCATCAGAATCGGCCCGATCGCCTCGGCGCCGCCAATCCGCATCAACAGCTTATAGGCGATGTTTCCCGCTTCCAGACTGGGAAAGATCAAAACGTTTGCGCCGCCCTTGAGAGTACTGAACGGATAAGTCTGGTCGATGATTTCCGGGACCACGGCGGTATCGGCCTGCATCTCGCCGTCAACCATGATCTCCGGAGCGCGTTGTTTTACGATGTCGACGGCCCGCCGGACCCTCTCGGACAACGGATGGCGCGTGCTGCCGAAATTGGAAAACGAAAGTAGCGCCACACGAGGCTCGACATCGAAACTTTTCGCCATGTAAGCGGCTTCGAGAGCAATCTCCGCGAGGTCTTCCGAAGACGGCTCTATGTTCACCGTGGCATCGGCGAAGAAGTAGATTTTGCCCTGCGGGGTAATCATCATGTACACACCGGCAACACGTTTCAGCCCTTCGCGCGGGGGAATCACCTGCAACGCGGGCCGGATGGTATCCGGGTAGTGCTGCGTCAGCCCCGCGATCAGCGCGTCCGCATCGCCCATGTGCAGCATCATGGCCCCGAACGCCGTCCTGTTCTGAATCAGGACAGCGGCTTCGTTTCTCGTCACTCCTTTGCGCTGGCGCAGCCGGTAAAGCTCTTCACTGTAGACGCTCATGCGCGGGAATGTTCGCGGATCGACAATGGCGACGTCCTGGAGGTGAAGTCGCAGCGATTCGATTTGCTGGCGGATCTTATCCTCGCGCCCGATCAGAACCGGTGTAGCGATTTTCTCATCCAGAAGGATCTGGGAAGCGCGCAGGATTTTTGCCTCCTGCCCCTCCGGAAACACTACGCGCTGGGGATGCCGCTGCGCTTTGTGAATCATCACGCGCATCACCTCCACCGCTTTTCCGAGCCGCCGTTCCAGTTGATCCTTGTATTCCCCGATATCGATAGGCGACTGCGCTACCCCGCTATCCATGGCGGCCTGCGCGACGGCGGAGGCCACCCAGATGAGCACCCGGGAATCAAATGGCGTCGGAATAATGTAATTACGTCCGAAGTGCATGCTTTCCACGCCGTAGGCGCGGCGTACGGCGTCGGGAACGTCTTCCCTTGCAAGCGAGGCCAGCGCTCGTGTGGCCGCGAGTTTCATTTCGTCATTGATCGCCGTGGCACGCACGTCCAAGGCCCCGCGGAAGATGAACGGAAAGCCGAGGACGTTGTTTACCTGGTTCGGAAAATCCGACCGCCCCGTCGCCATAATCAAGTCCTTCCGGGTGGCGATGGCGATATCGTAGGCGATCTCCGGATCGGGATTCGCCAGGGCGAAAACGATCGGGTCCGGCGCCATGGAGAGCAGCATCTCAGGTGTGACGCAGTTCGCCGCGGAGAGGCCGAAAAACACATCCGCGCCTTCCATGGCCTCCGCGAGAGTTCGCAGCGTGGTTTCCCGGGCGAACCGTTCCTTGTACGGGTTCATGCCCTTGGTACGGCCTTTATAAACCACCCCGTTCGTATCGCACATGACGATATTTTCGCGGCTGATTCCGAGCCGCATGTAATGTTCCGCACAGGCCAATCCGCTTGCACCGGCGCCATTGAATACAACCTTTACCTCGTCGATGCGTTTGCCCGCGAGTTCCAGCGCGTTCAGCAGGGCGGCGCCCGAAATAATGGCAGTGCCGTGCTGATCGTCGTGGAAGACCGGTATCTGCATCGTGCGCCGTAGCTCTTCTTCGATTTCGAAACACTCCGGCGCTTTGATGTCTTCCAGATTGATGCCGCCGAAAGTGGGCTCCAGAAGCTGGCAGACGCGGATGATCTCTTTCGGATCGCTCGTATTCAGCTCGATATCGAAGACATCGATATCCGCGAAGCGCTTGAAGAGAACGCCCTTGCCTTCCATCACAGGCTTGCCGGCGGCCGGACCGATGTTTCCCAGCCCGAGGACAGCGGTGCCGTTGGTGACCACAGCCACCAGATTGCCCTTCGCGGTGTATTTATAGGCAAGGGACGGATCCCGCTGGATCTCGAGGCAGGGAACGGCAACGCCCGGTGTGTAGGCAAGACTCAAATCGCGCTGAGTGCGGCAGGGTTTAGTAGGATGAACGGCGATCTTCCCGGCCGGGGCGGAGGAATGGTATTCGAGTGCATCCTCGTTACGAATGCTCATTAAACAATCCTTTCTATCCACTTGATTCTCACTCTTTTTGCGAAGGGGACGCATCCGCCCTACCGGATGGGATTACCGCCTTTCGCTCTATGCCGTTCACGAGACTTCCGAACAGACCCATCCCTGCCAATCGGTGTTAGAGTAAGCGGCTTAGTTTCAATTACTTATATTCCTTATTGCCGAAGTCAAAACATCCCTTGACAACTCTGCATTTGGCCTGACCCGGCGTGTCGTGCGGGTATCATCAGAAGCGCGATGGCGCCGGAACCATCCGGTGCGGCTGAACAAGCCTGAGCAACCGCCCGCCTGTCTGACAAACTCCGTTTGTTTCGTATGGGCGGAGTGTGGGCAGAGTTACCTGCCCGGGAAATCCCGGGCATATCGGAGCAACAAAGGGAAATCAAGCAAATGACCATTTACCCATTGGTGAAGACCACCGCCGGC
>DASTMK010000606.1:0-2494 GCA_035714225.1 Bryobacteraceae bacterium | reverse complement strand
GAAGCAGAAGGCCGGCGCTTCCTCCTGCGCGAAGGCGAGTGGTCGGAGTGGGTTCGCGTCTCACTTCCGTTGCTGCCTCCTTTTCAGAACGCACATACCATGTTCTGCGTGTACGCAAAACAGCTCCGGCCGGCGCTGAAGATCTACGTTTCACCGCTGAATATCGACCCGTTCTCGCCGGACCTTCCGATCTCGACACCGCCTTCCTACAGCGCGGAGCTTGCCGCCGCGGTGGGACCCTACTACACGCAGGGCATCGCGGAAGACACCGCCGCGGTACGGGAAGGCGTGTTGACGCTCGACGAGTACGGCCAACAAGCGGGCCTGGTGGAGCGGGAACAGTTCGCCCTGCTACACCATGTGCTGCGCACCACCGCGCATGGAGTGGTCTTCTTCCATTTTCTGGGCATCGACCAGGATTCCCACATCCTCTGGGGCCGGCATGAGGCCGCGCTGCTCGAAACGTATAAGAAGACCGACGTCGAGATCGGGCGCGTGGCGCGGACCTACCCTAACGACACTCTTATCGTGATGTCCGACCATGGATTTTCCGAGTTCCGCCGCGCCGTCCATCTGAACCGGTGGCTGATGCTCGAAGGTTTTCTGACATTGGATCTGCCGTTTAACACCGGCGACGAAGAGGG
Organism: Bryobacteraceae bacterium; assembly: GCA_035714225.1. Taxonomy (GTDB): domain Bacteria; phylum Acidobacteriota; class Terriglobia; order Bryobacterales; family Bryobacteraceae; genus CAADGY01. The sequence continues at coordinate 1,850 of DASTMK010000606.1, read as the reverse complement.
GCTGGTCCATGTGGACTGGGCGGCCACGCAAGCCTATTCCATCGGCCTGAACGGGATTTACCTCAATCTGGCAGGGCGGGAGCGCAACGGAATCGTTAAACCTTCCGAACGTGACGCCCTCGTCGACCGGATCGTTCATCGGCTGAAAGCGCTGCGAGATCCCGAGACGGGCGAGACCGTGGTTGCGGAGGCGTACCGGGCGCGCGATGTTTATCGCGGCGAAGCGAGCGCTTCCGCTCCGGACATCGTAGTCGGCTGGAACACCGGATACCGTTCGTCCTGGCAGACGGCTTTGGGTGCGGTTCCTTCCGTGATTTTTGAAGACAACAAGGACGAGTGGCGAGGCGACCACTGCATCGCGGCCCATCTGGTCCCGGGTGTCTTTCTGTCGAACCGCAAGACAAGGCGCCGGGAACTCCGGTTGGAGGATATCACCGTCACGCTGCTGAACGAGTATGGCGTGAAACCCGGCGCCGGGATGACGGGACGCCCGGTGTTCTGAACGCGTAGGTATAATCGGGACAACGTGGTCTCTATTCCCAATCCTCCGCCGCGGGGGAACAACTACATCCTGGTGGTCCTCGATAGCTGCCGCTACGATTCCTTTATCGCCGCGCGCCCGCGGACCATGCGCAAACTCGGCAAGCTGGAACGGCGATGGTCTTACGCGAGTTGGACGGCGCCGTCGCACTACAACCTGTTGATGGGGCTGATGCCGCATTCGAGCCCGAAGCACGTGTTCGCATCCGAGTATTACAAACGCGATTTCGTGCGATTCCAGGATCGCCTGGGGCAGATGAATTTCGAGTTCAAATCGCTGATCCCGGCGTTGTATCTGCCAACGTTTTTGAGAAATTCGCTGGGTTACCAGACAAATGCCTTCGTGTCGCTGCCGGTGCTGAATCCCAAGACTCCGCTCAATAGCGGCTTCGACCGCTACCGGCTGATGGAGAAGCACAACGACATGCGTGCCATGTTGCGGGAGATGCGCTTTTCCGAAGAGCGCCCGTCTTTCTACCTGCTCAATGTGGGCGAGACGCACTACCCCTACGCGCTGCCCGACGAACCGCCCGATGAGTGGCCCCGAATCAGCGGCGTGCACGGCGTGTTCAAGCACCTTGATGAGCATGTCACGGGAGGTAAGCTGCCGAAGCGCAGATCTCCGTTCTTCGATCAGGCGAAGCTGGATACGCTGCGGGCACGCCAGATCGCGGCGGTGAAATATCTCGATACCGTGTTCGAGGAGCTGTTCGACCTGGTGCCCCGGAACACCTACATCACCATCACTTCCGACCACGGCGAGTTGTTCGGGGAGGATGGCTATTTCGGCCATGGCCCGATACAACATGAAAAGGTCCTCGAGGTGTTTCTGCTGGAAGGCAAGCTCCGATGAACCGCCGCGGTTTCCATTTCGCGGCGGCGGTAGTCCTTCTGTCGCTGTGGATCTGGTCACCGCCGCCGGACGGGGTGGAGGTCGCGTACGTGGGGCCGGGCGCCGGATTCGCTTTTCTCGGCTCGCTTCTTGCCCTGGTTGCCGGCTTCCTGCTGAGCCTGGCCTCGCTGCTGCTGTGGCCGTTCCGGGTGTTGCGCGCGTCCATGCGAAGGCGGCGCGCGTTTCGTCATGCCCGCGTGAAGAAGCTGGTCTTCCTCGGGTTGGATGGCCTCGACTACCGTCTCACGGAGCGTTACCTCAAAGAAGGGAAACTGCCGAACCTGGCCCGGCTGCGGGAGCAGGGGTCGTTCTCCGCTCTACGTACAACCTTTCCCTCGCTCTCTCCCGTGGCCTGGTCGACGTTCGCTACAGGAGTCAGCCCGGCTAAGCACAACATTTTCGATTTCCTCAACCGGAG
>DASTMK010000605.1:0-3208 GCA_035714225.1 Bryobacteraceae bacterium | reverse complement strand
ACTGCCACAGAGGATCAAGCCGGGCCGAGCCATCCTCCCGCAATCGGGCTTGGACATCGACAAAATTGAGCTGATTCGCGATGGCGACCTGTTGGGCGTAATCTTTGCTCGTCCGCGCCCCCAGGATCAATTGACACGTGTATCGAAACCAATACGCAAGCAGCAATATTGACAATACGCTTATCAGAATGCTCGTGATCATACGCGAGACCTTGCCCCGGTACTCATGGTACTGAGCCAGGACAGCTTGAGAATACCATTGGGCCTTCCCACGAACAAGGCTTTTCGAGCGTCTAAGGCAAGTTGGTTGAAAAGCTCAGTACTATGCCTGAGTATTCTTCTCCGGTGGAGCATCCGGGCGAGTCTTGAAGGTCATATTCGAGGGCTCCAAATTCAGCTCTCTGCACCAATCCCGGTACAGCGTACCGTAGCTGGAGTTGATGTATTGATCCGGACCGAAGCCCAATTGTACGGCGGCGGATGTAATCTCCTCCGGCGTTCCCTCGATTTCAAGAAAGTCGCCAATCGGAGTCTCATCCAGCATCACAATGGCGCCGTCGCCCGCACGTCGATATTCGGTCCGGTATTTTTCGTATACAAACACCTGCTGAAGCCCCAGCTGTTCGAAGAGGAGCTCGGCCTGCCGGGGATCGCTTGCCTCCAGCTCGATCTCTTCCCGCGATTTGAACGGGCCCTCTTCCGGCGTTCCCTTGTAGGTGAGAACAGAGCGGCCACCGGCGCAGCGCAACCGGAGCAGTTTGCGTTCCCTGCGGAAGCGTTGGTCGGGGAAGTCGAAAACCATATTGGTCTCGAAAACCCGGTCAGCTACGACCTGGAACCCGGCCCTCGGGAGCAGATTTCGACCCTCCTCCGCACTCGGAATCCGCAATTTGATCTCGATTTCGTGATTCGCTGAAAGAGCCACGCTTCAGTGCCGATGGTAGCAACCTGCCACAGCCCGCGGACGAGGCTCTCCGGCGATAGCGGCTATATTGGATGTAAATGGCGTCCGATTCCAGGCAGGCGGCTCCCGCCGTTGTGTTGTTCGATATCGATGGAACACTGATCCGGCGTGCGGGTCCGCATCATCGCCAGGCGCTCGTGGAAGCCGTGCGGACTGTCACCGGTTTGGATACCAGCACAGATCATATTCCCGTGCAGGGTATGCTCGACCGGGACATTCTGACGCGCATGATGACGGACGCCGGCGCCACCCGGCGGATGATCACCGCAAGCATGCCGGCTGTCGTGCGGGAGGCGCAGCGAATATACGTTCGCAATTGTCCCAGCCTCGAAACGAAGGTCTGCCCAGGATCGAGAGAGCTGTTGCAGCAGTTGCTGGACCGTGGCATTCCGGTGGGCCTGGTCACCGGAAACCTGACACGAATTGCCTGGAAGAAGATGCAGCGGGCCCGCCTGCGGAGATTTTTTCGCTTCGGCGCTTTCGCCGAGCTTGGCCGCAGCCGCGGAGAACTCGTGCGCATCGCCGTCCGGTATGCACGCAGGCACGGTTGGATCTCGCCACAAACCCTGATTTCTCTGGTGGGAGACCATGAGAACGACATCCGGGCGGCGCAGGCGAACGGAATCCGATCGATCGCCGTCGCGACCGGATTGAGCCCTATGGCCGGCCTCGCCACGGCATCCCCGGATGTTCTGGTGCCCGATCTCCGTATGCTTCCCCTGGCCAGTCTGCTCGAGAAATGAAACCTGCACTTCTGACGATCTCCTGCCTGCTCGTCCTCGCGTGCGGCACCCCGGAAAAAACCAGCACCATTGCGATTGTCGGCGCCGTGTTGATCGACGGAACCGGTGCCGCTCCGGTGGACGATTCCGTCGTTCTCATCGCGGGATCCCGCATTCGAGCGGTGGGCACGCGAACCGCGACGCCCATCTCGGCCGCCTATCAAAAGGTGGACGCGCGCGGCCTCTATCTGCTGCCGGCCCTGTATAGGGTACCCGCCGAGCAACTACCATACGTTTCAACGGAAAAAGAACTTCTACAGGTGGTGGATGCGGGCGCGCGAGCCGTAGCGGGCATGGTTACCGACAAGGACGTCACCGGCACGGAACTGGCAGACCACCTGCGCCGCCTGGATGTCGTTATGGTGCCGGCACTCTCGCGAATTCAGGGGTCGCTCGCAGCCCTCAACAGGGCCAAGCACAATACCGCCGCGCTTGCCAGGAGCGGCGTCCGGATGGGTCTGGCGGCCGGCGGCGCCGAACAACTCGAACTGGAGTTACTGGTAGAATCGGGAATGCCGTCTTCGGAAATCATTCGGGCTGCCACCAGCAATGGCGCGCTGGCGGCCGGCCGTGCCACCGAAGCCGGAACCATCGAGGCCGGTAAGTACGCCGACCTGGTTCTTCTTTCCGCCAACCCGCTGGACGATGCGCGTAATCTCCGCAAAGTAGAAAAGAAAATGGTTCGCGGGGAATGGACCCTGGCTAAATGAAAACGCAGGCGCAGTCCCTCAGCGTAAAGCGCGCGGAAGTGGAATTCCATAGCTTCGCGTCGCTCGGCGAGCCGGAACGGGCCATCGCCGCTTACGCCGAGGAGAATGTCCGGCGCTCCGGTATCATTCGCAATCATCTTTCCATGATCGGAAGCATGTCGCCGTTCCTCGAGATCGGATCGAACGTCGGTCACACCAGCTACATGCTCTGCAACGAGTTCGGCGCCGGCGGTTTTGCGCTCGATATCTCTGCCGACGCGCTGCGATATGGTTCCGTCCTGCAGGAGCGGTGGAATCTCTCACGAGTGCCCATACGCATCGCCGGCGACGCCGTCGACCTACCCTTCCGGGACGGCTCTATCCGGTTTGTCATGGGGTTCCAGGTGCTGAGCCAGTTTCTCGATATCGAGAGCGTATTCCTAGAAGTGAAACGGGTTCTTGCGCCGGGCGGTGTTTTCTTTTTTTCCGAAGAACCGCTGAAACGGCTGCTGTCTCTGCGGCTCTACCGATGCCCCTACTACGAGACGATGAAGCCCTGGGAAAGGAAGCTGTCCGATTGGGGACTGCTGGGTTACCTGGTTCGCGACGTAATCGGCGCCCACCAGGAGGAGAGCTTCGGTATCCGCCAGAACCACACCATGCGTTTGCAGGACTGGCACGCCCTGATAACCAGGCATTTCGTCGAAAAAGAGTACGAGTTGTTTGTGCCCGAACGGGGCTGGGGTGAACGCGTGGTGAAACGCGCGGCCATA
>DASTMK010000604.1:0-14446 GCA_035714225.1 Bryobacteraceae bacterium | reverse complement strand
GGTCGCCCGTCCGACGCCTTGCGTTCCTCCAGTGGTCCGCATGCCGTAAAAACAACCGACAAGGGCGATAATGATGGCGAACACCAGGGGCTTCAACAACCCTTGTGCAATGTCGTTGTATTCGATGGCGCGCCAGGCCGTGTTCCAGTATTCACCTGCTGTGGTCAGGCTCAGCAATGGAACGGCTACGACATAGCCTCCAACCAGGCCGACAAAATCCGCGACGATCGTCAGCAGGGGCAGGACCACGGCCGTCGCAATCAGCCTCGGCGTAACGAGCTTCTGGACCGGATCCGTACCCAGCGCGCGCATGGCATCGATCTGCTCGGTGACTTTCATGGATCCGAGCTCGCTCGCCATTCCCGAGGCGTTGCGCCCGGCGACCACCACCGCGGTAAGCACCGGACCCAGTTCGCGCACAAGAGTAATGGATACGATCATGCCTACCTGTCCCGTGGCGCCGTACTGCGAAAGCGCGCGTGACATCTGGAGGGCCATCACGGCCCCGCTGAAGAAGCCGGTCAGCAGCACGATCGGCAGGCTGCCTACTCCGATGACGTCCATCTGGAGAACGATGTCGTCGTAATAATGTGGGCGGCGAACGATGTTCCGGATTGCCCTGCCCGCGAGCGAATAGAAATCCTGGAGCGCAAGGACAGGCGGTTTCAGGATGTCGAGCAAACCGAAATGACCCTCGTAACTTCGATGCTACCATACGAACTGAAATGAAAGGCTTAACCGATATTCCGGGGATTCGGGTAGGCCACAGCTCCGATTACGATGCGCTCACCGGGTGTACCGTCATTCTGTGTGAAGACGGCGCCGTCGCCGGATACGACATCCGGGGTGGAGCGACCGGAACCGAAGAGTTCGAAGTGATGAGCCCGCTGCACGTCACCGATCACATACATGCGCTGGTGTTTGCCGGCGGCAGCGCTTTCGGGCTGGAAGCGGCCTCCGGGGTGCGCCGCTACCTGGAGCAGAAGGGCATCGGGTACACGACACGCGCCGCGAAGGTACCTCTAGTCCCCTGCGCCATCCTCTACGATCTGACAATTGGAAAAGCCGGCGTGCGGCCGACTCGCGAGATGGGGGAAGCGGCGGCAGCCGCGGCGCACACGGGAGTGGTTGAGGAGGGCGCCGTCGGCGCCGGCACGGGAGCCACCACGGGCAAGATTTTCGGAATCGCGCGCGCCATGAAATCCGGGCTCGGGACCTTCACTGTCGCATTGGGAGGCAGCCACACGGACGTTCTCGTCTCCTCTCTGACGGTAGTGAACGCTTATGGCGATGTCATCGACCCGCAGACAGGCAAACTGCTGGCGGGAGCCAGAGCATCCGAAGAGAGCCTGGAACTGGTGGGAACCGCCGCGGCGATGAAGGCAGTGCGGCAGGCTCCTGCGCGCCACGAAAACACGACCCTGGCCGTGGTTGCGACGAACGCGCGGCTGAGCAAGGTGCAGGCCACTCGCCTGGCACAGTTGGCAAGCGTGGGGATAGCACGGACCATTTCCCCGGTTTGGACCTCCTACGACGGTGACCTCGTTGTCGCCCTTTCCACCGGCACGCGTGATGCGGATGTGAACGCGCTGGGAGTGGCTGCCGTGGAAGCTGTCGCCGAGTCTGTACAACGCGCCGTGCGATTATCGCCCGGTCTGGGTGGACTGCCTGGACTCGCGTCCGCACGCCCCGGCGGACTTCGTTAACGCCGTTTCATGAGCGGCGCCGGGCCATGCGACAATGGGCGTAGTAGCATGGCAGACCGTCGCCATTCACGCCGTTTGACCGTCGGCCTTGTGGTGGTGGTGATTGCAGCCATTGGGACCGCCGTTTGGCTCGCCACCAGCCGCCTCAACCAACTCGGCCGGCAACTCGAAGAGGCCGAAACGCGAGCCGGCAATGTGGAAAAGCAGTTGGCCCGTTACTCGGACGAAGTGACAGACGCCATACAGCGAGCCGAGGCGGCCAAAAAGCGTGAGGCTGAGGCAGAGTCTGCGGCCAGTGCGGCCGAACAGGACAGGACGGCTGCTCAATTGCAGGCTGAGCAGGCACAGCAGGCGGCGCAGGAAGCGCAGCAACAGGCAACGACTGCACACCAGCGCGCCGAGGCTGCCGCGGCGGCGGAGCAGCAAACGCGCTCCGAGCTGGAGACCATTCGCAAGCGGCGGGAAGACGAATTGAACCGCATGCAGGAGGCGCTCAACCGCATTGCTCCCACGCGCCGCACTCCGGCCGGCATGGTGATGGAGCTTGCCGACGACTCATTCCACTTCGATTTCGATAAAGCCAGTCTGCGGCCGGAAAACCGCGAGGTCCTCAGCCGCATCGCGGGTGTGCTGCTGGCGTCCGAAGGGTACCGCCTGTTCGTGTACGGACACACAGACGATGTCGGGACGCGGGAATACAATCAGAATTTGTCCGAGCGCAGAGCGCAGACCATCCGCGACTATCTGGTGCAGGCTGGAATTCCGTCCGAGATTATCACCACACAGGGATTTGGAAAATCCAGTCCAGCCGTGAAAGCCACCAACTCGAACGCCCGGGCCAAGAACCGCCGCGTCGAATTAGGCATCGTCGACACGATCATCAACTACCAGGGACAAGTGCCCCCTCCCAAAGGCTGAACCTCACATTTCCGATAGCGCCGCTACGAGTGCTCCCTTTGCCGTCGCGCTCAGAGGATCGGAGGCAAGCCGGATCTCGGAAAGCGGAATGGGGAAGCCGGTTTCGCGGAGGGCCGCTTCAAACCGGTCACGGAAGCCTTTGGGCATCGCCGTACCGCCGGCCAGCACCAGTGGAATGGGCTTGCCAAATTCCGGGAGCCCACGCACATTTGCAAACGTCTCTTTCAGAGCGGAGGCGAGCGACCGGATCATGTCGTCGTAGTACACACTGAGCACTCGCTGCACCTTGTCCTTCATATGTCCGTTGTTGAGGGACAAAGATTCCTCTTTGAGAATCCGAATCCGGTTCGCACGTTCCCCCGTCACCGAGGCCGCACTCGTATCAATGAAATCGCCGGCTTTGGGAAGGCTGAAACTGGTGATGGGCACCGACAGATACGACAGGCAGACATTGCACAATCCACCTCCGCAACTAACTCCGATTCCGGTGAAGTTCGACGCTTCCAGTTCCGAATAAACGACAGCAAGGCCCTCGTTCAGGCTCCGGGCCTCGAATCCCAGATCCTCGAGTTCCTGCCGGAGGGCAGCTTCATGGTACGTGAAATTCTCTTCGGCGCCGGCCGGCGCGGCGGGGACGGTGAAGTATAACTTCCGGCGTGTATCGGATTTGCCGGTCATCGAACTGACGATCTCACGGATGAGCCGCAAACCATCCGGCTCGCTGGGATTCAGAAATCCGCGATCCATCGGACGGCTGATCTCGGATTTCAGCAGGTCCGCAAACCGCTGGCTTGCATCGCCGTGCACAAACAGCACGGAACCGTCTGCTGCGTAAGGGATCTGCTCCTTACGAAGAACGTCTTCGGTGATTTTCGAAAACGGAATTCGCACGAATGCGTTCAGTTGCGACGCAAAGTGAAACTCCTTGTCCACGTGCCGGGCCAATACGATGCGGCTTGTGCCGATATCGAGGCCGATCGGGATGGCCTTACCTTCAGTTTGCTTCATTGCTGGTTTCCTCCTGGACGCCCAGTCTCCGGAGCGCCGAGATCCTTTCCTGATACTGTCGTTGGAGTGCTTTTCGATATTCCGCGGCCGGCACTCCCCTGCTAGCGGCGGATTGGCGCAGCAGTTCCTCACCGGCGGCAAGCCCGCGCCACAGGGAATGGCCGGTGGAGCGAAGGAATGTTGCGTCGTACGTGAACCCGAATGCGGCGATGCTGGGAAGCGCGAGCGCATAATTGTCGGGCAGGCCCATGGCGGCGAAAGGAAAATTCGCAGCCCAATCGGTGTGATAGCCGATTCGCATATTGGCGGGGTTCACGGAAACCTGCGCGTGCGTCACACAGTTTTCAACCGCAATCCCATATTGTGAACGCAGCATAGCGGCCAGCATGCGCCCGGCGTGAATCTGCGCCGGGTTTACAGACGGCTGCTCTCCCACCTGGGTCTCCGCTTCGAAAGAAACTCCTATAAAGCTGGAGTTCAAGTTCAGATAAATGTACTTCGCGTCCGCCCATATGGAATGTCCCGCATGGTTGGCGACGTCGCTTTCGGGAACGATTCGGAATGTGCGCCCAAACCGGTCGATCAGAAAGTTGTAGGAGCGCCTGGCGCGGACATACCCGAGCAGGGATTCGCCAATGCGCTGTAACGCACCGTTCCGCTCCTCTTCGAACTCCAATTGCGTGCTCTCGCTGGTGTGGAAGACAATGCCCGCCGGGTCTGTCTTTGTGCGGGCGGCGATGCGGTTGGGATACTCGCGGTCGAAAATCTGGTAGGAGCGTTTGTGCGTGGCGACGCGGAAAGCATTTTCGATACGAAGCCCGTTGCTGTACGTTTCATGCTCCGCGCCGCGCTCGACCAGCCAAACGGGTAACGGATCGTAGCTGCCCACCAGTGGGGATATGGCTGGTGTCCGCAACTCGGCGGAGATAACAGCCGGACTCGTATCGATGAGGAGCGGAATCACGATAATCGCCACGAGGAGCGCGCGCAACCTCCAGTTCGAAGCGGGACTATCGCCAAAATCGCTTGTGTTCACCACACGGCGAAGAAAGCGCAGACGCTTGACGGGATCGCCGATCAGCTTCGCCCGGAATTCGATAACGGCTAATCGAGCCTTCGGAGACTCTGTACGCGCAGGCATCACTCCATATAGGCTCTAGTGAACCTGGAGGGATATTTCTCTCAGGATAGTGAGGAAGTGGGGGGCGACTACACCGTCTGCCCGGCCGTTTCCGTGGATGGCGCGGGTAGAAGGTAACGCTCCTTAGGCATCAGCAGCCAGGCAATCAGGTAGGCGACGAAACCCACTCCAGTAAAAATGGCGAGCGTCAACCAAAAAATGCGAAGGAACGTAACATCCACGCCGATGTAGCGGGCAAAGCCTGCGCAAACGCCTCCGATCTTCCTGCCTTCCAGCGGAATGCTTAATCCCGGTGAGGCGGCCGGCGGACGTGGAACCTGTTTCGTAGTAGCGGTGCCGCACTGATGACAAAACCGGCAGATTCCGTCAAGTTCGGTACCGCAGTGTGTGCAGAACATGCTCGTGCTCCCTATGAAGGAATACGGCACGACGGGAGAAATGTTCCAGGAACCGGAATTTTAGTGTCCTTCAGACTCCAAAAACCGTTCCGCTTCCATGGCGGCCATGCACCCGGCCCCGGAGGCCGTAATGGCCTGCCGGTACACCCGGTCTTCTACATCTCCGGCATGAAAAACGCCCGTAACACTGGTGCGGGCATTCCCGCGAGATTTAATGTAGCCGTCCTCGTCCAGCTCGATCTGACCTTTAAAAGCAGCGGTGTTCGGAATATGGCCAATGGCCACAAACAGACCATCCACTTCCCGTTCCGACAGTTCGCCGGTCTGGACATTCCGGAGTTTTACGGCGGTAACGTACCCCTTTTCAATGTCATAGACGTCTTCTACAACCGTGTTAAGGAGGAAGCGGATCTTTGGATTCGCGCGTGCGCGGTCCAGCATAATTTTGGACGCACGGAATTCGTCACGCCGGTGGACCAGCGCTACCTCACGTCCAAAGCGCGTGAGAAACGTAGCCTCCTCCATGGCCGAGTCGCCGCCGCCCACAACTATAATCTGCTTGTCGCGATAGAAGAACCCATCACAGGTAGCGCACGAACTGACGCCGTGGCCGATCAGCTTCTGCTCGGATTCGAGCCCCAGCCAGCGAGCCGAAGCGCCTGAGGCGATGATCAGCGTACGAGTTTCGAGCCACTCACCCTCCACGTTCAACCGGAAGGGCCGCTTTGAAAGATCTGCCTCGATCACGGAGCCGTGAATGTACTCAGCGCCGAAATTCTGCGCCTGTTTTTTCATGTTCTCGACAAGATCGGGCCCGTTGATTCCCTCGGGAAAACCCGGAAAATTCTCGACGAGCGTGGTGAGCGAGAGTTGCCCGCCAGGCTCATGGCCCGCAATGACCAGCGGCTTCAGATTGGCGCGGGCAGTATAAATAGCAGCAGTATTTCCGGCGCAGCCGGATCCGACGATAACGACGTTTCGCATAGTGAGAGCCTGAATGTTCCGGCCAAACCCTCATGCTATCACGCCCCCAATTTCGCACCCGCGCTGCGAATCAGTCTGGGACCGGCTGCGGCCACTTCGCGCGCGGCTTGCGGCACGAACACCGAGCACGATTGTGCCAGTTGTTGCAGGTCCCCTCCTTCTTCCACCACCATTTCATGTTCGATCCAATTCGATAGCGGGATGCTCCGGAAGAACAACCGCTCCTGCACCACCATCGACTTCCGGTTCAGGAAAAGAGACTTGCTCTCCCGGACATAGTGCCTCTCCTCGACACGAAACTCCTCGAGTAACTGATCGAGCGCGCGCCGTTGAGCAGCCTCTTCGGCAGCCTTGACCCGCTCTTCCGCAATCCGCTCATGCTGCGTGACGGAAGCGCGCAGATCGGCCGATGCCGCACGCTCCTGAGCCAAAGCCACCTCCATGCGTGCTTGCATAAGACAGAACGCGAGCAGCGCAGAACCGGTGGCTACAAATATCGGGAGGAAAATCCACAGGAAGCTTGCCATAGTCCCGATGGTCTATCGGCCGGTTCCGGCGGGAACATTAGCTGCCCTGGAACGTTTTCATGGCTTCGTGCTAAGTCTCGGGATTTTGGGCGTCTAAGAGTGTGGGGAAACGTGGAAAAACCGCTTGCTGACGCGCGCGGCTCCGTTTCTGAGCCGCGACCGTCAGGGAGCGTGGCTGCAACGCGTTCAAAAAGCTCCTAAGCTGGATCGAAGAAAGAGAATAAATGCCGGCAGATGACGGACGTAAACGCGTAGTAATCGAAGGAGTTAGCCCGGAAATCGACGCCGGGCGCTTTCCTGTCAAAAGAACCGTGGGAGAGAGTGTAACGATTGAGGCCGACATCTTCACCGACGGCCATGATGCCCTCGCTGCGGTTCTCCTCTACAGAAAAGAAGAAGACGAAACCTGGACCGAAGTCCCGATGTCCTTCCTGTTAAATGACAGATGGAGCGCGCAGTTCCAGGTGGATAAGATTGGGAAGTACCACTATACCCTTCAGGCCTGGGTGGATACGTTTCGAACCTGGCGGCGCGATATGGTCAAACGCATTCGTGCCGCAACTGACGCCGAGGTGGATTACCTGGTGGGTGTACAGTTGGTGGAAGATGCCGCCGGCAGGGCTACCGGACCGGACCGGAACCGCCTTCAAAGATGGGCTGAAGCCCTGCGCACCGGCGGCCGCGCCGCCGCGCTCGACGAGGAGATGTCCCTGTTAATGGCCCGCTATCCGGACCGCCGGTTTCAGACCATCTATCCCAAGGAACTTGCGGTAACAGTGGATCGCGAACGGGCGCGCTACAGCGCATGGTACGAATTCTTCCCTCGATCGGTTTCGCCGGAGCCGGGCCGTCATGGCACGCTGAAGGACGCCACGGCCCACTTGTCCTACGTCCGCGAAATGGGCTTTGATGTAGTCTATTTTCCTCCAATTCATCCTATCGGGCGGACGTACCGAAAAGGCAGGAACAACTCTGTTACCCCTAAGCCGGACGACGTGGGGAGCCCATGGGCCATCGGAGCGGAAGAAGGCGGTCATAAATCCATCCATCCGGAGCTCGGAACCATCGAGGATTTTCGCAAGCTGATGGCGGAAGCGAAGCGGCTGGGCCTCGAGGTTGCGCTCGACATCGCTTTTCAATGCTCGCCGGATCATCCCTACGTCAAGGAACACCCGAGCTGGTTTCGCCAGCGGCCGGACGGCACCGTGCAGTACGCCGAAAATCCACCCAAGAAATACCAGGATATCTATCCTTTCGATTTCGAAACGCCGGATTGGTGCGAACTTTGGAACGAGTTGAAAAGCGTGCTCTTCTTTTGGATCGGTGAGGGCGTCCGCATTTTCCGCGTCGACAATCCGCACACCAAGCCGTACGCTTTCTGGGAGTGGGTGGTTGGCGAAATCAAGAACGCGCACCCCGATGTGATCTTTCTTTCGGAGGCTTTCACCCGGCCCAAGGTGATGTATGCCCTGGCGAAGCTCGGCTTCACACAGTCCTACACCTATTTCGCGTGGCGGAATACGAAATGGGAGTTGGAGCGCTATTTCACAGAGCTGACGAAGACGCAGGTACGCGAGTTTCTCCGGCCGAATCTATGGCCTAACACGCCCGATATTCTCACCGAATATCTTCAGTTTGGGGGGCGGCCGGCCGCCGTCATCAGGCTGGTGCTTGCCGCCACGCTGGGCGCGAGCTATGGAATCTACGGGCCTGCCTTCGAGTTGTTCGAAAACCGGCCCCGCGAGCCTGGAAGCGAAGAGTACCTCGATTCGGAAAAGTATCAACTCCGGCACTGGGACTTGAATCGCCCGGACAGCCTGCGCGACTTCATTGCGCGTGTGAACTCGATCCGGCGGGCCAATCCTGCCCTGCACCGCGACTGGAGCCTCCGCTTCCACCGGACGGACAACGAAAATATCGTCTGCTACAGCAAACGGACAGAGGACTCCAGCAACATTGTTCTGGTGGCCGTGAACCTGGACCCGCATCACACACAGTCCGGCTGGATTGAACTCGACCCGGAGGAGATTCCCTCCGAAACCCACAGGCCATACCAGGTTCACGACCTGCTGAGCGAGGCGCGTTATCTGTGGCAGGGCCAGCGGAACTACGTTGAACTGGATCCAAAGATCGTGCCTGCGCACATTTTCACCATTCGGCGGCGAATTCGCACGGAGCGGGATTTCGACTATTACATGTAAGCAGCGCTATGACGAAGAGAACCCAACAACTAGAGGAAGGCGAGGCGCTTTGGTACAAAGACGCCATCATTTACGAGTTACACGTACGGGCCTTCAAGGATTACAGCGGCGACGGGGCGGGAGACTTTCGCGGCCTGACCGAGAAGCTCGACTATCTTCAGGACCTGGGAGTGACGGCTATATGGCTGCTGCCTTTCTGCCCGTCGCCCTGGCGGGACGATGGTTACGATATTTCCGATTACACGGACGTACATCCCGCTTACGGGACGCTGCGGGACTTCCAGCACTTTCTGGACGCGGCGCATGCGCGCGGGCTCCGGGTGATCACGGAGTTGGTCGTAAACCATACTTCCGACCAGCACGCGTGGTTTCAACGGGCGAGAAAGTCGCCGCCGGGCAGCAAGTGGCGCGACTTCTACGTTTGGAGCGATACGCCGGAAAAGTATAAAGAAGCCCGCATCATCTTCAAAGATTTCGAGACTTCGAACTGGACCTGGGACCCGGTGGCGCAAGCCTATTTCTGGCACCGGTTCTATTCGCATCAGCCCGACCTGAACTATGACAGTCCTCACGTCCGCAAAGCCGTCATCGAGGCGATGGAGTTCTGGTTCGACATGGGAGTGGACGGGCTGCGGCTGGATGCGGTGCCCTACTTGTACGAACGGGAAGGAACAAACTGCGAGAACCTTCCGGAGACGCACCAGTTTCTGAAGGAGCTTCGGGCGCACATCGACTCGAAGTATTCGGACAAACTGCTGCTTGCCGAAGCAAACCAGTGGCCTGAAGACTCGGTGGCCTATTTCGGCGAGGGCGACGAATGCCACATGGCGTTTCATTTCCCGCTGATGCCCCGCATGTTCATGGCGCAGCGGATGGAAGAAAGCTTCCCGATCATTGACATCCTGGATCTCACGCCGCCTATTCCGGACAACGCGCAGTGGGCCTTGTTTCTGCGCAATCACGACGAACTGACACTGGAGATGGTGACGGACGAAGAACGCGACTACATGTACCGCGTCTATGCGACCGACCCGCAGGCCCGGATCAACCTTGGAATCCGGCGCCGCCTGGCGCCGCTGCTCGAAAACAGCCGCCGGCGCATCGAGCTCATGAAGGGCCTGCTGTTCTCTCTGCCGGGCACTCCCGTTATCTATTACGGCGATGAGATCGGAATGGGCGACAACGTCTACCAGGGCGACCGGAACGGCGTTCGCACACCCATGCAGTGGAATCCGGATCGCAACGCGGGCTTCTCGACGGCCAATCCGCAGCAGCTTTATCTTCCGCTCGTCATCGACCCCGAGTATCACTATGAATCCGTGAATGTGGAGACGCAGCAGAATAACCCGTATTCCCTGCTCTGGTGGGTGAAAAGTATGATTGCGCAGCGGAAGCGCTGGAAAGCGTTATCGCGAGGCGCCATTGAGTTCCTGAACCCGGACAATCGCAGGGTCCTGGCATTCGTTCGCTGCTATCAGGAGGAACATATTCTGGTGGTGGCGAACCTGTCGCGTTTCCCGCAGCCGGTAGAGCTGGACCTGTCGAAGTTTGAGGGCCGGGTGCCGGTCGAGGTGTTCGGAATGGTGGAATTCCCCCAGATCCGGGATTCCAGCTATCTCGTCACGCTTGCTCCCCAGGCTTTCTACTGGTTCCATCTCGAACCCGCCAGGCCCGATCGCGAATCGTTGGAATCGGTCAGCGACCCTTCCCAGTTGCCGTTGATGACGGTGAAATCCTTCCATCACGCGCTGGATAGCTCCGGACGGCAGGTTCTGAGACGATTGCTTCCCTCATTTCTCCCTACCAGGCGCTGGTTCCGGAGCAAAGCGCGAAAAATCCGTTCGCTCGACATCGTCGATACCATTCCGTTCGACAACACCGGCGCCACATTCGTACTCATCCGGGTCGAGTACAATTCCGGCGACCCGGAGTTGTATGTCGTGCCACTTTCCGTCGCCACCGGGGAAGATCGCGACGACATCCTGAAGAACAATCCCGCCATTGTCGTGGCCAGGCTCCGGGACAGCTCAGGTGAGGAGGGCGTTCTGTATGGCGCATTCCGCAGCCAGGCATTCTGTGAGGGACTGCTTCAGGCTCTTCAACGCAAGAGGCGGTTTAAGGGAGAGGCCGGCGATCTGGTCACAACACCCACCCGGCTGTTCCGGGATCTGATGGGAGACGATGCCTGCCTGGCGCCCTCCGTCCAGCGGTCGGAACAGAGCAACACTTCGGTGGTTTACGGAGATCGTCTCATCCTGAAGCTGTTCCGGCGTATTGAAGAAGGGGTGAACCCCGATCTCGAAATCGGGCGCTATCTGACAGAGAAGACGAAATTCCAAAATATCGCTCCCGTTGCGGGTTGGATCGAGTATCAACGCAACGGGACGAAGATGACGGCTGCCATTCTTCAGGCCTATGTCCCGAATCAGGGAGACGCATGGTCGTATTCCATTGACGCCTTGAGCCGCTATTTTCCACGTGCGCTGGCGCGCGGAACACAGGGAACGGCGCCCCCCGATCTGCCATCAAACCCGCTGGATATCGAGGAGATCCCCGAATCCTCGATGGAACTGCTGGAATCGTATGCCGAAGATGCCCGGCTGCTTGGACAGAGAACGGCGGAGATGCACCTTGCCCTGACCCAACCGACCGGCGACGCGGCTCTCTCTCCGGAGCCGTTCACCGACTTCTATCAACACGGCCTGTATCACGGCATGATCGCGCTGGCGCGCCGGTCCTTGCAGTTGTTACGCCAGCAACTGAGGCAATTGCCCGAAGATGTGCGGGTCCCTGCCAGGCAGGTCCTGGACATGGAAAAACAGGTGGTGCAGCGCTTCCGTCCCCTGCGCGACCAGCGGGTAGCAGCCCTGCGCTGCCGCCACCACGGCGACTATCATTTGGGCCAGTTACTCTATACCGGCCGTGATTTCGTCATCATCGATTTTGAAGGCGAACCGCTGCGTTCCATCAGTGAGCGCCGCATCAAGCGCTCGCCCTTGCGCGACGTGGCGGGTATGCTGCGGTCTTTCCACTACGTCTCTTCGGCGGCGCTGTTCGGGCAGGTCCCCGGTATTGTGGTTGAGGAGCGCTTGCACGACGAACTGCGCCGCTGGGCGCGCTTCTGGTACCTGGCTTCTTCCCACAATTTCCTGAAGGGTTACCTGGAAACCGCCGGCAGCGCATTATTCCTGCCGAAACAAAAAGACCATCAACACATCCTGCTCGATTCCTACACACTCGAAAAAGCAATGTACGAGCTGGGGTACGAGTTGAACAATCGTCCGGATTGGGTCCGCATCCCCCTTCAGGGCATTCTCGATCTGCTCGGGACCGGGGAAACGAAATGAACAGCCTTCTGACGGCAGACGATCTGCACCTCTTCAACGAAGGCACTCATCTCCGGATGTACAACAAACTCGGGTGCCACCTTACGTCGATGGACGGCGCCGAGGGGGCGTATTTTGCGGTTTGGGCGCCCAACGCGGCGGAAGTCTCCGTCATTGGCGACTTCAATGGTTGGGAGAAGGCCCGCGACCGGTTGAGCCTGCGGGCGGATTCCGGCATATGGGAAGGCTTCCTTCCCGGGGTGACGCAAGGCGCCTGCTACAAATTCCACCTCGTCTCCAGACACCACGGTTATCGTGTGGACAAGGCGGACCCTTACGCCAAGTATTTCCAGACACCGCCCGAACGTGCCGCCATCGCCTGGAACCTCGATTATCAATGGGGCGATGGCGAGTGGATGGCCGCGCGGCACAGCCGGAATTCCCTGACGAGCCCCATCTCTATCTACGAGGTTCATACCGGTTCCTGGCGCCGCGTCCCCGAAGAGGGAAACCGCCCGCTGACCTATCGCGAAATGGCCGCGCCGCTCGCGGAGCACGTATTACACACGGGCTTCACTCACGTCGAGTTTCTGCCGGTTATGGAGCACCCTTTTTACGGTTCCTGGGGCTATCAGACGACCGGCTATTTCGCACCGGCCAGCCGTTACGGAACGCCGCAGGATTTCATGTGGCTGATCGATTACCTGCACCAGCGAGGCATCGGGGTAATCCTGGATTGGGTCCCCTCGCACTTCCCCAATGATGAACATGGCCTCGGGTACTTCGACGGCACTCACCTGTACGAGCATTCGGACCCAAGACAAGGCGTCCATCGCGGCTGGGACACATTCGTCTTCAACTACGCCCGCAATGAAGTGCGCACCTTTCTCGAAAGCAGTGCGATGTTCTGGTTGGACAAGTACCACATCGACGGCTTGCGGGTGGACGCCGTCGCGTCCATGCTGTATCTGGATTACGGCCGCCGGGATGGGGAATGGATTCCCAATCCATATGGGGGTAGGGAGAACCTGGACGCGATCGCCTTTCTCCGAACCCTCAACGAGAAGATATACCAGGAATATCCCGGCGTGCAGACGATCGCCGAAGAATCCACCGCATGGCCGATGGTTTCACGCCCGACGTATGCCGGCGGGCTCGGGTTCGGAATGAAATGGGACCTGGGATGGATGCACGACACGCTGGAGTACATGTCCAAGGTTCCGCTCTTCCGTAAACACCACCATGACCGGCTCACCTTTCGCGGCATGTACGCTTTCTCGGAGAACTTTGTACTGCCCTTGTCGCATGATGAGGTGGTTTACGGAAAAGGGTCGCTGCTCAGCAAGATGCCCGGCGACGACTGGCAGAAGTTCGCCAATCTACGCCTCCTGTTGGGCTATATGTACGCGATACCGGGAAAGAAACTGCTGTTCATGGGAGGGGAGTTCGGACAGTGGAATGAGTGGTACCACGAGGCAAGCCTTGACTGGCACCTTCTTGAGGACGAGCGGCATCCGAAGCTACAGAACTGGGTCCGTGAACTGAACCTGTTCTATCGCGGGGAGCCGACGATGCACCTGTTCGACCTCGAACCGCAGAGCTTTGAGTGGGTGGAGGTTCACGATACCGAAAATAGCGTCATCGCTTTCCTGCGGCGGGGTAGGTCCGCGGAGGAAAACATTCTGGTGGCGTGCAACTTTACTCCCGTAACCCGCTACAACTATCGGATTGGAGTGCCGGAGAAGGGTTTCTGGAGCGAACGCCTGAACAGCGACGCGGTGGAACACGGCGGCAGCGGCCAGGGAAATTTGGGTGGAGTGAATACGGTTCCGGTCCCCGTCCATGGGCATCCTCAATCGCTCACCCTGACATTGCCGCCGCTGGCGGCCCTGTTCCTGCATTATTCGTTATTTAATACAAACGAAACTTAATTGAAATAGATTAATATTGTCGTAAGCATGCGAATCGCAGCGGCCTTCAGCCGTCACGCGCGAGTAGCCGACGCAGTAGACCGCATGATCGCCATGCAGATCGGGGGGCTGCACGACCGCGGCAACGTATTCAAATCTTGTGACCATCGCGGAGGCATTGGCGTAATCACCGGCCCCGAGAAGGCTTCCAACGTCCGTCTCCTGCATGTACGTGGAAAGCGTGTCCTGGCCATAGCCGGCGTCCCGGTGAGCCTCGAAACGCCGTTAGCGCCGCTGCTGGATCGGGCAATAGAGCTTCCGTTCGAT
>DASTMK010000603.1:0-8743 GCA_035714225.1 Bryobacteraceae bacterium | reverse complement strand
ACTTCTTCACTGCTTCCACCAGCTCGAGTTGCCCGCGCCGGGCACGCTTCAGCAGAATGCCGGCGGCGAGAAGCCGGTTGATCTCGTTCGTGCCCTCGAAGATTCGATTAATTCTGGAATCGCGGTAGGCGCGCTCCACCGCGTAGTCCTGGTGATAGCCGTAGCCTCCGTGGATTTGGACACCTTCATCCACAACATAGTCGAGCATCTCGGACGCGAACACCTTCACGAACGAACACTCCGCGGCGAACTCCTCGAAAGTTTTCATCATCGTGGCGGCGGCGTCCGGCTTATCCCAGGAGAACCCGGCCAGCCGCAACTGAATGTCGCCCGTGACGCGGTAACTGATGGTCTCGGCGGCAAAGAGGCGAATGGCCATTTCAGCCAGCTTGTGCTGGATGAGCCCGAACTCGCCGATTGTTTTTCCAAAAGCCCACCGCTCTTTCGCGTACCGCAACGAATCAGCGAGCGTCTGCTTGGCGCCGCCTACGGCAAACGGTCCGAGTTTCAGACGTCCCAGGTTCAGAATATTGAATGCGACAACGTGCCCGCGCCCGATTTCTCCAAGCACGTTGGAAACAGGGACCGGAACATTGTCGAAGTAGACAGCGGTGGTGGAGCTGCCCTTGATGCCCATCTTCTTTTCTTCGGCGCCCGTGCTGAGGCCCGGATAGCCGCGCTCTACCAGGAACGCCGTAAACTGCTCGCCGCCGATCTTCGCGAAAACCGTGAACAGGCCGGCAGCTCCACCGTTGGTGATCCACATCTTCTGCCCGTTCAGCACATAGTGCGTACCTTCGGCATTCAGCGTGGCTCGTGTTCGCGCGGCCAGGGCGTCGGAGCCTGCATGGGATTCGCTCAGGCAGTAGGCGCCTACCAGTTCGCCGCTCGCGAGCCTGGGCAGGTACGCCTGCTTCTGCTCCTCGGTGCCAAACAGCAGAATAGGGATCGTTCCAATGCCGCTGTGCGCCCCGTGCCAGGCCGCATAGGAGCCGTCTCGCGCTACCTTTTCGGCAACAATCATCGCCGAAGCCAGGTCAAGCTCCATGCCGCCGTAGCGCTCCGGGACCAGCACGGCGGTCAGGCCAAGCTTCGCCGACTTACGCAGTACCGATACCGCGACACCCGTCTCCTGTCGCTGAATCGCTTCAAGATGCGGCGCCACTTCGTTGCGCCAGAACTCATCCGCGGCGCGGGCGATGGCGCGATGCTCCTCGGTGAAGTCTTCCGGCGTGAACACCTGGCCGGGCGCCGTCTTCTCCAGCAGGAACCCTCCGCCGCGCGGCATCCGCTAGCTCCTCTCGAAGATACCGGCGGCGCCCTGTCCACCGCCCACGCACATCGTCACCATGCCATAGCGCGAGTGCCCGCGGTCCATCTCCCGCAGAATGGTCGCCGTCAGCTTCGCGCCGGTACACCCTAACGGATGACCCAGCGCAATCGCACCGCCGTTCAAATTCACCTTGTCCGGATCGAGACCGGCCTGTCGAATCACGGCCAACGCCTGTACCGCGAACGCTTCGTTCAATTCGATAACGCCGATGTCCGCGAGCTTCAATCCGCCGAGCGCCAACGCTTTCGGTATGGCTACAACCGGCCCGATGCCCATAATCTCCGGAGGAACCCCCGCCGTCGCAAAGCTCACAAATCGTGCCTTGGACTTCAGCCCCAAGGCACGGGCGCGGGTTCCCGACATGACGATCGCCATGGCCGCGCCATCGCTGGTCTGCGAGGCGTTCCCGGCCGTAATGGTGCCTTTCGCGTGGAACACCGGCTTCAACTTCGCCAACGCTTCGAGCGACGTATCCGCCCGGGGACCTTCATCCTTGGAGAACGTGAATTTGCGCGCGTGCCGCTGCCCGTTTTCGGCGAGCGTCTCCTCCACTTCGACAGGCACAATCTCGTCATCGAAGTGGCCTTCGGCCTGCGCCTTCAAAGCATGCTGATGGCTGCGCAGGGCGAACAAATCCTGCTCCTCGCGCGTGATGCCGTAGCGGCGCTGCAACTGCTCGCCGGTGAGCCCCATGCCCATGTAAATCTCCGGACGATGATCCACAACCCAGGGATTCGGAGCCAGCTTGTTTCCCGTCATGGGCAGCATGCTCATCGATTCGCTTCCTCCCGCAAGGATGATGCTCGCCGAACGGGAGCGAATGCGGTCCGCCGCCATCCCGATGGATTGCAGCCCGGAAGAACAGAAACGGTTGATCGTCACACCGGGAACGATGTCCGGCAGTCCGGCGCGCAGCAGAGCGATACGCGCCATGTTCATGCCGGATTCGGCTTCGGGCATCGCGCAGCCGAGAATGACGTCATCCACTTCTTCGCGCGGGATCTGCGGATACTTTTCGAGCAGCGCCTTGATGACGTACGCCGCCGTGTCGTCCGGACGGGTGGTTTTCAGCGCACCCCGGCCCGCTCTCGCGACGGGCGTCCGAAGACAATCGATGATAAATACCTCTTCCATGTCTCAACGCCTCTTTCTAAACAGAACGTCATAAATAATTGCGCATCTCAGCAATCCAGAAAAGCAAATTCGGCCACGGATGAACACGGATTCACACGGATCAAGCCTTGCATTGTTCTTATCTGTGTTCATCTGTGTCCATCCGTGGCCAATCAAATCGTCGCACAAACATTTAGAACGTCGTGTTTAATTTCGCAGGGGCTTTCCCGTCTTCAGCATGTACCGGATTCGTTCCTGCGTCTTCGGATGGCCGCAGAGGCTCAGAAAAGCTTCCCTTTCGAGATCGAGCAGATACTGCTCCGTTACTTTTGGCTGTCCGCTGAGCCGGCCGCCGCTGAGCACATGCGCCAGTTTGTCCGCAATCAACAGGTCATGATCGCTGAGGAAGCCGCCTTCGTGCGCCGTCCATGCTCCCAGTTTCATCGCCGCATATCCGGCTTCTCCGGAGATGACGATCTCCATAGCGGGTAAAGGTGGTGAATAACTTTGGGCTAGCGCGAGAGCCGCCGTTTTGGCATCCGCCAACAACCTTTCGGGGTTCATCGTGATCGCGTCACCGTCGCGCAGGAAACCAAGCCGCCTGGCATCGGCGGCGCTGCCCGATACCTTCGCAAAGCCAATGAGCTCGAATGCCGCTTTCGCGTCATTGAGCCGCAGCAGCATCTCCTTCGTTCCACCGGCCGCTGGAATCAAACCTACCCCCACTTCTACCAGTCCCATGTACAGCTCAGCCGATGCCTGTACGCGCGCGGCGTGAAGAACCACTTCACATCCGCCGCCCAGGGCGCGCCCGAACGGCGCCGCGATGACGGGCTTTGCCGCGTACTTCAAGGACATGAACGCCTGCTGAAAGCGCTGGATGGCGCGGTCGATGTCATCCCACTTGCCTGCTTCGGCGGCAGCAAGCATCACATTCAGATCCGCACCCGCACTGAAGATTTGGCCCTCGTTCGCAATCACCAGCGCTTCAACGCCACGCTCCGTCTCCTCCAGTCCTTCGAGCAGCATGGCGAGGGTCTCTTCGCCAAGCGTGTTCATCTTGCTGTGAAATTCGAGACACAGCACACCGTCGTCCAGGTCCACCAGCGATGCCGCTGCGTTGCTCTTTATGACTCCCCGCGCGCGCTTCAGATCGGAGAGCACCAGAATACCGGGCCTCTCTTCGAGCTCTACATAGCGGCCGGCGCCAAAATCGAAATACTCCGTGCGTGGCCTGCGATCCGCATCGGCGTGCCTGTAAAACGACGACGCGCCGGAGGAGAGCATCCGCGTTACGGTTTCCGGCAGCGAGCGGCCCTCGCGCTCTATGCGCCGGGCAGTCTCTTCAAAACCGAGCGCATCCCACAATTCGAAGGGTCCCAGCTTGTGCGCATAACCCCATCGCATCGCACGGTCGATCTCGACGGTGCGGTCCGCGATTTCCGGGATTCGCTCCGCCGAATAGAGCAGGACGTCGCTGAAGAGTCTCCATAGAAACGAGCCCGCGCGATCGTCCTGCGCCACCAACATGCGCAACCGTTCCGGCAGGCTCGCGATGCGGCGCGCTTTCTCCACGGTTTCAAAACCCGGTTTACCAGCCGGATGGTATTCAAGCGTTCGCCAGTCGAGCGCATGGATGTCGCGCTCCTTGCCCACTCGCTTGTAGAAACCCTGTCCTGTTTTATCTCCGAGCCAGCCGCGCTCCATCATCCGCGCCACGAAATCCGGCGGCAGGAACCGCTCTCTCCAACGATCTTCGGGAACCGCGTCGTATAAATTGCGCGCGACAAAAACCCAGATGTCGAGCCCGATGATATCGACAAGCCTCAGACTGGCGCTGTTCGGAAGTCCGATCAGCGGCCCCGTGAGCGCATCGACTTCCTCAACCGTATAGCCGCCTTCGATCATCGTCTTGTAGACCGTCGCTCCGAAAAAGCTTCCAATCCGGTTGGCGATGAAGTTCGGCGTGTCCTTACAAAGCACGACGCCTTTGCCCAGCCGCTTATCGCAGAAGCCGGAGACATAGGCAACGATCTCCGGGTCCGTGTTCGCGCCGGGAATCACTTCCACCAGGTGCAGGTAGCGCGGCGGGTTGAAGAAGTGCGTCCCCAGAAAATTTCTCCGGAACGAATCCGGAAAGCCTTCCGAAATCTGCGCCAACGGCAACCCGCTGGTGTTCGTCGACAGAATCGCATCGGGACGCCGCGCCTGTTCCACCCGGGACCAGATCGCGCGCTTGATATCGAGATTTTCCGTGACGGCCTCAATCACCCAATCACAATCGCCGAGCCGCGAAAAATCATCTTCGAAATTGCCCGGCGTGACCAGCCGCGCCGCGGTGTCCCTAAAGAATCCGCCCGGCTTTTGCTTCAGGGCGGTTTCAATCCCTCTCATCGCCGCGAGATTGCGGTTCGCCTGTCCGGGAAGGACCATGTCCAGCAGCAGTGCCTCTACACCGGCGTTCGCGAAATGCGCTGCAATTCGGGAGCCCATGGTCCCTGCTCCCAATGCAGCGACACGCCTGACGGTTCTCATGAAGTTGTGCGCTTCCCCTCGGGGGGAGTTTAGCAGCTACGGCGTTTCGACTGCCAGCGGATAGGTGAGCGTATCTTTGAGCCAGGCGGCGTTCTCACGAACGTCCTTCAAGAGCCGCGCAGTCAGCTCGTCGCGCTCGAGAAACAGCCGGTAGCCTTCGGCCGGACGCAGATAGCCCCTGGCTTCGGGATGCTTTTCGAAGAGGCGCTCCTCCCCCATCTCTTCCGCGAGACGCGCGTAACGGTCGCGCTTGTCGAGCAGCGCTTTTACGAGGAACGGCATGACGGTGGAATAATCCGCCTGCATACTCTCGGTCGTCTTCGTGTAGTGCTCCTTGTCCACTTTGCCCCAGGTGACAGCTTCCGAGGGCGGACAGGAGGAGAGCGAACCGTCCGTGACTGGCGCGGAGACGATCTGCACATCGAACATATAGCCGCGAACTTCGGGGACGCCGAGCACCTGCCCGAGCGCAGGTTCCGGCTGAAGGTTGTAATTCTTGGGCACGCCGCCGCCGAGAATCAACGTACCGAGGGCGTGCACCGGGTTGTCAAACAGCCCCCAGCGATGATACGCGCACGCCTCGAACACTTCGGCGTGAAGGTCGATTTCGAATCTGTGCTCTGCGCCGATTCCGGCTTTCTCCATGGCCCAGAGCTTCATCGAGTTCAGGAAAATGCTGCCATCCGCCGGGGCCCCGACGAAGATCGGGACCGCCATGCGATGACAGGTAGCGAGCAGGCCGCTGGGCACTCCGTTGCGCTGTTCCTGTGCCGCATAAAGCGCGCCGAGAAGATAGCGCATCTCGGTGCCGGTCATTTTCTTCTGAAACTCAGGCCGCATCAGGCAGGCGGTCAGAAAGCGGTCCTGGTGGAGAAGGACGTCTTCGGCGAACGCCATATCCGTAACGCGGATCACGCCTTCTTCGAGCAGCTTCGCATCGTCGCCGAAAATCGGGACTTCGTGAATGGGGCCTTCGGCGAATTCGTCCAGGCTTCGATGCCCGTCGTGATAGCAGACCGCATCGGTGGTGCTGACGTAGGCGATCCAACCGGTCTCGATCAGCGGAATCAGCCATGCCAGATGCTGGCCCGATACGGTCACCGGTCCTGAAAAAGACAACGTAAGGGGACACCCCATGCCGATCGCGCGATCAAGGATGGAATAAATGCGGCGCAGGAACGCCCCGCCGAAAGCCGGCAGCGAATAGAGAAATACTTCCTCCAGGCTCCGGCACTCATCCACACGCCGGACTACAACTCTTGTACGTTCCTCGAGACCGCACGGCGTGCGGTTGGATTGTGCTTCCACGAGGCCATTCTAGCAAGCGATGCCAGCAGCAGAATCTGTGTGCATCCGTGTCCAATCAAATCGTCGCGCGAACATTCAGGACGTCGTGTTTAAGATCCCGCTTCAGTCTCCCGAAACGTGTTGCGCGGGCCGCTGTTGGGCCGCGGAAGCCGCCAGCGCGCCCACACTGACGTGGATCGTGGGCATATGGCCCTGTTCGATAGACTCTCGAATCTTCTCTTCCGAATGGAGATTTTCGAGTTTCTCTCTCAGCATCTGCCGCCGCAGCCGTGCCTCGAACTCCGCCAGTTGGGCCTCGATGCTGTTCCGCTTCTTCCTGGACGCGATCATGTCTTCGCGGTAGCGCTTGAGGAAGTAGCCGATGGTCTCGACGCGGATCTTGATGGATCCTGTCGGCTTGTTTTCATCGATGTCTTTGAAGCAGAAATACGGCGTACCGGAATGTTCGACAATCTCTTCGACCACCGTATAGATCGGAGCATCGTGGCCGCATTTGAAGCTGGAAAGCTCCAATGCGATCAGGTTCGGATGCCTCGCCACGTACTTCGCAGCCCAGATCTTACGGCTTGTGTTCTCGCTGTAGGAGTTCTTCCAGACATCGGTGATCGCCATCGGATCGGGAATCTCGCCGGAAAGAACTTCGTCGCCGAACAGCCGCCAGACGATATCGTCGTCGATCGGCAGCGCATCCTGCGGGAATACGGGATAGCCGATCTTCTGGAATTCCTCCAGGATCTCGTGGTTAACGCCCGGGTCGTTGTGATAGGGTCTCCCCAGCAGCACAATCCCGAGGCCGTCTTCCGCCTCCAGCCGCTCGAGCACCTCACGGGCGCCGCCGCGCAAGGTAACGTTGTTGAAGTGATCCAGGGCCTTGTAGCCCTCCCGCACCGCGCGAGCATTCTCTTCCGGTGAAACGCCCAACACGTCGTGGAATGCTTCGTACATCTGCCGCTCGAAAATATCGGGCTGCGAGATGTTCACAAAGGTATCCAGGAACAGGACGTTCTTTTCCTTGAATAGATCGCCTTCCTTGGTAAACGCGGCCTTCACCGCTGCCGGAGTCGCCGCTACGGTGGGGCACGAGCGTGTTGCCTGCACGTGCGACAGGTCGCTGGTGAGGCAATCGATCATCGGGAAGAAGATCAGGTCGAGCGGTTTCTTCGCGTGGTGCACCTGCAGCAGGTTATGCACGTGCGGAATGCCCAGCTTCGACGGGAAACACGGATCGATAGAACCTCGCTTGGCGCCTTCCTTATAGAGTGTTTCGCTTGTGTAGTCGGAGAAGATCATGTTCTCGGCTTTAACGCCAAGCGAAGCGAAATAGCCCGTGAACACCGGCGCCTGCGAGTACATGTTCAGCACCCGCGGCATGCCGATGCGGATCTCCGAACGCCGCTTTATCAACTCGGCACGCTTCTTCTGCGATGCCGTGAACTGGAGTTTCGGCAGGGGGTCCGCTACCAGCGGAACGTCCTGCACACGGAACACCGCCTTGGCGGCGATTTCCACAAAATTCGGGTTTGCTTTCTTGAGACTGTCGAGATTGCCCTTGATGGAGCGCATCTCGTTAATGTCTTCAACGGTGCCCTTTTCGCAGGTCGCGATGATAAGCCGCTGCGCCCCGTCCGCGATTGGAATCTTCGATTTTGCGGGACGGTAAGCGTCTTCGCTGAGCACGCTGGTTTTGACGTCGATGAACGTACGCAGACACTTGTTCTTGCAGAAGTAACAGCGGGTGGCTTCGGATCTGGCCGTGGTGAAGGTAATTTGCCCGACGGCATCCAGACCGATAAAGGTGCTCTTGCGGCCGTTGTCCCACAGACGGCCGGCTTCGAGCGCCGCTCCGATGGCGCCGGCTTCTCCGCAGTGCTCATGCACGATGACTTCGGCGGGATGATCCTTGCCCTTGAACCGGGATTCGATGAAATCAACCTGCGCCTTCACCGCGGCGAGGTTGTATTGCGTGCCGCCCTGCAACAGGAACTTGGTACCGATGGCGGACAAATTCGGAATTTGCGAAACGTATAGCCAGATGTTCTTGGGCAGCACGTTGCAGAGCCCGGCCATGATCTCTTCCGGCTTCCATCCCTGGCGCTGAAAATCCACGATGTCGGACTGCATGAACACCGCGCAGCCATAGCCGAACATGGGGAACCCGTTCGCCCCGAAAGCGGTGTCCGCAAACTGTTCGACCGGGATGCCGAAGCCCTGCGAGGTGGATTGCAGGAAGTATCCGTTCCCGGCCGAGCACTGCGTGTTCAGCTTAAAATCTTTCACCCGGCCGTTTTTCAGGATGATGATCTTGATGTCCTGGCCGCCGACGTCGCAAATTACGTCTACGTTGTCGTAGAAGTGAAGGCCTGCCTGCGTGTGAGCTACCGTCTCCACCACGGCGGCATCCGCGCCAATAACATCTTTCAGAATGTCTTTCGCGTACCCGGTGGTGCCGACGCC
>DASTMK010000602.1:0-4995 GCA_035714225.1 Bryobacteraceae bacterium | reverse complement strand
GTGTCATGGGGTTGCGGACGACACAAGAGGGTAGGTCTACACTACATCTTGATTTTCAGAAGTGGTGATTGCAAACGCAGGACTTGCTCCCGTCCAAAGCCTCAAAATCGTTAAAATCGACGGTCCCGTGACGAACTTGGGTTAGTGAGAAAGTGCGGTCGTGTTCGCGTCAGCCTCGCCGCGCCGCCTCGATGGCGGCGACGTCGATCTTCTTCATCGTCAGCATCGCCTCGAAGGCACCCTTTGCCTCACCGCCGCCAGCCGCAAGCGCCTCCGTCAGCGTGCGTGGGGTGATCTGCCAGGAGAGGCCCCAGCGATCCTTGCACCAACCGCACTGGCTTTCCTGGCCCCCATTCCCGACGATCGCGTTCCAGTAGCGGTCCGTCTCTTTCTGATTGTCCGTCGCAATCTGGAAGGAAAACGCCTCGCTGTGCCTGAACGCCGGACCGCCGTTGAGACCGAGGCAGGGAATGCCCAGAACGGTGAACTCCACCGTCAGCACATCGCCCTTCTTGCCGCCCGGATAGTCACTGGGCGCCTTGAAAACGGCGGTTACCTCACTATCCGGGAAGGTGGCGGCATAGAAGCGCGCCGCCTCCTGCGCGTCCTTGTCGAACCAGAGGCAGATCGTATTCTTTGGCTTCATGGTCGTGTACTCCTTGTGCTCGATCAGGGCGAACGCCGACGGTATAGCATCGGTCCCTATCGGTGACCCACCAGTTCATTTGCTGACCGGTTGCAGCCAGCGTTTCAAAGTGGTCGCCACTCGTCCTTTCTGAATCATATCGTAGCGCTTGTAGCCAGCCGCGTCAGGGCCGGAGGCGTTCACAGCAGCAGGCTCTCTATGCGGTGCGCGTGAACCATGTTCTCGCACGGCGACCATGCGAAGACCGTGAACCGGCCGTCCTGGGATGCGACCAGCGCCACGGCATCCCGCTGGTCATGTTCAAATTGCGCGGCGGAGATATGCCGGGTGCCACCGAGTTGCGTCGGCTCCAGGATTTCGGGGGCTGCACCTATAATCGGCTCGGTCATGAGGACGCGGTCCACCTGGTTTGAGCCGGGACGCCGGACAATCTTCGCGCCGAAAGCCAGAAGTTCGTACTGATCGGTTATCACGGTCGCCCCATCGACGGCCGTCACTCCTCCAATTCCGTCCACGGCCCGGCGTAGCGCGTCCTGCCACCGCCGTTTCGGCCGCTCGCCCGGGTCTTCCTGCATCAGGTCGGCAAGCACCGAAAAAGGAGGCACAATCGAGTACGTCACGGGATGAATGATCGATTTCCGCCAGGCGTCGCTGCCCGCGGGTACGACGAGCAGAAGACCGCCGCGCCCGTGGGCCCGCATCGAGACAGCGATCTGGATCAGCACGTTGCTGGCTCCGTCAGGAGCGAACCGCGCTTCCAATCCGAGCAGAGATGTGAGCAGATCCGGACAGTCCGGAAGCGTTGCGGCATGCTGGTCGATAATTTTGATCTGCTCGCCTTCAAGCACCGCCACGTTGACAAACTTGCCGGTCTCCTCACCGCGGCTTTGCTTGACAACCAGCAGGCCGGGCGCGACAACCTCGAGCACGAAGCAGAACGGCGGAAGCCTGCGAGTGGTACCCCAGACACGCAGGTCTTCCCGCTCCCGCCACACGCCCAGATGGATACCCGGGCCTTCCACGGCGGGCGCCAGCCTTGTCAAAGGCCGGGCGGCGAGCGGTAGCGCACGTTCAAAATGCAACGCGCGCTCTACTTCCGCGGGCGTAACGAAGGCAAGCGAGATCCGCGGGGAGAAGCCTTCTTCGTGGCGCAGGCTGGCCCAGAAGGCTGTATCGATGATCGCTTCAATCGCGTCCCTGTCGGGAAGCGATGCCGGTTTCCCTTCCCCGGCCGCGGGTGCAGCCGCATGGCGGGCGAAGTGGGCATGCACACTGGCCGCCGCCGCTCGTGCCGCAGGGTAGGCGGGTTCCATCATTGCGCCACCGTCATTATGGTTCCTTGCCTGTAGCGGTTGGGTTCCAGCATTTATTTCAGTTTGCGATGGACAGGTGCCGCCGCACAATGACGTAGACTGGGTTCACCATGCTGCGACGGGAACTGTTGTGCGGTTTGACCGCGGGAGTGGCTGGGCGTCTCCACGGCGCCGGGGAGCGGCTGATAGAATGCCGCATCGTGGATAAGGAGTCGGGACGGCCTACTCCTGCCCGCATCCGGCTGATGGATTCACGCGGCCGGCAGGTAGTTCCTCACGGCCATCCGCCGAGTCTTACGGAAGAGGCGCACGAAGGCGATGTACGATTTCAATCGCGGCGCTTCTCTTATGTCGACGGTTCTTTCCAGGTGAACCCGTCCGATCTTCCGCTGAAATATCAGGTGATCAAAGGGTATGAGTACGAGATGGCGGAAGGAGAGATCGAAGCCGGCCCTTCCGCCACCATTCCACTGGCGCGATGGTCCCGCATCTCCCGCGGCGGATGGTTCAGCGGCGACATCCACATCCACCACATTTCCCCCAAAACGTGCCGCCTGGAGATGGACGCGGAAGACCTGCATGTAGCGAATATTCTCACGTCGGATTTTACGGCGGACCAGGACCAGTTCGAAGGACAGGTAAACGCGAACTCGGGGCCGGAGCGGCTGATTTATGTCTCGCAGGAGTTCCGGCAGCATCAACTGGGACATCTTTGTGTGTTGAACCTCAAACGCCTGATCGAGCCCGTGATGGTGGCACGCCCCGAGCATTATCCGCTGCTCGCCACGGCTTGCGATGAAGCGCGCGCGCAAGGCGGCTATGTTTCCTGGGCGCACTTCCCGAGTTGGCCCGGCGTGGAGGGACCGCTCGATGTCGCACTGGAAAAATTGGATGGTCTCGAAATCCTGTCCGTTCTCGAGCCGCGCGATTTTCCGGTCTTCATGCGGCAGGTGGTGCCTGAAGTGGAGGCTAACGACGGACTACGGCTCTGGTACCGCTATCTGAATTGTGGCTATCGCCTGACGGCAACCGCCGGCACGGACAAGATGACCAACTACGTCACCGTGGGAGCGAACCGCGTGTTTGCGCACGCGGACCACGGCGAGTTCACTTACCAGAGTTGGATTGACGCGCTGAAGCGAGGCCGCACGTTCATCACGAACAGTCCGATTCTGTCGTTTACGGTGAACGGGCGCGAACCGGGTGAGACGATCAAGTCCGCCCGGCCCCAGGTTCTCCGGATTGAGGCCAAAGCCGAGTCACAGTTGCCGTACCACCGGTTGGAGATTGTCGCCAACGGCGAGGTGATCGCCGACGCCACCCCTTCCGGCGCCCGGCACTCGGCGGCGATCCGGGTGGAACACACCCCCAGTTCAAGTTGCTGGCTGGCGGCGCGCGCAGTGGAAGGCATCAGGCCCTATCGCCAGCGCGGTGTTCCTTTTCCCGCCATTCATGTGAAGGAAGGGACGCTGCATGGCAACTACTTTGGAACGCGCCGTCCGGAGACGGTGTTCGCGCATTCCTCGCCAGTGTACGTAGTGGTGGGCGGAGCACCGGTCCGCAGCTACGACGATGCGGGATATTACGTCCGGTACATGGAAAAATGTATCGACTGGCTGGATAAAGAGGGAAAGTTCCTGAGGCCTTCGGACAAGCGAGCCACGCTCGATGTGTTCCGGGAAGGCCGGGCGCGATGGCTGAAGCGGCAGGAGGAAGCGCAACACCGCTGAGGCGGTGGGGCAGGCCTCATCGCGGCAGTACGTCTGCTATAGGTTTGCCGGCCTTCTGTACATCTCCGCTATAGTCTTCCCCCAACAGGGCCGCGACGGTTGCCGCGATCTGGCTTTGTGTGACGGCAGGAGCATTTTTCCGCTCGCCCAGCGCGGGGATACCGGGCCCCATGTACGCCATCCAGACATACTTGGATTCGGGGATCTTCTGCCCGTGGCTCCTCCACTCGACCGGCGCCCGCCCACGCCCGTGGTCCACCGCGAAAACCAGGCTGGTTGTGCCGCGGTACTCCGGCATCGATTGCACGGTCTCCCACAACTCCTTCAGGTACCCGTCCACTCGCGCGGCGGCCTTCAGGTAGAGGGCGTATCGGCCGTCATGGGACCACTCGTCTGTTTCGCCCAATGACAGAAACAGAACGCGCGGCTTGTGTTGTTTCAGATGCTCGAGCGCTGTGTGAAACGTAAAGGCGTCGAACGGCTCCACGTTCCAAACACGGGTTTCTTCTTTTAAGCGGTTCAGCAACTCCATGCGTGGCGAGGAGGGTGGAACGGTATACGGGTCGTAGCCCGAATTGACGGGGAAGCCGGCGCGCCCGGCGTTGACGATGGCGGAGATGACATTCCAGGCTCCGAATGCGGCCACTTTGCCGCGGTAGGCAGGCTTGTTGTGAAGCCATTCGAGTACGGTCACGTTGGGATTCGGAGTAGGATCGTTGCTGTCGACGCGAGGGTCGGCGAAACCGCAGAGCGTCTCGCTATAGCCCGGATACGAAAAGTTCAGGCCATTGGTCAAATACGCATCGGAGCCGGCGTCCCGATTGCCGTAAATCTGCCCGTTGCGCGCAACAACGCTCCATAGGAACGGCAGAAGCGTTTCCCGCCGTGCGGCAGGTGTATCGCGCCAGTACTCACGCTTGAGCGCTTCCACATCCGGGACGCCGCTCTCTTTGTTCATGAGTGCGGAATCGGCTCCCTGGAACACTTCCTGCCAGCGAAGCCCGTCGGTCATGACGAAGATGACGTTTCGAGTCCTGCCGGCGGTTTGCGCGGCGGCGCCGGAAACGGTCAGGGCCGTAAAGAGTAGTACCGGGAAAATGCGAGCGATCAAAGGAAAGGACACTACAGAATCATAAGCCGATGTGTAGGTGCGGTTCCACTCCGGGCCTGTGACGAGGAGAAACGCGCAGCACTGTCCAAAGTTCTGCGGTTCCGTGTAGTTGAGGGAGAACTGGAGCAGCCGCTCCATCATGTGGTCCGCAAGTCCCCTGGCGCGCCATCACCACCCTCGTAACTCGTGCAGAGC
>DASTMK010000601.1:0-3435 GCA_035714225.1 Bryobacteraceae bacterium | reverse complement strand
CCTCAGCTTCGGTGTCGTCATGAATGAGGCAATGCAGGATTCCGTCAAGATCACCGTCATCGCCACTGGTTTCGAAAGAGAAGGCTTACCTACGATAGCCCGCCGGGCGAAAGAACTGGCCGCCTCCGACCCGTTCGGCACAGCGGCCGCGGCGCCCGCCCCCGAGCCGATGTTTGTCGAATCTGTCTCCGAAGAGGCGACGGTTGCGGCACAGAGCGAAGAGCAGCAGGAATTCTTCACACCCGAACCGGAACCGGCGGATGAGTTGGATGTCCCGGCGTTCCTGCGCAAAGAACGGCGGATGGTGCAGTAGGCCGCGGATTGATGCGGCTTACTCGGAACGGAGCCGCGCGCGCGGCTCGGTTCCCGAGCCGCTTACGGCGTCAGCAACGCCGTGCGTGGATGTACCAGGCCCAGTGTCTTGGTGCACGGCGTCAACTCCAGTTGGTAATCCGGCCATAACTCGCGTGCTACCGCGGGCAGCGCCGTTACATCGTTCACATTGTGTTCGAGGGCAATCGCGAGCCGCGGATGATGACGCCGGATGGTCTCCGCCGCCCCGAGTAGCGCATTTTTTTCCGAGCCCTCGATATCCATCTTGATCACGTCGACCTTCGGGAGTTGGAGTTCGGCCACCATGCTATCGATGGTCGCCAGGGGTACGGCGATGGACGGGCCGCCTTTCTGCCAGAGGAAGCTGGACCCGCCTGCGTTCGCCTCGTCCACGTGCAGCAGCAGAGTGTCCTCCCGGTTCCATGCGCCCTTCGGCACAACGACAACCCGGCTATCGCGGATCTCCGCTTCCAGATTTCGCCGCAGACATTCCAGAGTGAGGGGCTCGGGTTCGATGGCCACTACCAGAGACGCCCCCACAGCGAGGGCGGACTTGGCATCGGTCCCGACATTGGCGCCAACGTCCAGTACGACATCGCCGGGTTTCACGATTTCCTTAAAACGGTAAGGATCTATTTCGTTTTCTTGCACGAGCGCGGGCAATGTCCAGCTATCGGCGCGATACCATAGGGAACCGATCGCCGTATCGTACAGTGCCAATTTGCCGTCGCGCTGGATCTCGCGGACTTCTTTGCCTGTTCGCTCGAACCTTTCCTCGTCGCCGAAGATGCCCGGGGTGAGAACGCTGCAACCCTCCGCGATCTGAATGTTCCCTTTGATCCTTTGTACAAGCAGGTCTGCCCGCTTCGGCCAGACAAGAGGTATCGTCAATCCTCCGACAACCAATAACAACAGGAGCGCTGCCAGTTTTTTCACATCATACTCCTCTGGTAGAGCTTCTTCCCCTTTGGTGATGCGCCGGGGATGGCGCGCGGTGTCAAGCGTCCACGTGATCGGCGAAGAACCGGTCGAGCGCCAGTTGATACTGGCTCAAACGTCCGGAAAGGTCCTGCATCTCTTCCTTGGACATCGGCTTGAACGATTTCGCCACCTGAATATTCTGCTCGATGTGCTCCAGCTTCGGCATTCCGATGACGGCCGCCGCGACAGGCAGTGACATCGAATACCGGATGAGTTGCTCCACCGGAGCCTTGCCGCTCAGCCTCTCCTGGGCGAAGATCTTCATCGCGGTCACTCCCATGTTCTTGCGCTTGGCGATGGGGAGCGCCGTGGTTTCGAAGTGCCCCTTGATGCTTTGAGCCTGGCGTGCGGAGACCTGGGCGGCCTGCGCCGCATTCAGGGCCATCTGCGTGCAATCGAAATCGTGCCGTTCCAACGCAGTCGCCAGAACAGTGGGGTTGGTGTGACTGGTGACGCCAATGAAGCGGCAGACTTTCTGGTCGCGCATCTGGCGCACCACGTCCAAAACGTTGCCCTTTGCTTCCACCGCTTTCAGGTCCTCTTCGCCCGTCAGGCTGTGCACATGAAGCAGGTCGACCTGGTCGAGTTGCAGCCGTTTGAGGCTGCCTTCGATGATCCTCTTGGCGTCATCTCCAGGCCGGGCGTCCACCTTGGTCGCAATCCACAATCCTTTACGCCCACGCGCCTTGAGCAGCTTGCCGACACGCTCTTCACTCAAGCCATTCCCGTATCCGTAAGCGGTGTCGATGTAGTTGACGCCGAGGTCAAGGGCCTTGTTCATTGCTTCGAGCGCCTTGTCCTCTTCCTTGTAGGCCAGCCAGCGGCTCCCGGAGCCGAACGCAAGAATAGAAACCCGGGCGCCGGTCTTGCCGAGCACGCGCATGGGCATGCCGGTCTTCTTATCCACCTCGGCTCCCGCCGCGGTCATCGCGATGCCGGAGAGAGCTGTCGTCTCGAGGAATTCCCGTCTGGAGATGCTCATAAGCCGTCCTTTCGAAATCTTGACCACATGATACCGCAGCGGCGCGGGCTATTTGCCTGCGGCCCTCGAAACCAGTACGTTTGTCAGCTTCAACACCACCGGATTCGGCCACCGGTAGTCGTTGTACAGGCGTTGAGCGCGCATGGCGCGGATGGTTAACCGGTCCGGCTCCTGTTTCCACGCCGTTTTGGGTACGACATCGGATTTATATTCGAGCACCTTGTCGTTTTGCCCGAGAACGGTTACCTGCGTTTTGTCCGTAGCGCGTACGGAGGCCAGCGCAATGTCTCTCCACTCACCAAACTTCCAGGGCTTTTTCTGTTTAACGATCGCGTAGACGGTGTCTTCGCCTCTCTTCTTCGTGAACCAGATATCGCCCTCGTTTGTAACCACCCACGGACGCACGCCATGAATGGATTCCCCGTTAACGAACATCCAGAGCGCGATTTCCCGCAAACGCTCTTCCTGTTCGATGGGCAATTCGCCATCGGGCTTCGGTCCCACGTTAAGAAGCAGATTGCCACCCTTGGCGCGTGTCTCGATGAGTAATTCGATCAGTTCTCCGCCGGATTTGTACTTCTCGTTGGTGGGTTTGTACTGCCACTGCGTGCCCATGGTCAGGCATGCCTCCCACGGGCCATCGAGCGGAACCCCTGGAATGAATTGTTCCGGGGTCTCCATCGCTCCGCGGGTGACGACGATGTCCGGCTGCAGTTTCCAGGCAAGCTCCCGCAAACCCTCAGGCGACCCATCGAAAAAAATCACGTCAATATCGCCATAATTCGTAAGCAGCTCGCGGACCTGGGCCTGATCGTATTTCAGAAACTCCGGATCGGAGGAAGGCGCCAGCTCCGGCCGGTTGCGGTCGATGATCTTTCCATGCCGGTAGAGCCAGAAGAAGTCGTCCGGCGAATAGTAGAGCCCCGGCGCGATGCCCTGGTTGCGAAAGGCATCAAGAATCTCCCGGGTGACATCCCGCCGGAAGGGGGTAGCGCCGATGCCGAATCCGGTGGTCTTCGTATGAAACATTGCGAACCCGTTATGGTGTTTTGCGGTGAAGACAACGTATCGGATTCCCGCCAGTTTCGCCAGCACGGCCCAGTCCGCGGGGTTGAATTTGCGCGGGTTGAAAGTTTTCG
>DASTMK010000600.1:0-13739 GCA_035714225.1 Bryobacteraceae bacterium | reverse complement strand
CCCAATCGAGGGTCGGGTATTTCGTGGAGTCGGGCGGCGTCAGTCCCGTATAGCGCACATCGAATTCGAGGGTGAGCCCGTCGAACTCGAAGTCGGGCAGATATTTGATACGCGGGTGTTCGTAGAAGTTGTCGGCATCGTACAGAATCAGCACGGCAAAATCCGCCGCGTCGCGAAAGATGCCGCTAACCTTGAAGCTGTTCGAGGTCGCCGAATGGAGCGCGGCGGCCGCGCCAAGGTCGTCGAACCCGCGTAGTGCCAGCGTTCGGTCGGGCTGCAATTTGTAGATCCGCTCAGGCATAACTGGCCGTCTCGATGTTACACGATGCGGGCGGCATTTTCGGGTGTTCCGGTCCCTTATCCATTTGCTAACTGAAAGCATTTCAGCCTGTTAGCTCCATCCCGCGGACTTGTGAACGTGTGCTCCGGACTAACGTGTTTTTTGAGTGGTAACCGGATCGCGCGCCGCACGTCAGTTTGATTGGTGAGCCGCCATGACTGCAAAAAACATCCTGATCGCAATTGGGTTTGGCGCCCTCCTGATGCAATCGCCGGGCTGGGCTCAGGGCAGATACCGCGACGATTCCCGTTACAGCCGGAATCGCGGCGGATACTACGGAGCGGATGTCGTAAGCCGCGTGAAGCGGGACGTGCAGGCAATGGCGCGCGCCGCCTCCCCCCGTGTCGATGGTGAGAAGCGCGACCTGTTCCGCGACACCATCTACAACCTGGAGCGCTTCGAATATAACGGCCGGCGCGGCAAGTTCGATAAGGACCGCCTCGATGGTGCGATCGACGAGATGAAGCGGCTGGTGGGTTCGAATCAGATCAGCCGCCAGATGAAATCGGCTCTGGCGCGCAATATCGACGCGCTGCGCAATCTGCGTGACGGCCGGGGCGGCTCGTACGGCTACTATGGGAACCGCGACCGGCGCTGGTGAGTGACCGCGCGCTCAGGCTCAGCTCTTCCCCAACGGACTTCGCTTCAGTGCGTATTCGATCGCTTCGGCGGGCACTACGTACTCCGATTTCACCCCGTTTCCTTGAAAGCCGATGTCTTTGATCCCGAGGGGACTCGTGTAGAAGGCGTCGACGGTCATCTTTGATACCCAGTTGAAGAAGCGCAAACCGGGAGCCAGTTCACCGGATGCGTCTTCCACGCGTGCGGCGGCGACCAGTTCATCCATGATCCCGGTCT
Source organism: Bryobacteraceae bacterium (assembly GCA_035714225.1). GTDB lineage: Bacteria > Acidobacteriota > Terriglobia > Bryobacterales > Bryobacteraceae > CAADGY01. Next base: position 12,541 of record DASTMK010000600.1, on the reverse strand, counting down.
GCTGCTGCGGCGTGGCATCCACGAATGTGCTGGTATAACGCCGGCGCATGAGACTGTCCAGCCACAACAAACCGCCTGAATAGATGTCTCCGAGTTCCGCGTTCCCGCTGCATAGCAAATCGATAAATTCCGGCGCGCCGGCATCCACCGCGCTGCCCGAGACATCGTCGGCCGGCACGATCAGTTCCGCGAGCCGCTGCACGGTCCTGTATTCGTGCTCGTTCAAAAACTTGGGCGTGTAACGGCCAGAGGCTCGCTTTTCCTGTTCCGCGGCATTGTGCACGTGCTGAGCCGCTTCCAGGCTCATCGGAACCGCGCCCACCCCGGTCAGCCCTGTGGCGATGGTTTCCAGCAGATGGCGCCGCGTCATCAGAGATTCCCCTTTCTCATCTCTTCCGCCATGTAGTCCGAAGCGCGCCAGGCGAGGGCGTTGATGGTCAGTGTTGGGTTTTTGTCGGGATTGCTCACGAACGATGCGCCATCCACCACGAACAGGTTTTTCACATCGTGTGCCTGGCAATACCCGTTCAGCACGGAGTTCTTCGCGCTCGTTCCCATGCGCGCGGTTCCTACTTCGTGAATAATCTCTCCGGGCACCGATATCGGTACGTTGTCGTCCGGCCGGGCGGATGTTCCCGTCACGCGCCCTCCCATGGTTTCAACGATCGCGGCAAAGGTCTGTTGCATATGCCGCGCCTGCTTCAACTCATAATCGCTCCAGCGGAAATGGAATCGCAGCACGGGAATTCCCCATTTGTCCACCACATTGGGGTCGATCTCGCAATAGCTGAGATGGTTCGGGATCATTTCTCCGCGGCCGGCAAAGGCTACGAAAGCGCCGTATTCGCGGCGAATGCTTTCCTTAAGCTTCCTGCCGTACCCATGCCGGCGAATCATTCCATAAAACAAGCCGACGGAGGGCATTCCATATCCGCCGCCGATTTCGATGTGATACCCGCGGGGAAACCCCAGCTCCTTTTCTTTGCCAAGCCCGAACCAGGGCATGTAGAGGTGTGCCCCGCCATAGCCGTCCGTGTCGTAGCGCGGCATGCCTTCGAGCGCCGGGACATATCCGCCCAGCCCGAGCCCAACCGTATCCATCAAATAGCGGCCCACCAGCCCGGAGCTGTTTGCCAGACCGTTCGGGAACCGGCTGGAACAGGAGTTTAGAAGCAGCCGTGCCGACTCGCACGCACTCGCCGCCAGAACAATGACGCGGCCTCGAATGCGGTTCTCGCGGCGGGTTCGTTTGTCGATGTAGGATACGGCGGAGGCTTTTCCCGTTTCATCGAGTAGCACCTCCCGTGCCATGGCAAGCTCGAAAATTTTCAGCTTGCCAGTCTTCAGAGCCGGAAAAATCTGCACCTGGCTCGACGAATAGTTGGACGCGGTGATGCATCCGCGCCCGCACTGGCCACAATAGTGGCACGCCGGCCGGCCGTTCAGGTTCTTCGTGATGACGGCGCGGCGGTTGGGGATGCAAGGGATACCGAGCTTTTCACTCGCCTTCTTGATAAGAACTTCGTGCGCTTTCGGCGGGGGTGGCGGAAGAAATACGCCGTCGGGTGCGCTGCGAATACCTTCGCGGCTCCCGGCGATGCCGATGAACGCCTCGGCTTTGTCGTAGTAAGGCGCAATGTCTTCGTATGTGATGGGCCAATCCGTACCCAACCCGTCGCGCGAGTGCGGTTGGAAATCATAATCCGAGAAGCGGAACGACATACGGCCGTAATGGTTCGTCCGCCCGCCGATGATTCGCGAACGGAACCACCGGAACTTTGTTCCTTCGCCAACCGTGTAGGGCTCTCCCTCCAACTCCCATCCGCCGCTGGTGGTGGTGAAAAATCCGAACGGCTTGCCGCGGCCGAAATAGGCGGCGCCGCCTTCTCCCGCGCCGCGATGGCCGTACTCATAGGGCCACTTGTGTTCGAGGAAATCCTGGGCGGGATGGAGCAGCGGACCGGCTTCCAGCAGCGCAACGCGGATCCCCAAGCGCGTCAGCACATGCGCCACGGTTCCGCCGCCTGCTCCCGATCCGACTACGACAACGTCAAAAACCTCAGCATCCCTCTGAGATTGCGGCATACCGCCATTCCATCACATTCCTCACCCAAACATCGGCATCGAGCGGAACCATCGCCCCGTCGCCGCATGCAACGCCGAACCGATAGCGGGTGCTGCCAGCGTGATCGGCGCTTCGCCCGCGCCGGCGGATTGGATGTCGCGGCGATCGATGAGGATCACTTCAATTTCGGGCGTGTCCGAGAAACGCGGAACGCGGTATTCGGCGAAGGACGTATTACGGACGTTCTTTTCGTCATAATCGATGCGCTCGAACAGGGCGCCGCCGATGCCCTGAATCAACGCTCCCTCGATCTGATTGCGAAGGTTGCCGGGATTCAGAATTGCTCCGAAATCCGCGGCGGCGGTCATCTTCCGCACCCGGGCGCGTTGGCCGTCAGTTTCGAGTTCGACAAACACCGCGAGATGACCTTCCTTCTCCAGGTTGCACGCAAGGCCATACCCGGTACCGTTTCCGCTCTTGCGACGGCCCCAGCCGAAACGTTCCGCCGCGCGCTCCAGCACCGCGCGCATACGGCTGTTATCCAGGTTGCGAAGGCGGAACTCCAACGGATCGGCCTTGTGCCGATGCGCGAGCTCGGCAACATGCATTTCCCGCGCGAATGTGTTGGCGACCGCTGCCAGTGACCGGTAAGAGCCTTGCCGCAGCGGCGAATCGCTGCGATGATAACCGCAATAGTAGTCTGCAATGGCGTAGGGCGGTGCCAGCGAACTGGCACCGGAGTTGTAATTGTGGAAATTCCACGCGACGATCTTCCCGCGCGCATCGCATCCGCTTGTCACTTTCACCAGCCCGGCGGGACGGAAATAGCTCGAACGGAATTCGTCTTCTCTTGTCCAGTGGACCCGGACGGGCGCTCCGGCCGCCTTGGCCAGCCGCGCCGCTTCAAGAGCGACTTCGCCGCGCTGTTTGCCGCCGTATGCACCGCCGATTTCGCCGGATATCACACGCACCCGGTCTTCCGGAAGGCGAAAAGCTTCGGCCAGTTCCTTTCTCACCAGAAATGGCGCCTGGCCGGCATAGCGCACGGTAAGCTTCTCTCCCGCCGCATCCTTTGTCCATTCGGCAATGGCCGACCTTGTTTCAAGCGGCGCGTGAGCGATGTAGGCGAGCGAATAGCTGGAACTGTAACGGGTGTGTGAACGCTCCAGGGCGCTTGAGACGTTTCCTTTCTCGACGATGGCCGGATAGCGCGACCCGGGCTGCAACTGGGGCGGCTTAGCCGTCTTCTTGAAATGGGCCGCCAGGGCAGGGAAGGGCACCAGCGGCTCCGTCTTCCACTCGGCCCGAAGGAAGGATGCGGCGCGGCGGGTGGATTCCTCGTCCGCTGCCACTACCCCCAGCAAATCGCCATCGCGCACGACGCGGATGTTTTCGAGGGTGCGGCCTGCATGCGCCGTGTAGGACAACAGCGTAGCGCGGTGACCGGACGGCCGGACCAGTACGCCGTGCAGCATTCCGGGAACACGCTGATCGCTTGAATAGCGAAGCGCGCCTGTCACGATCTCGCGCCCCAGCACCGCGGGATGATCCGTTCCGCAAATACGCCACCCGGCCGGCGGCGTTGGCGGCGCCTCGTGCGTGGTCTTTGGATCGTCGACGTCGGCGCCCGCTAATTCGCCATAGCTGAAGGTGCGGCCCGCGGCATCGCGGACCCGGCCGTCTTCGGCCACAAGCTCACTAGAGGCGACGCTCCATTTTGCCGCGGCAATCTCGATCAGCTTCTGCCGGGTACGCACGGCGGCGGAGCGGACCAGCGGAACGGTCTCGGGCGTGGTCAGGCTGCCCCACGTGCCGCCATCGTCCGGCGCCAGTCCGGTGTCGCCCGTTACCAACTGGATGGCCGCGGGTGCGGTGCGCAATTCCTCGGCGGCAACCTGTGTGAGCAAGGTACGCAGGCCCTGGCCCATGTCCACTTTGCCCGTGAGCAGCGTGATCCGGCCATTTTCGGCGACGTGGATTCGGGTGGTGACCGGCGCGAAACCTGCCGCCGGCGGCTCCGTCACGGTCAGCAGAAGCCCCGCCCCCAGCAATCTCCACAGATCCCGGCGCGTGACGGCGAATTCGTAGGCGGGCGCGGCGAACAATTCGTAGCGTTCGGGTTCCACCTCGAGGATATAGCGCTGTTTCAAAGAATCGTTCATGGGTGCCCGGCCCGGCGGCTGATCCGGATTGTATCCCATTCCGCAAGAGACAGCACAGCGTCCAAAAGCTTTGACCTGAATCGCGAACAGATTACGCGTTAGTGAGTAGAGGAGGGACTCATGGTCGTCATCCATCTGTTCGGGGTTCTGGCGCTGATCAGCATTGCGGGGATGTTTTTATCCCTGATCGCCTCGCCCCCGCCCAAAGACATCGAGTAACCCGCCACCCTTCCCTCGAGACGCTCCGCTACAATTACCTCTGTCGGATGACATATGAGTTTGGGCCTTTCCGCTACGACGCGGAACAGCGGTTGCTGTTCCGCGCGGGCGAAATCGTGCCGCTGGTCCCGAAGGCCGTCGAGACCCTTCATGTTCTGTTGGAGCGGCGGGGGCGCGTCGTAGAAAAGGCCGAGCTGATGAAGTTGGTATGGCCCGGCACCAACGTCGAAGATGTGGGGTTGGCCCGGAACATCTCGTTGTTGCGGAAAGCCCTCGAAGACGAATCCGAAACAAATCCGTATATCGAAACCATCCCGCGCCGGGGATATCGGTTCGCGGCGCCGGTTTCCATACCAGGGCCGCCGGGGGCACCCTCGCCAGCACCACGCCGTCGCGTTCACCGGCGCTGGCTCGTGGCGCTTCTGTGCGCCGTTGCGCTCGGCGGGTTTGTTTACTACCAGTTCTACGTGCCCTCCCGCTATCTGCCCGGCGGCAGCAGGTCCGCCAGCCTGGCGGTGGCGCCGTTCGAGTGCCTCTGTCCCGGCATGGACGGCGACGGGTTTTCCCAGGGATTCAACGAAGTGCTGGCAGCCAGCCTGTCGAAGCTGAACGGCGTACAGGTCGTCTCACCCGGTACCGTTCGCCGGTATCAGCGCGCTGGGATTTCCATGGCGCTCATGGGACGCCTTCTGGGATTGGAGGTCCTGGTAGAAGGGACCATCCAGAAGTTGGGCGATCGTCTCAGGACCTCGGTGCGGCTGGTGGACGTGCGCAGCGGTAAGCTGATCTGGGCCGAGACCTACGACGAACCCGCCGCTGATCCCGGCATGGCCCAGCAGAATGTGGCACGCGCCATCGCCCGGGAGGCCGGCGCGCGCCTGTCCGCGCCGCGTTGATTCAACGGGACTTCAAGATTCGCGAAGGTTTTCCGAAGACATTCCGAAGCTACTTTCGCGGCGGATTCCGGCAATACTACGGTCGCGATGATTTCTACAACGGAAGTTACATGGCGGGCCGCGGTGATCGGCCGTTAGATCGCTCGAATAACGGGGACGCTGATGGTCCTCTTCTTTGTCGCATTTGCTATCGGCGAGGGTTTTCCGGAATTCACCCGGCTAACGGCACGGGAAAAGTGGATGTTCGCAGGCTTGGGCCTGATGCTTGGCGGTCTGATTCTTGCATGGTTCCGGGAAGGATGGGGCGGCGTTGTTTCCATCGCGGGCTGGAGTTTTATGGTGATTGTGGAACGGGGAATGCTTTGGGCCTGGCCGTTCTCGATTCCCGCGGCGATCGGGCTGCTACATGTGCTGTGCTGGTGGAGGCTTCGGGGTCCGGCGCCGCCGTCCAAGCCACTGCATCCGCGAACCCTGGCGTTTCTCACACTGCTGGGAGCGGCGCTGGTGGCTTTTGTTCTGCTTTGCGCGAATGAGATGTTCAATCAGCCACCCTTGATGACACCGGCCTTTCGTCCGTCACCGGAAATCGTTGGATCGTGGCGCGCTACGCTGGCCGGGGACGTCGGGGTTGTCTTTGAAGTAAGCCCCGATGGTTCGGTGTCGGGCGCCGTAGGAGACGGCGAGGTAATCGGCGGGAAGATCACATTGAACCGAAGCTGGTTCGGACGGCTGATGAACTGGCGGACCGATTACATCATTCGCGGCAGCTTGTCACGCGCCGTCGAGGCCTCTGGTGGAACGGCGGGCAACCGGTTTGCAGCGCCCCTGTTCGTTCACGGTTCAGAGCTTGAAGGCTCGCTGTTTCTTTTCCATCCCGGGCCGCCGAAACCGCTTAAATTGAAGCTCCAGAAACACTGACGGGGCTGGCTTCAGATCATCTCCGTCAGTAATTCCTGGCGCGGGGACGCGATCACGACTTTGTTCACCAGCAGACCCTTGCGGGCAATCGCACGGGCTCCAGCTTCCACCGCAGCGTTCACCGCGGCCACGGTTCCTGTCAGCGTGGCGAACGCCTTTCCGCCCAGAGCCATCGCCAGGCGTACTTCGAGCAGTTCCACGTTGGCGGCCTTCACGGCGGCGTCCGCGCCCTCAATCAGCGAAGCGACCGAGAAGGATTCGATAATCCCCAGCGCTTCGAGCCGCTCCACTTTGGTGATGCCGCTAATGGCCGGAAAAATCGCTTCGTGCACGTTCGGGATCACAAATGTGTCGATGACGGAGAAATCGCCTGCTTGCGTGCCCGCGTCCACGGCAGCCTGAATCGCCGCGACATCGCCACGAACCATCACCATGTATTTGCCCGAACAAATCGTGCGCGCCAGCACCAGTTCCACGTCGGCGGCTTTCAGCATCGCATCCGCCACCTGAAAGCCTGCGGCGATGCTGCCGAGCTCAATCAATCCGATGGAAGTCTTTGCCATTTGTGTCAGCCGCGGATCTCAATATACCTGTCTGTCACCGAGGTAACCTCGCCGGAGATGCTGGCATGGATGTTCACCCCTAATTCGTCTTTGCCTACCCGAGCCACTGTGTCATTGCTGGAAACGCGATCCCCTTGCCGCACTACGGGTGCCGCCGGTTTGCCGGCGTGTTGCGACAATTTCAAGCGGACCCGTTCCGGCGTGAAGCCGATGTTTTCGAATGGAGTCTCCGCCTCATATTCCTCCACCTTAAGCCGTTTTCGCAGCATGGATAAAGGCACCCGCCGGTATTCTTTCATGGGATGAACGCGCACCGGTTTCTGCTGCACGAATTTGATACCGGCCGATCGCATGTCGTGTTTTCCCTGGTCGCAGGCTTCCTTCGGATACAGGTCTTCGGGACAGGCATAGAGAGTGCAAAGCCCACAGGCACAGCACAGCTCGCTCCATTGATTCCAGTGTTCCGCGCCGGTGCTGGTGAAGCCGAGACTGCGCATCACTTTGTGCGGCTGCACTTCGTAGCCAAGCAGGTAGCGCGGGCAAAACTCGGTGCAATAGCTGCACTGGTCGCACGCCGATTTCCCGATGCGGTTCATGTTTTCCTGGGGCTGGTTCTTGCGGGTAATCAGATAGTGGTTCTTCGGCAGCACGATGAGACCGCCGGTGGTTTTCGTCACCACCTCATCCAGATCGAAGCACAACGTGCCCATCATAATGCCACTGACAAAGATGCCAAAATCGGAATCAATGGCGCCGCCGGCCAATCGCACCACATCACGGAACGGCGTTCCGACAGGGACCCAGAACGATTTGGGATGACGTACGGCGCCGGCGACCGAAAGAAATTTTTGAGTGACGGGAACGCCCTGCTCGGCGAAATGTACGTTGTACAGGGTCTCGACGTTGTTGACCACGCAGCCGATTTGCAGCGGGATGCCCGCTGCCGGAATCAGCCGTCCCGTTGCGGTATAGACGAGTTCGTATTCGTCTCCGGACGGATAGAAATCTCCAAGCAGCACCATCTCAATGCCGCCGGCTTTGGCATGGGGTTCAATTGCGCGAATCGCCTCCGCATTTTTCTCTTTAATGCCGAACTTGCCCTGCCGCGCGCCGGTAGACCCCATCATCAGGCGCATCCCGGAAACCGTCTCTTCCGGAAACTGTTTCATCAGCTCGAAGTCTTTGTGAAGTAAAGGCTCGCACTCCGCGCCATTCGCAAGCACGAATTCCACCTGCGAATTCGCCTTCACGTAGGTGGGAAAGCCGGCGCCACCGGCACCGACCACGCCGAGTTCTTTCAGCTTCCCGCTTAGACTGTTTGGAGCCAACAATCCAGCTTAACAGCGTCGGGTGCGGGGCGGCTCTCGCGCGGTTCAGGCTCAGCGGCCGGCCGCGTCCCCCACTGCGGGCGTCGGCGCCACAAGGCGTGCGTTGTGTTCCTCCAGGTCGGCCAAGGAAGGCGTGATCAGTGTTTTTTCGAGGTCTTCGCCGGTTTTCAGGATCTTTTTCAGATGCAGCGCGGCCAGTCTCGTGACCCATGGATCCGTGATTGGACGGTCGGTCTTCTTCGACAAAGCGAGCAGATCGGTGTGCATCAGAGAAATGACGCGAACGTAGCTTTCGTCTCCGCTGGTGATATGAAACTTCACGTCTATGGAATCGCTGTGCCGTATGGAGATGGCGTTCTGAAGCCATCTGAATTCCACGAGCCACGTGCGTCCAAATGGGTCTGGCCCGGCTTCAAACCGGCGGAAGTTCTCAATCATTCGATTTGATGATAACCGACAGGCGGCGCTGCGAGCAGCGGTTTACCTGCCCAGCGAGTCCTGGCTGACGAGTGAAAGGAACTCGTCGCGTGTCTCCTTGCGGTCGCGAAAGCCGCCCAGCATGGCGCTGGTCACGGTGCCGGAATGTTGTTTTTCAACGCCGCGCATCATCATGCAGAAATGCCGCGCTTCGCAAATGACTCCCACGCCCTTGGGGTCGACGACGTTCTGTATCGTCTCGGCGATTTCGCGGGTGAGACGTTCCTGGACCTGAAGGCGGCGGGCGAACATGTCCACGATACGCGGAATTTTGCTCAGCCCGATGACCTTGTCCTTTGGCAGATAAGCTACATGGACCTTCCCGAAAAACGGCAGCAGATGGTGCTCGCACAGGCTGAAGAACTCGATGTTCTTGACGATCACCATCTCGTCGTACGTCACCGAGAACAGCGCGCCATTGACGATCCTTTTTACATCCATGCTGTAGCCGCTCGTCAGAAAACGATAAGCTTTATCGGCGCGGGCCGGTGTCTGGACCAGACCCTCGCGCGTGGGGTCTTCGCCAAGGCGCGCCAGCACCTGCTTCATCAGGTCGGCTATGCTTTCTTCTTCCGGCTTGGGTAGTTCCACAACTGCTTTTCTTTCGCTCATATCCATCGTTACGGATTCGCCGCTCTCAGTTCAATTCTGTTGTTTTTCGTTTCTTCCAGGCGGACGGCGTCAAGCCTAGGCCAGCCTGCGGGCCAGTTTTCCCGCAGTCTGCGTCCGATCACAAAAGCAAGAGATTCCGTGGTCGGCGTCATGCTTTCGAACTCCGGCACTTCGACGTTCAGGTTACGGTGGTCCAGCACCCGAATGATCTTCTCCTGCACAATTCCATCCAGATCCTCGAGGCGCATCACGGTTCCGGAGCGTTCTTCAACCGGCCCGGCTACACTCACATCCAGTACATAGTTGTGACCATGGCCGAAGGGGTTGTTGCACTTGCCATAGAGTTCGCGGTTCTCCTCCTCCGAGAGACCCGCCGCATGTAGCCGATGCGAGGCGGAAAACCGGTACCGGCGTGTCAGGCGGATCATCTTTCGTCTCCCGAATAATCTACATACAGATCTTCGGTTTCATAGAGCCGGACGGAATGGAGACGCACGCCATTCACGTTCAAACCCGGCGCGAGCCGGCGCCAGATCTCAATCGCAACATTTTCCGTGGTGGGGATGATGCGGTCGAAGGGAGGAACCTCATGATTCAGAAACCGGTGATCCATTGGCTCGACCACGTGCCGGTGAATGATCTCCTTGAGCTGTTTCAGATCGAAAACCATTCCCGTGACCGGATCAGGCTGGCCTTCGAGCGTCACTTCCAGAACGTAATTGTGTCCGTGCCCATGCGGGTTGGCTGCCGCTCCGTACATCGCATGGTTTTCCGCATCTGAAAGATCCGCACGGCGGCAGACATGGGAAGCGGAGAATTCCGCTCGTCGCGTGATAAACATCTCCAATAGGGTTGGATGCCTCAGGGAGGCCCGGCGATACTCTAAAATGAAAATATATACGATGCGTAGTCTTACTGCGGACCGCGTGCTGCAAGTCCTGGTCGGGGTCCTTCTTATTGCACTAGTGTATGTGGTCGCGGATGGAATCCGCGAGCCGATTGTCGTGGTCGGTGACACGGCGCCGAAATTCAGCGTTGTAACCGACTCCGGTTTGAAAGTGAGCCGCTCCCAATTTGGTGGAAAGCTCCTGGTGCTGAATTTCTGGGCGACCTGGTGCCCTCCCTGCATTGAAGAGTTGCCATCTCTCAACGAGCTGCACAGACAGTTCTCGCCTTCCGGGCTGGTGGTTCTTGGTGTCAGTGTAGACCGTAATGAGAGCGTCTATCGCAATTTTCTGAAACGCGCCAACATCGAATTCCTGACGGCCCGCGACCCGGGTGCCGATATCAGCGCCGACTACGGCACTTTCCGGTATCCGGAAACCTATGTAATTGACCGGAACGGCAAAGTGGTGTTGAAGATCATCAGTTCCACCAACTGGACCGATGAGAAGATGGTAAGCTACATCAAGTCTTTGCTGTGAAGGGCGGGCATGCCTCGCCCCACACGGTATGCCGATGATAGCCTCAGAACTCAAGCAGCGGCTGATTGACATCGCGGGCGGCGGTGGTGTTCTGGATCGGCCCGAAGATCTTCTGCTCTATGAATACGACGGCGGCGTTGACAAAGGCCGCCCCGATTTGGTGGTCTTTCCACGAACTACGGCAGAAGTTGCGGCAATCCTCGAAGCCGCGAAAGAGTCCCATGTTCCGGTCGTGGGCCGCGGCGCGGGTACGGGGCTGAGCGGTGGAGCCATTCCACGCGCGGGCGGGGTGATGGTCGCTTTCGCGCGCATGAACCGCATGCTCGAAATCGATTTGTCGAGCGAGCGCGCCGTGGTGCAGCCCGGTGTGGTGAATCTGGATATCACGCTTGCGGTGCAGCCGCAGAAGTATTTCTTTGCACCTGATCCCTCCAGCCAAAAGGCGTGCACCATCGGCGGCAACGTCGCGGAGAACGCCGGGGGACCGCATACACTGGCCTACGGCGTCACGACTAATCACGTTCTCGGGCTCGAGTGCGTGACGCCGGACGGGACCGTCTTCAACACCAGCGGAAAGGAACTGGATCATCCGGGATACGATCTCACCGGATTGTTAACAGGCTCCGAAGGCACCATGGCGCTGGTTACCAAGGTGGTGGTCCGCCTGATGCGGCAGCCCGAGATGGTAAAAACGATTCTCGCCATCTATGATTCGAACGAGGATGCGGGGGACACCGTCGCCGAGATCACCGCTCGTGGCATCACTCCGGTTGCCGTCGAAATGCTGGATGGCGTGATGCTCCGGATGGTAGAGGAAGCCACCCATGCAGGGTATCCCATGGATGCGGCCGCTGTGCTCCTGATCGAACTCGAGGGGCTGAAGGAGGCTGTAGAAGAGCAGGTGGAACAGGTCCGCGAGGCTTGCTCGGCTTCGAGGGCGCGCGAGTTCCGGGTCGCACGTTCCACCGAGGAACGGGATCTTCTTTGGAAGGGCCGCAAGAACGCCTTCGGCGCCGTGGGCCGCGTCAGTCCTTTCTACTACGTGCAGGACGGTGTGGTGCCGCGAATGCAAATCGCCCGGACGCTTCACTACATCAATGGTGTTTCGAAGCGTTATGGGTTGACGATCAGCAACATCTTCCATGCGGGTGACGGGAATATGCACCCCATCATTCTGTTTGACGCCCGAAAACCCGGCGAGTTGAAGCAGGCGCAGCGCGCGGGGGAAGACATCCTGGAATACTGCGTTTCCGTGGGCGGCTCCATTACCGGCGAGCATGGTGTGGGGATGGAAAAAATGGAGCTGATGAGCAAACAGTTCTCCGATGAAACTCTCGACATGATGCGCCGCCTGAAGGCCCTGTTCGATCCCGAAGGCCGTCTGAATCCCGGCAAGCTCCTTCCCACCGGTAAGGGATGCATCGAGATCCGGCAGCCTGCCATTACCGGCGCCGGCACGGTCTATTGAAGGAAGCTATGCTGACGCGCAGAACTTTCCTGTTCACGGCGGCGGTGCCAATTTCTGCCGCCTCTTCCATGACATCGCGCGAGCGGGTGGACCGTGTGCTGGAGGGAAAAGAGCCGGACCGGCGGCCTTTCTCCTACTGGTACCACTTCGGGCTCGAGAAATATCCTGGGGAACGTCACGCCAAAGCGACTCTCGACTTTCACCGGCGGCTGCGAACCGACGTCGTGAAAGTGATGAGCGATTATCCGTACCCGAAGTCCGGCGGCAAATGGTACGAGTTGCGGGAGCAGCAGAACCCGTTTCCCGAACAGATCCGCGCGCTTGAACTCATACGGGATGGGCTGGCGGGGCGGGCGCACTTCGTCGAAACCATCTTCAATCCGTGGAACCAGGCTACGAAGATCTCCTC
>DASTMK010000599.1:0-4043 GCA_035714225.1 Bryobacteraceae bacterium | reverse complement strand
CGTCCACACAATGGGCGATGACCGCAGGATGCCGGTCGATCATTGCGTTATAGACCGAACGCGCGGCCTCGTAGGCGCTATCTTCCTGAAGAATCAGTTTTCCCCGGAGGTGCCTTCGGAGTGAGTCGAGTTGATCCGGATCGAGATCAACAGGTGTCCTGGTTGAACTTATCGCCTGAATCGTATTCATTTCCGCTTCCTTTCAACTTCGAAAGATCCCTTGAAGCGGATGCTCAGCAGTCGACTCCCACGTCGGCAAAGTGGTGCAGTGCCAGTGGGCCACCGTAGTTGCCCCTAATTTCAATCTATCAGAGAGAGAATGAAGCCAATACGGTATCTCCAGCGTGTTATTCTGTGGAGCGTTTCCGGCTGTCTTATGCCAGAGGTTCTATGAATCGCAAACTTCTGTTTGCCGGCGTTTTCGCGCTATCGTTTTCCTCCCTCGCCAATGAGCATCCCTCCTACATTCTGAACCTGGAGAAGACCCCGCACGCGAAACTGCGGAACGTCCCTGTTTCCGCGGTCAGGATTACGGACGGTTTCTGGTCCGCCCGCTGTGCGACCAATGCCGCCAGAAGCATGCCGACCTTGCTCGCGCTTCTCGAAGCGCATGGTGTGGTGGATAATTTCCGCCGCCTCAGCGGGAAGAAGAAGGTTGCCCGTCGCGGCCCGCTCTATACGGACTCCGACCTTTACAAATGGATGGAAGCGGCGGCGTTCGTTCTCCAGACGGACAGGAACCCGCAGCTAGAGGCCACATTCGACGCCCTTACCGGCGACATTGTCGCGGCACAGGAGCCGTCCGGCTACCTGAACACCTATTACCACGACGAGCGGAAAGCACAGCGCTTCGAGGAGATGGACCGCGGGCACGAACTGTACTGCCTGGGCCATCTGCTCCAGGCCGCTATCGCGTATCACCGGGCCACGGGGAAGCGCAAACTGCTCGATGCCGGTATCCGGTTCGCCGACTACCTGGTCCGCGATTTCGGTCCGGACAAACACCCGCTGCTTGCCGGGCATCCCGAGATCGAGCTGGCGCTTATCGAGTTATACCGCCACACGGATGAGAAAAAGTATCTCGAACTCGCGGGCTATATTTTGCGCGGCGATGGCGAGCGGTTGAAGCTGACCCGCAACCAGATACAGTACCTGTTCAGCGGGAAGCCGTTTACCGAACGCACGATCATGGAAGGGCATGCCGTGCGCGCGGGCTACGCATGCGCGGGAGCGGCCGACTACTACCTGGAGACTGGCGATGCGGCCTACAAAACCACGCTCGAACGGCTTTGGAACGACATGGTCTCCGGGAAGATGTACATCACGGGAGGCATCGGCTCGCGTGCCGCAGGGGAAGCTTTTGGCGACCCCTACGAGCTGCCGAACGCCAAGGCGTATACGGAAAGCTGTGCCGCCATTGCAAACATGATATGGAACTGGCGCATGCTGGCGGCGAGCGGCGACGCGAAATATGCAGACGTGCTGGAACTGGCGTTGTACAATTCCGTGAACTCGGGCATGTCGCTCGAAGGCACGCTGTACTGTTACCGCAACTCGCTCGAGCTGACGGCCGAAGCGGCCCGGAGCATCCGGAATCCCTGGTACAGCACAACCTGTTGCCCGCCGAATCTGCATCGAACCCTGGCTTCGCTGCCTGGATACTTCTACAGCACCAGCGCCGATGGTGTCTACGTGCACCTGTACGACAACAACCAACTGGATTGGAAACTTGAGGACGGAACGCCTCTGGGGATCGCGCAGGCGACCCGGTATCCGTGGGATGGTGTTGTCGATATCAGAGTGGATCCCGAACAGGCCAAGGAGTTCACGATCTTTGTGCGCATTCCCGGATGGAGCCGGTCCACGCAGGTGCTGACAGGTGGAAAAGCCGTTGCTTCGACGGTGAAGCCGGGGGAATACCTTCCGGTACGCCGTAAATGGTCGGCGGGAGATACATTGCGCCTGGTCTTCGATATGACGCCGCAGGCAATCGTGTCGCACCCGCGGGTCATGGACAACCAGGGACGCGCGGCGGTGAAACGCGGGCCGCTGGTGTATGCGCTCGAACAGACGGATCAGCCCGCAGGTGTCCGAGTGCTCGAAGCGGGACTGCGTCTTTCGGCGGAACCGTCGAAAGACTTCACGCCCGAGTTTCGCAAGGACCTGCTGGGCGGTGTAGTCGTGCTCCGGCACCGCGGTGTCACTCGCGCCACCTCTTTTGCAGACGAGCCGCTGTACCGCGGCATCGAGAGCCGGGACGGCAAGCCGGGCAAACCCGCCGATCTCACACTGATCCCCTATTACACGTTCCTGAACCGTGGCCCCGCGGCGATGGTGGTGTGGACGACCTGGTACCAGTGAGCGGCCGTTATTGATATATTGCACCTCACGGAGGGCAATTTTGAAAAACGCACGTGTCAGCCGCCGGAATGTGATTCAGGCGGGGCTTGCTACACCGATGGCGGCTTTCCAGGGGCAGAAGGCCGATTCGGGTTTGATACCGCGGGAGAACAAGAAGCCGGGAGCGCTGGACTGGCAGCTCACAAAGGTAAGGCTGGACAAACGCGACGGTTTCCGGGCGCCGGACATCGAGGGCTACTGCTCTCATCAAAGCATCGAAGCCGGAGAGACCCTGCGCGTCATGGTGAGCCTGCGCGAAGCCGGGCGGTTCTCGCTCGAAATTTTCCGCATGGGCTACTATGGCGGGCGCGGTGCGCGGCAGATGACCACCCTTGGTCCTATCGCGGGCAAACCGCAGCCGGTACCTGAAGTGGGTCCGGAGCGGGTACGCGAATGCCGCTGGGAACCGAACGCCGAATTGAAAATCCCGGCCGATTGGCCAAGCGGCGTCTACCTGGGCCGGCTCACACGCATTCCCGAAAGCCGCAACGTCCACGGATGGCAGACCTTCATCGTATTCATCGTGAAAGATCGAAGGCCCGCCGATATTCTGTTCCAGTGCAGCGACAACACGTGGCAGGCCTATAACCGCTGGCCGGACGACTACTCCCTCTATACGGACCCGCGGCACGCCTGGGCGCCCGATGTTTCGGTAAGCTTCGACCGGCCGTACGGCAAGATCGCGCAAATTTACGAGAACCCGCAAACCATCGGCTCGGGCGAGTTCCTGGCCTGGGAGTATCCGATGGCTTATTGGCTGGAGATGCACGGCTACGATGTAACGTACTGCTCCAACGCCGACATGCTGGATGCGAAGCAGCCGCTGCGTGCAAAGGTGTTCTTGAGTATCGGACACGACGAATACTGGGATCTGCGGCAATACGACGCGGCCATGGCATCGGTGAAGGCGGGCGTCACCCATCTTTATTTATCCGGCAACTCGGTGTTCGGCGTTACGCCCTACTCGCCTTCCTACGACGGCCGGCCCAATCGTATCATTAGCCGCAAGGGCCGGTATGGCGGCCCCGCCAAAGCAAAGCGCGACGAGTTCTTCAAATACCCTTTCCCGATGACCGGACCCGATGAAGCGCTGCTGATGGGCGCTCGCACTCCTTATCCGTTTAATGGCGGCGGAGATTGGATCTGCACCAGGCCCGATCACTGGGTGTTCACAGGTACAGGCATGAAAAGCGGAGACCTGGTAGCCGGCCTGGTCGGGTGGGAATTTCACGGCGACCCCGCCGATATTCCCGGACTGGAAGTGGTGGCCGAAGGCATCGCCTTGAGCGGCGGCACACGCCCGGTGCGCTGGACCGCGACGATTTATCCGGGACCAAAGGAAAATTTCGTGTTCAACGCCTCCACCATTTTCTGGGCGCAAGGACTGTCGTCGCCGCCTGGGCACATGCTTCCCTGGTCGCACTGGACGCGTCCCCACGGTCCCGACGCGCGGGTGCAACGCGTCACCCAAAATCTACTTCGTAAGGCTCTTGGCAAAAACCTGACATAGATGCCGCTCAAAGCGCAGGACTGGCTTTCACACGGTCTGCACACTCGCTGCGCCGCGGTCCTTTTCCTTGCGGCGTGGTTCCTGTACTTCGCCGGAAATGGATTGTGGGCGCCTTTCTCAGGCGACGACCTGA
>DASTMK010000598.1:0-6404 GCA_035714225.1 Bryobacteraceae bacterium | reverse complement strand
GGCTCGCCGCGGCGGCGCCTTCCTGCTATATCACCTCGTGGCCCGCTCTCTGGACGAAGCCGGGGCCGCAGGATGCGGAACAGAACTTTCCGGACTTCATTCGCGCCGGCCTCGATTTCGGCGACTTCCTGATCGCGTTTTTTCCGAAACCGGTGATGATGCTGACTGCGATCCGCGACTTTTTCCCCATTGCGGGCGCCCGTAATACTTATGCCGAGGTGAAAGGCGTATTCGAGCGTGGCGATGCCGATGGGAGGGCGGGGTATTTTGAATACGACGACGAGCATGGCTGGTCGAAACCGCGCCGCGAAGCCACTTATCGCTGGATGGCGAAATGGCTGCAAGGGCGCGACGACGATGGTGTGGAGCCGGAAATCCAGCCCGAACCGGAGGAGGCTCTGAACGCCACACCAACCGGGCAGCTTGCAACGTCGCTGGGCGGCAAAACCGTGCGGGTGCTGAACCGGGAGCTGGCGGAACGTTTATTTCCGAAACGCAAGGCCGCATCTTTGCGCGATGCCGGGGATCTCCGGCAGCTCGTGCGGAACCGTTTGAGCATTGTTCGCGGCTCCGGCGTGCCGCGGGTAACCAGTCACGGCCGCATCGAGAGGCAAGGGTACACCATCGAGCGGATTACTCTCGAAACAGAACCAGGCATCGATGTTCCCGCGCTCGTGTTCGTTCCGTCCGGTGTCCAGGGCCGCATGCCCGCCGTGATCTATGCCAATTCGGACGGGAAGGCCGCCGGCGCCGGCAGTGGCGGGCAGATCGAAAACATCGTTCGCTCAGGCCGCCTCGTGCTGGCGCCCGATGCCCGCGGCTGGGGCGAAAGCGCGGCGCCCAAGCGCCGCGGAGGTTATTCCGCCGAATGGCAAACGGCGAACCGGGCCATGCTGATCGGCAAGACGATGGCCGGCTCGCAAACCACCGACCTTCTCCGCTCCTTTGACTATCTTGCTTCCCGTCCGGATGTGGATGTGGCGAAGATCGCCGTGTTTGGAAAGAACAAGGGAGGGGTCATCGCGCTGTACGCCGCGGCGATGGAGCCCCGGATCGCACGCGTGGCGGTGGAGGGCGCGGTGCCGTCCTATATGTCCGTCGTGCGTTCGGAAACACACAAAGACCTGATTGACGTTGTCGTCCCCGGCGTGCTCCATGATTTCGACCTGCCCGATCTTGCCGCAAAGGCGATTGCGCCGCGGCCGCTTCTGGTCAGCGGCGTTCGCGATGCAATGGGGAATCCGATGGGCGCCGGACAGGCGGAAGCGGAGTTCGCGCCGGTAAAGACGGCGTATTCACGCGCCGGGCACGCGGCGGCGTTCCGGTTGGCGGATGGTGAAAGCGCGGTCGATCTGGCGGGTTGGCTCGATTAAGCAGGCTCGTCGAGCGGCGTCACCGGATCCAGGAACATCCAGCAAAACGTCCCGGCAAAGTAGATTCCCGCCGAGATGTAGAACGTCAGGTCCCAGCTATGGGTCCAGTGCAGGATGTAGCCCACGGAAACCGGAGCCACAGCTCCGGCGAGATTCCCCATCATGTTCATCGAGCCGGAGAGCGTGCCCGCGTACTTGCCGCCGACATCCATGCAGGCTCCCCAGGCGGGCGGCATAGCGAGATCGTTCGAGAAACTCGCCATGCCCATCGCGAGCATCGCGTACAGCGGGTCCGCAAGGTTCACGGAAACCAGCAAGAGAGCTGAAGCGCCGGCGAATCCGGTGCACGACAAAAGCTTTCTCGATGTCCTCTCGCTGCCGGTCCATCGCGTGACGTGAGTGGAAATGTAGCCGCAGAAAAGCGATCCCAGGCCGCCAAAAAATAGCGGCAGCCCCGCGAGGATGGCACTCTCCTGAATCTCAATCCCGCGCCCTTGCTGTAGATAGGTCGGCAGCCACGTGATATAGAAATACCAGCCCCAGGACAGGCAGAAATACTGCGCCCAAAGCAGCCAGACGGTCCTCGATCTGAGGAACCGGCCCCAGGGCACGTCGCCATGCCCGGATGCCCTGGATTCAGCCCCTTCAAGCATAGCCAGTTCCGCCGCATTCACGTTCTTGTTGTCGCGCGGATTATCGCGATACCAGCGGTAGAAAAAGATCGCCCAGACGATCCCGATGGCGCCGAACAGCTCAAAGGCCCTGCGCCAGGACATATATTGGAAAACCAGAACAACCAGGTATGGAGTGAACGCGCCGCCCCACCTGGCGCTCATCCACATGATCCCCTGCGCCCGCACTCGCTCCCGCTGGGGCAACCATGTGGTGAAAGACTTCGTGAGGTTCGGGAAGCAGCCGGCTTCTCCAGCGCCGAAAAGAAAACGCGTGACCAGCAGCGACATCAGGTTCCACGCCCATCCAGTCGCAGCCGTGAAGAACGACCACCATATGACGATCCGCATGAGGACTTTCCGCGGACCCATGTAGTCGCCCAGCCATCCTCCCGGGATCTCGAATAACGCGTATGCCAGCGCGAACGCCGAGAACGCGTATCCCATTTCGACCGGCGTCAATCCGAGATCGCGGCTGATGGCCGGCGCCGCTTGTGAGATGCACACACGGTCGATGTAGGTAATCACCGCGAGTGTGACTGCGAACACAATCACCCAATAACGGGTGCGTGTGGGGGGCACGGCCGTGCCGGCTGGGGTAGTAGGTTGGGAAGGTGCTGCCATTGGAAGGCTCCATCACATCACGGCAGCCGCAAAAGATGCAAGTAGGGCCGCGACGATCAGCTCGTCTCGCCCAGTTCCACTCCCAGCCATGCCAGATAATCTTCGGAACCGTCGACAATAGGGAGCGCGACAATCTCCGGCACCGCGTAGGAATGGGCGGCGCGGAGTTCGGCCTGCAACGCCTCGAGAGCCGGACGGCTGGATTTGATGATTAACAGATGTTCCGAAGAATCCTCTATGGAGCCCTGCCACCGGTAAATGCTGCGAACGCCCGCGACAATGTTTACGCACGCGGCCACGCGCTTCTCGATGAGCCGGCGCGCGATGCGTCCGGCTTCATCGGCATCACCGCAGGTGCTGAGCACAACGATTTTGTCTGTCATGAAGCGAATTATGTGGCGGAATCACCACAAACAGATTATAAACAAGTGTAGGAGTCTTCTCTTGGAACGTGGTTCATTCACAGGTGCGATCCGGAAAGCGGGTTATTTGCTCGCGATCGTGCTGGCCGGTGTGTACGCGTTCGTGGCATTGCGTAGCCCCAGCGGCATTCCGGCGCTGTTGGAAAAGCGCCAACAGGTGCGGCAATTGCAAGAGCAGAACGCGACGCTGATCAAGGAAATACAGATGAAGCGCGACCAGATCAAGCGTCTGCGCGATAGCCGCGACGAACAGGAGCTCGAAATCCGCCGCCGCCTCAAACTGCTGCGGCCAGGCGAGACGTCGTTCATCATCCCGGAAGCAAAGCCTGCCGGCACGCCGGTATCCGGGGTTCCCGAAACCACCAAGTCCGAGTAGGCCCGTCAGTTTTCGAGCAACTCCACCACCTTCGCGTAGAGGCTCGCCATCCTGTCCTGACTTTTTGCTTCGGCGGCGAGCCGCAGCAGCGGCTCGGTGTTGGATGCACGGACATGAATCCAGGCGTCGGGCCACATCAGCTTCACGCCGTCCGACCGGTCCGCCTGGGCCTCCGGGAAGCTCTCTTCGAGAGCTTGCATCAACGGCCCCAGTTTTCCATGCTCGAAACCGACCTTGCCAAACTTGCGGTGGTAGCACGGCAAACGGCCCGCCAGTTCCGACATGGGAAGGCCGGTCTCCGCCATGCGGTCCAGCATGAAGGCCATCCCGGTATAACTGTCGCGGCAAAGATGGGCCGCGGGAAAAATGATGCCGCCGTTTGAGCCTTCTCCGCCGATCGCCGCCTGCACGCTTTGCATCGTTGCAACCACGTTCGCCTCGCCCACCGGCGCGCGGAAGACGCGTCTTCCGTGCCGGGAGGCCACATCATCCACCACCATTGATGTCGTGAGGTTTACTACCACGTCCCCGGAAACCCGGCGCAGCGCCGCGTCCACGGCAAGCGCCAACACGTCGTCGTTGTCCAGCACGGCTCCATTCTCATCGGCGACGGCCAGCCGGTCGCCGTCCGGATCCTGCCCGAAACCGGCCTCACATTTTTCACGGCGCACCAGGTCCGCAAGTTCGCCGAGCGTGTCCGGGCGCGGCTCGGCCTCGCGGGGAAACGGTTTCGTGGGATCTACGGAAATCGCATGCAAATCGCAGCCGAGCGCCTCCCGCAAAAACCGGCAGCTCACCAGCGATCCGGCGCCGTTTACGGAGTCCAGCGCCACGCGAAATCGTTTCCGGCGAATGCGGTCGGCGTCCACGTGTTCCAGCACGCGCCGGAAATGCATCGTAACGGGCGTATCGTAATCGTGGAAAATGCAGCGAATCTCCTGGTTGACGGCCTGCCGGAAGTCGCTCTGATGATACAGGTCGACCAGTTCATTCCGCTCGTAATGGTTGAAAAAAAGGCCCTGCGCGTTGAAAAGCTTCAGGGCGTTGTATTCGGGTGGATTGTGCGATGCGGTCACCGCGATGCCGCCGCGCGCGCGTGTGGCGCCTGTAAAGATTTGAATGGTTGGAGTCGGCAGCACGCCAACATCCAGCACATCGCAACCGGTGGCGAGCAGCCCGCACGTGACCGCGTGCTGAAGCATCGGACCGCTGGCGCGTGTGTCGCGCCCGATGACAACCCGGCCGGGTCCTACGTAGGTGCCGAACGCCTGTGCGAAAGCGCACGCCAGTGCGGGAGTCAGGAACTCGCCGACCACCCCGCGTATACCGGAAACCCCGATTTTCAGCAGATGCTCGCGTGGCGGCATATCAGGCGGCGCTGCGCGCCAGGTCCATCAATTCTTCATACAGGGCGACCGGTGGGTCGCCTCGCTGCTCGCAGATTACGCGAACGACCGGCTCGGTCTGGCTGACCCTGACATGGAACCATCGCCCGGGCCAATCGACGCGAATCCCGTCCACTATATTCACGGTGCCTCCTTCGTACCGGCGTTGAAGGTCCATCAGAAGCGCCGGAATCTGCTTGGATACCAGCGGGACTTCCCCTTTGAGAATCGAGTATCGCGGATAGCCTGCCACAATCTCCGCCAGCGTTTTGCCACGTTCCAGCATCATCGAAAGGATTCCGAGCATGGACGCGATGCCATCGTAAACGAACCGGAAACGCGGCATCATGACAGCTCCGGTGCCCTCACCGGCCAGCGCGATCTGGTCCGGCCGGTAAGTGGCGAGCGCATCGATGGCAGCCTGCCGGCCCACGGGCACGCGCACCACACGGCCATCGTGCCAGCTTGCTACTTCGTCCAGCAGCGCGGTGGTGGAGAGATTGGTAATGACCAGTTTGCCAGGCCCTCGCGGCAGCAGGTAGTCGGCAATCATGGGGAGTACGAGCTCTTCGGAGATGGCCGTTCCCTCGTTCGTCGCGATAGCCACCCGATCGGAATCCACATCGAACAGGAAGCCGGCGTCCGCGCGTACCGGCTTAATCAAAGGCGCCAGTTGCAGGGCCACGGTGCGGCGGTTAATGCTGGGCTCGTGTGCGAAACTGACTCCCTGGATGTCCGCGTTGATCAACGTGAAGTTCATTCCGAAGCGCTCGTTCAGACGCCGCAGAATGAGCGATGAGGTTCCATTGCAGCAATCCACCAGCAGCGAAAATCGCGCCAGCGCGGCCAGGTCGTACGCTCCGGCCAGTTCGTCCAGATACCAGTCCAGCGCGTCGCGTTGCTCCTTCAGCTCTCCAATGGCGTCCCAGCCCACGAAGCTGAAATTCTTCAGGTGATAAATGTCGAGCAGCTCACCGGCTTCGGCGGTAGAGAGGTAAGTTCCGCGCGCCCCAAAAAATTTGAGTGCGTTCCATTCGGAGCTGTTGTGGCTGGCGCCGATCGAAATGCCTCCCGCGGCATCACAGCGGCGGATGGCGTTCTGGATAACGGGTGTCGAGACCACTCCCAGGTCGATCACGTTGTGCCCGCACGCCAGCAATGCCGAAACCACGCCTTCCCGTATCATGACGCCGCTTGCGCGCGGATCGCGGCCTAATATCACGGGTTTGCCGCGCTCGAGAAAAGTACCAAACGCGGAGGCAAAATCGAGTACGTGTGAGGCCGTCATGCCGCGGCCCACCACGCCACGCAGCCCTACGTGCGAGATGCGAAGTGCCGCCGGTGCTGGCATCTACTTGCTTAAGATCAGCCGGCCAAAGGCCTCCGGCACGTGGTAGGTTCTCGAGTGCGTAGGTTGCCAGGCGATGCCCCGGTGCTGTTCCGGAGGCCCTTGAATGCGATAGAAGTTGATACGCATTTCGTTTCCGGCGCGCGGCGGCCGCGTGTCGATCTTGTCGATAGGGATGCGCATCTCTCCGTACCAGATCTTCTTT
>DASTMK010000597.1:0-9895 GCA_035714225.1 Bryobacteraceae bacterium | reverse complement strand
GGAGCAGGTTCTCGAAGAACGTTCACACCAAGCCTGACACGTAATTACGTATTATCGCAGAGGGTTGCGGAAAGGCACGCGGCGGACCGGAGAACTCATTCCGCCATCAGAATCAACAGTGCAAGCACAGCCAGCGCAGTGGGGATAAAAACCTCCAGGACACGGATCCACGATGCCCGTCCCGAACTCAGACTGTCGAAGTGCGGCACCCGCTGCCGGTCCCGCACCGGGGTGCCTGCACCTGCACCGTCGCGCAAGCTGCGTAGAATCTCCTCGCGTCCCCTCTCGTCGGCAATTAAGATAGTGCCGGCATTCGATCCGCCGGTACACTCTTTCAACTTTCGGAGGAGCGCGGGGGGAACCTGGTCGAGGGAACGGTACACTTCCGTCCGCTTGCCCGCTGCGATGAGAATTGTCGAATGCTTGAACGTTGAGCCGCTCATAACGTGGAAGCCAGTTTCAAATTTGGGACCGCGAGCTCCCCCGACGCCGAGTATTCCAGGGTTGCCTGGATGAAACCCAGCGCCGCCTTGGAGAGCGCTTTGTCCTTTCTGTAGATTAGCCCAAGCCGGCGCATCATGGGTTCCGGCGCGAGCGCAACGGTGGCGAGCCTGCCCGAAGCCGTCTCTTCACGGCAGTTTGAGGCGGCCACGAACGAGATCCCCAGCCCCGCCATGACGAAGCGCTTGATCATCTCGGTCGAATCCAACTCCATGGAGATCTGAATATGGTCCTCCACCAGCTCCAGCCAGGCGTTCAGGCGCGCGCGGGTGTTGCCGGATTTCGGCAGCAGCAACGGGCAGCCGATAACGTCCTGCGCCACAACGGAGGTGCGTCTGGCCAGCGGATGTCCTGGAGGTACCAACACTCTTATCTCATCGGAATGGATCTTCACCACCTGAAGCTTTTTCTCTTGCACCGGTAATTGGGTGATGCCGAAATCAGCCTGGTTCTCGAGAACCGCGCTCACCACGCGCGACCCGTACGAGCGGTCCACGTGGAGTTGAACGTTCGGGAATTGCTTCTTGTACTCGGAAAATACGACGGGCAGCACGTAAATGCAGGTGGCTTCGTTGGCCGCGATAACCAGTTCTCCCCGAGGCACCCGTTCAAGCTCATTGATAGCGTCTTGGGCTTGCCGCCTGAGATCGAGAATCTGCGCGGCGTATTCGGCGAAGATTTTTCCGGCGGCCGTTAGAGCGATTCGAGTACCCAGGCGTTCGAAAAGACTGGCATTCAGTTCCTGTTCGAGCTGGCGGACTTGCGCACTAATGGCGGGTTGGGTCCGGTAGCAGGTTTGCGCAGCTTTGGAAAAGCTTTTAAGCCTGACGATTTCTAGAAAGGTATGGAGCTGATCCAGATCCATCGTGGTGGCAAGATACACCGCTCCCTTGCCGGGACAAAGCGAATCGCTTCGATTATAACACCGGCGGCGGCGTGGAACTCCCCGAGGAGAAAGAAGGGGATTGGAGCGGGGCCATCCTCCGGGCTCCCGCCCCTCTGTCTACTGACTTTACTGGCGAGACCGCCCCATGCCGGGACCGCCCCGCGCAGCACCGGGACCGGCGCCAAACATACCGCCCATGAAGCGATTGTGAAGCTTCTCGGCTTTTTCTTTTTGCGCCGGATCGAGAATGGCGTAAAACTTAGCGGTAGCTTTGGCGTGGATGCCCGAAACCTGGCCCATCAGCGCACCCTGTGCATCCGCAATGGCCTGCAATTCCTGATCCGATTTGCCGGTCTTAATCGCATCGGTCATTTGTGTGTGACCCGTTTTCATCTGCTCCCGTAACGGCTTCGCGGAATCCCTGGCAGCCTGGAAAATCTGCTCAGCCTGCTGCTTCTGGGATTCCGTCAGATTGAGATACTCCGCCATGAATCCCTTCATTCGCTCCTTCCGCGCGCCAGGGTCGCCTCCTGGACCGCCACGGCGGCTGGTGCTCGGACCCTGGGCCAATAGAAGACCCGCTGAGACAATTCCCGCGGTCGCGAACGTCATCCATTTCTTACCGATCGACATTTACATGTCCTCCTGTATTTCACGTTACCGGGGCAACGTAAAGCGAATATTGGCGAGGTGTAAATGTATGTAAATTCAAGCTGCTCACGCTTCATCCGCTTTC
Organism: Bryobacteraceae bacterium; assembly: GCA_035714225.1. Classification (GTDB taxonomy): domain Bacteria; phylum Acidobacteriota; class Terriglobia; order Bryobacterales; family Bryobacteraceae; genus CAADGY01. The sequence continues at coordinate 7,772 of DASTMK010000597.1, read as the reverse complement.
CTGCCCGGTATCTTTCAAACTGGACGTGCGCTGCATGCACTTTGGTACAATCGGGGGTTCGGATGCCCAAGACGGAACGGGAATATCGACAGGATATCGTCGACGTAGGTCGCCTTGTCTACCAAAAAGGGTGGGTTGCAGCTAACGACGGAAATATCAGCATCCGCCTCGATCAGGAGAGGATCCTTTGCACGCCCACGGGTGTAAGCAAGGGCATGATGCATCCCGACGACCTGGTGATCTGCGACATGTCAGGTAACAAGCTGGAGGGCCGCAAAGAACGCACCTCCGAGATGGCCATGCACCTGACCATCTATGGCATGCGCCCGGATATCAAAGCCGTCGTGCACGCGCACCCGCCGGTTGCCACCGGATTTGCCACCGCGGGGAAGCCTTTGAACCTGGCGCTGCTGCCGGAGGTGATCATCGGGCTGGGCTGCGTCCCACTGGCGGATTATGGTTTACCAGGCACGCCCGCGCTCACGGACCCGATGCTGCCCTACATTCCCAAGTACGATGCGATTCTGATGGCGAATCACGGCGCGGTGTGCTACGGCGAGGACGTCTATAAAGCCTTCTTCAAAATGGAGACTACGGAGCACTACGCCCGCATTTCTCTGGTGGCGGAACTGCTCGGCGGCGCGACGATCTTGCCGAAACAGGAGGTCGAGAAACTGTTCGACTCCCGTACCCGGTATGGGGTAAAGGCCCGCGCCGGAGTGGAGCCCGGTTGTCCGGTGGCGGCCGAGGATGCGGATGCCGGCAAATTTGTTGTGACCCGCGATGAACTGGTGGCGCTGGTGGACGAGGCGCTGAGAATGCGGGGCGTGGCTTGAAATTCAGGCGGGCTTACGGCGCGCCGCGGAGGTTAAATGGGTGAAGCTTTAGGAATGATCGAAACGCGGGGCCTGGTCGCAATGATCGAGGCTGCCGACGCGATGGTGAAGGCCGCCAAAGTAACGTTGGTGGGATGGGAAAAGATCGGATCCGGATACGTCACCGCCCTAGTGCGGGGCGATGTCGCGGCCGTGCGTGCCGCTACGGATGCGGGTGCGGCGGCAGCTCGCCGCGTCGGCGAACTGATTTCGGTTCACGTCATCCCGCGTCCTCATCCCAGCCTGGAAGACGTCCTGCCGATCGGAAAATCGAACTCGAAGTAACGTTCCGGCGAACCGCACGGTCCAGCTTCCGCCGGAACGGTTCGCCGTTGGCTCACATTTATGATACTGGCGCGTGTTGTAGGCACTGTGGTGGCCACCCGAAAAGATCCCCGGCTCGAAGGCAAGAAGTTGCTGGTTCTGAAACCGATCTCACCGGAGGGCCGCGATGAGACGGGTTATGTAGTGGCTGTGGACACAGTGAGCGCCGGTTTCCGCGAAACGGTGATCGTCGTTTCCGGCAGCTCCGCGCGAATGGCCGAAGGCTGCAAGGATAAGCCCGTGGATACCGCTATTGTCGGTATCGTGGACACCATCAGCCTGGATTGAGAGTCTGATTTGTATCTCGGCAAAGTGGTAGGTAAAGTCTGGGCTACGGTAAAGAACGCGAACCTCGACGGGCACAGGCTGCTCATCGTCCAGCCATTGACTCCCGAGCTCAAACCCACCGGCAGGAGAATCGTCGTAGCGGATTGCACGGGCGCCGGCGCCGGCGAACTGGTTTACTGGTGCCGCGGCCGCGAGTCGACTTTTCCTTTCCTGCCGGACGAAGTTCCGGCGGATTCAACGATCGTCGGCATTGTGGATGAGCTTACGATCAAGCGGACGAAGGAAGCGGGCTGAAGCATTGCTGATCGCGAGGGTCATCGGTGAGGTGGTTGCGACGCGCAAACATGCGAGCCATGAAGGACGAAAGATTCTGATGGTTCAGCCGCTGAACCTGGACGGCACCGATCGCGGCGATGCCGTGGTAGCGCTCGATTCCGTCGATGCCGGCGTTGGCGATCGCGTCCTGCTGGTTACCGAAGGCTTCAGTGCCATGACCAGCGTGGGGCGGCCCCAGTCACCGATTGACATGGCGGTCATCGGAGTAATCGACTGCGTCGATCTGTTGCCGGAAGCCGCGCAAGCCAAAACACCATAATAAAGCGCCCCCACCCGCGTGCGGTGTGGGAGAATCGCACCATGAACAGAAGAACAGCCCTCGGACCGGTCAGCCGGCGAGCCGTCCTCTCCGCGGCTGCCGCGGCCATCGCGTCTGCCCAGCAACCTCGAAGCGAAGTGCGTTTGCCGCGCAAGGTCCGGATCGCCATTATCGGTTTTGATGGGCACCCCGGTGAAATCACCGGCGTCCTTTCCCGTTTGCCCGACGTCGAGGTAGCCGCCATATCGGACAAGCCCGCGGCGATGGCAAGGGCTGCGCGAAATCCGCGCCTCGCCGGCGCCAAACAGTTCACCGATTACGAACGCATGCTGGACGGGGAGAAAGTCGACGTTGTTGCCGTCTGCAATAACAACGGAGAGCGTGCCGGAGCCGTCATCGCGAGCGCGAAACGCGGGCTCAACGTAATCGCCGAGAAGCCGCTGGCGATTGTGACTTCCGATCTCGAGCGCGTAAAGCAGGCTGTCTCCGCCTCCGGCATCCAACTTGGAATGCTGCTGCCGATGCGCTACTCCCCTTCTTATCTGGCGCTGAAGCAGATTGTGGATTCCGGTGAGCTCGGTGAAATCGCCCTGATTTCCGCTCAGAAATCCTACAAGGCCGGAAGCAGACCCGAGTGGATGCTGCGCTCCGAGACCTATGGCGGCACCATCCCCTGGATCGGCATCCATATGGTGGACCTGATGCGCTGGACAAGCGGGCGGGAGTTCACGGCTACGGCGTCGTTTCAGGGCATCGTCGGTTCGCCCGGCAATAAGGCCATGGAAAACACCACCGCCAGCATCTTCCAACTCGACAACGGCGGCACCGCAACGCTTCGGATGGATTACTTCCGCCCCGAATCGGCACCGACACACGGAGATGACCGGCTGCGCCTTGCAGGAACGAAGGGCGTGGCGGAATACATGGCCGCCACCGGCGTAACGGTCATGACGGACAAAGCAAAACCCAGGGTGATCTCCGATCTTCCGCCCGGGGGTTCCGTATTCATCGACTATCTGCTCTCGGTATACGCCGGGAAGGAACCTACCCTGACGCTCAAAGACATATACCGCACCAACGAAATCGTGCTGGCTGCGCGCGACGCGGCGGATCAGCGCACAATTCTAAAATTATAATCTCCCGGCGAGAGCGATCACCGACTGAATTCCGGAGGAATGTCTCCATTTATCAAGCATTTCCAAACCATAGCGCCTCTTTTTGTTTTTTTGGCCGGATATTCTGAAGTCGTAGCAAGCGATCAACGCATCGTGCGCTTCCGAGAACAGAAACATGGGATCCGATCCGATCATCATCGTCATTCCCGGTCTGTGGCTCTAATTTGCAAGGTTGCAATTCGATGCGCTCCCACAGGCGCATGATTTAACTTAACTATCCTTCACGGAAATCCGTTCTTCGGACTATTAGCTCTGGTATACTTCTGAGGAGTACATCTGATAAGAGTACTCCTTAGGAGCCAGCCCCGTTCCTTTTCTCTCTCTTGTTCATCTCGTGCGATTTACCGCCGCAGCGACGGGTTTCCTGCTGCTGCTCCTACCAAATGTGAGCAGCCGGCCGGGACCGGTCCGTTCACTCTCTTCCAACTCCTCCCAAGCATTTCTCTGGAATGATGCCGCCTTTCGTGAACTCCGCCAGAAAGCGTTTGACAGCCTCGGAAAAGGCCGTTTTCTCCAGGCGGCAGCGCTTTACGAGCAGGGTTTTAACATGGCTCTTGAAAAAGGCGATACTGCATCAGCCATTCGTGTTCTCAACAATTTGGGTGCCGCACATCTGTATTTGCTGCAATATCGGCGTGCAATGCAGGTGTATATCCGGGCAAAGGACCTTGCATCCAGAGCAGGCGATGCGGAGAGTGGCCCGGCCATTTCGGGAAACATCGCGTCGATATATCTCCAAATGGGAGATGAAAAAGGTGCTTGGGAAGAGGTCCAGCAAGCGCTCGACGGCCTGGCCCCGGAGACATCGAATGCGGTCAGGGCTCGACTGTTTATTTTGGCTGGTGGAATCCAGAGCTACCTGGGCGATCTCGCCGCCGCTACCCGGTATTTTGGAGCGGCGATCGCGACGGCCGATGCCGAAGCCGATCCGGCAATGGAGGCGCTGGCCTGGGACCATCTCGGCGAGGCATGGCAACGGGCGGGAGACCTGGACCGCGCCGAAATCGCGCTGACGAACGCTTTCCGGCTACGGAAGTTGAATGGCGGCAAGGACCTGTTTCTTTCCTATCCCAAATTGGGATTACTGCGTCTCGCACAGGGCGACCTGCACTCAGCCGAAGTTCTCATGAATCGCGCCATTGAAACGTCGCGGCAGGCGAGCGCTCAAATGCCGCTCTGGACGCCGTACCACAGGCGCGGGTTGGTGAAAAAAGCCGGGGGGAAGCTTCGCGAAGCGCTCGGCGATTTTCAAACGGCTATCGATATGGTCCGTGTGGCGCGCCTGGAAGTGATTCCGGTTGCGTCTTTGAAGAACAGCAGCAACGTCGAACTACACGATGTCTACTCGTCTTTTATCGAGACCGCCTGTGCGCTGTATCTGGAAACCCGCGTCAGGCGATACGCGGAAATGGGTCTCCAAGCTGCCCAGGAGATTCGCGCGCTGGCGCTTCGCGATCGTGTTGGGGACCTCGAATCCCGCTTGCCCGCCGAATATTGGGAACGGCTCGCCCAGCTTCGCGCCGCACAGGCCGCAGCGTTCCGTAACAGGACCGCCGCGGTGGATGACAGAATCGACCGGCTAAACGTCGAGCTCAATGAAATGGAAGCGCGCGCGGGTTTGGAAGCGCACGTAGTACATCCCTCCGCTCCGGGGGCGGTGCACGATTTCGGGCTTGGCCGGGACGAATTACTGTTGAGCTTCCACATCACACCAAACGTGTCCGTCGTGTGGGCTCTGACGGATCGTGATTTGGAGTTGCGGCCGTTGCCTCCGGAAAAGGTCATTGCCCGCCAGGTGGCCGGCTTCCAACACGCCGTCCAGACGGGTTCCACCACCGCCGCTACACAGGGAGTTGAACTCTACCGGACGCTCTTCGACGACTTGCCGGAACAGGCACTCGCGCGGAAACGTTGGAAGATTTTGCTGGATGGGCCGCTTTACAAATTGCCATTTGCCGCGCTCGTGGATTCTTTCGAGGACGAAAAGCCTAGGTACCTGGTCGAAAATCATGTACTGCTTGTCATGCCGGCGATCCTGAAAACACCCGGCACGGACGTGCGTGACAGTGGACTCTTTGTCGCCGCCGGCGATCCAATCTACAACCAGGCCGACTCGCGCTGGCAGGGGCCGCGGACACCGCGCTCCGCCCGCAAAACCGGATCCCTGTTCTCTCTTTTCGGCCGGGCTGTCGATGCGGAGGGGAGCCGGTCTTTTGAGCTGGCTCGTCTACCGGGAACCGGCCGCGAGATCCGGGCCTGCGCCAATGTCTGGGCCGCAAAAAGCGGCGTCAAGCCGGAACTGCTGGCGGGCGCAGAGGCAAATTGGGATTCCATTCGTGCCACCTTCGCCCGGAAACCGGCTGTAGTCCACATCGCCTCCCACGTAGTAAGCTCTCCGGTGAACCCCGAAGAGGCGATGATTGCATTGTCGCTCGGGCCCGATGGCTCAGGTGATTTCGTAGGACCGCTCCAGATTTCCGCGCTTCGTTTCCAAACCGGAATTGTCGTGATGAGCGGCTGCAATTCCGGAACGGGTGAGGCTTTGCCCGGCGCGGGCCTGATGGGTCTGACCAGGGCATGGCTGCATGGTGGCGCCGGAGCGGTCGCGGCGACCCACTGGCCGGTTACGGACGACGAAGGCAAGCTACTGGTGCGGTTTTATGAGCACTTACACCAGTTGAAGGGAGGGTCGGCGGGCGCTCGTGCCGCCGAAGCCCTGCATCTGGCACAGAGAGATTTTTTGAAAGAAGAGACTGGCCAGACGCACGCACGAGATTGGCCGGCGTATTTTGTAGTTGGAAAGGAATAGAATTTATGGCGCCCATCGCATGCCAGCCGGATCTTCTCGTTGATCCTAAGGAGAGTGACGTGCAAGAAAACGATTTGCCGCCCTCCCCCGCAGGCCCAACCCCGGAAGCGGCGCAGGACTGGACATGTCTTGTCGAACGCATCCAGGCGGGGGAAGAAGATGCAATGGAAGAGCTTTATCAGTTGTTCTCCAAAGGCATCCGCTTTTTCCTTTGCCGTTCGTTAGGTTCGCAGGAGCTGGACGATAAAGTCCACGACGCGTTTTTAATCGTCGTAAAAGCCATCCGTCGCGGAGAGTTGAGGGACCCCCAACGCTTGATGGGTTTCGTGCGCACCATCGTGCGGCGCCAGGTGGCCGGCCACATCGACCGGGCGGTGCACGCCCGGCGGGAACAAGTGGACATCGAAAGTGGCGTCCGGCTTGTGGATCCGTCCTTAAATCCGGAGCAGCGCATCGTGGCAAAGGAAAAGGCCGATCTCATGAAAACCGTCCTGAGCGAACTGGCGACACGAGATCGCGAAATTCTTACCCGCTTTTATCTTCTGGAGCAAAGCCAGGAACAAATCTGCGCGGATATGGAGCTTACGGAAACACAGTTCAGGTTGTTGAAATCACGGGCGAAGGGACGATTTGGCGACCTCGGCAAAAAGAAACAGGTCCGGCGCCAGCTTTCGGTTTTTCTGAGAGCTAGCTCACGTTAACCGCACTCCATACAACAGATGGAGGACATCATTCATTTATGATGATGGTGGACGATATGACAGGTTCTCACGCGAGCGATGAATTGCTCGAACAGTATGCGATGAGCAAATTGCTCGAGCCCGAAGCAGCCGATCTCGAAGAGCATCTGCTGATCTGTTCGGAATGCCGGGACAGGCTCGAAGAAACTGAGACCTTCCTCATCGCATTCCGGCAGGCTGTACAGGATCCCGCGCCCGCCCGGCGCAGCCTTCTGAACCGTATCTTCGCTAACCTCTCCTTGCCCCAGGTACCGAAACTGGCCTGGGTGCCAGTGGCCGCGGCCATCGCGCTGCTCGCGATATGGATTCCCACGCAACAGGAAAGCGGCACCAGCGTAAAAAGTGTTGAGCTGATGGCCTATCGTAGCGGTGATGGCAACGGACCTGCCGCGATACGCTCCGGCGAGCGCGTAGAACTCCGGGCAGACCTGACAGGCGTACCGGCTGCTGAAGCTTACCGTGTGGAAATCGTCGACCGGGAAGGAGATGTGGTCTACCGGTCCGAAGCGAAACCGGACGCCAACAAGCTCGTGGTCTCTATCAAGGATGGTCTGGAAGCAGGCCGGTATTGGGTACGAATCTATCAACCGGATCAGACCGAAGCGCCTCTTCGGGAATTCGGAATCCAGGTGGAGTAGTTTTCAGGAAGTCTGGGAGCCACCGCTCCCTCACGGTCACGGCTCTGGGACTGAGCCGCGCGCGTTAGCAAGCGGATTTCTACGTTTTCAACAAGCTTTAGAAGACTCTTCTTTTGAGCCGCTCGATGTTGAACTTGGCGGTGTCGGCCGTAGCCATCACCGCCATCACTCCTGCCTGAACCGGATCGGTTACCACCAGGTCTGCCGCCTCCGGAACGCTTCCCGCCATGTTCAGGCTGATCACCAGCAACCCCCGGTCGCGTACTTCCCTGACCGCTTTTTCGATCTCGCCGCCCATCAACGCTCCCGCCAGAACCAGCACCCGCGC
>DASTMK010000596.1:0-16086 GCA_035714225.1 Bryobacteraceae bacterium | reverse complement strand
CCCGCTTCTTCCGCCGCGTACTCACCCAGTCCGCTTTCACGATCTGACGGCCACGTCCCAATGCCAGCGAATCTTCGGGAACCTTCTCTGTGATCACAGAACCTGCGCCGACATAACTGTTGGCCCCAATCTCTACCGGTGCAACCAGTGTGGAGTTGCTGCCCACGAATGCGCCTGCACCGATTTTGGTCGGGTGCTTATGAACCCCGTCGTAGTTGCATGTGATCGTACCAGCGCCGATATTCACGCCAGGGCCGATCTCGGAATCTCCAAGGTAAGCGAGATGGTTCGCCTTACTGCCCGGCCCGATGCGGGTCTTTTTCAGCTCCACGAAATTTCCGATGTGGGCTCCAGCCTCCACATGGCTACCCATGCGTAACCGCGAGTAGGGCCCGATGTGAGCGCCGCCGCTGATGGTGGACAACTCCACTACCGAAAATGGATGAATTGTCACGCCGTCCGCTATGTGGGAATCGCACACGATGGAGTATGCTCCGACCGTGCAATCTTCTCCGATTTGAGTACCGCCCAGAATACGCGCGAAGGCTTCGATAACGGTGTCCGGTCCTACTGTGGCATCCAAATCGACAGTGACGGTCTCCGGTTTTTCGATAGTGACGCCATCCAGCATCAACTGCCTGACCTTCCGCTCCCGAAAAATTCTGTCAACCTCTGCGAGTTCGATTCTCGTGTTGATGCCAAGCACCTCGCTCGCATCGTCGAGATGCATGGCGTTAACCTTGTGGCCCGAGGCGTGGAAGATCTTCACAATGTCGGTGAGATAATACTCGCGCGCCGGGTTGTCCGGCTGGATGGAAGAGATCGATTCCCACAACAGATCGGAGCGAAAACAGTAGATACCGGAGTTGATTACACGCACCTGAAGCTCCTCCGGCGTTGCCGCTTTCTGTTCGACGATGGCCTGTACACTGCCCCCGGCGTCAAGAAGCACCCGCCCGTAACCCGTCGGGTCTTCCAGAGTGGTGGTGATGACAGTCGCCGCGGCGGACGACTGGCGTTGCCGTTCAATCAGCGCACGCAATGTTTCCACCGACAAGAGCGGGCAATCACCGTAAAGAACCAGCAGCAGACCGGTGTGGCTTTCTAGCGTATCGCGGCACACCATGACGGCGTGCCCGGTTCCTTTCTGCTCCTGCTGGTGTACGAAGCGAACCCGCCGGGGTGCCATCAGTTCTTCTACATATTCGCGCTGATGGCCGACCACCACGGCCACCTGTTCGGGGGTGGTCAGTTCGAGTGCCGTTCCCACGACATGATCGATCAACGTGCGGCCTCCGGCCCGATGCAGGACCTTGGCCCTCTTCGATTTCATTCGCGTGCCGAGTCCGGCGGCGAGTACAACCACTCTCAAATCCGTCAACATGTCGTATATTCAGCCAACCAGGTGTTTTTGTTGCGGTGCCAGCCTATTCCGCCTGCGCCGCCCGGCGGCCGCAAGCTCGATGGCAACAGCGGCGGTCGCGGCAGGGTCGTGGCGCACAATGGCAGCTTTACCGGACACGGGAGCGAGCAAGTCCCTTCCGATTACGGAGACGCCCATCGCATTCAAGCGATCCGGTTCGACTTCCACGGATTTCACCCGGGCTCTCGCATAACGCCTCCTCTGCTGTTCGGCAATAGGATGGGTGTTGACCACTACGCAATCCAGTATTTTACGCCGCGCATGGCGATGGATGACGTCCACATGGTCGGCCACGGTGAACCCCATGGTCTCGCCCGGCTGCCACATCAGGTTCGCGATGTGCGCCTTGATCGCCGGGGAGTGCTGGATGGCACTGGGGATTCCCTGCACCAGCAGATTCGGGACAACGCTGGTGAACAAAGATCCCGGACCCAGCGTGATAAGGTCCGCTTCCTCGATGGCGCGAAGGGCCTCCTTGAGTGGTTTACACCTGCGTGGCTCGAGCGAAATCCGCTCAATCCGTGAGGTACTGCGGCTGATCTGTGTCTCACCCAGCACGGTAGACCCGTCCTCGAGCGTGGCCCGAAGGACTACATTCTCGGCCGTCGAGGGATAAATACGGCCGACGCTCGCAAGAATGTCGGAGGAAAGTTTGATGGCCAACGGAAAATCGCCGGTCAAATGGGTAAGCGCCGTGAGAAAAAGGTTTCCGAAGCTGTGCCCGCGCAGGCCGTGTCCGCTCGAAAAGCGGTACTGGAACAGCCGGGACATCAGTGCCTCATCCTCTGAAAGCGCCACCATACAATTGCGGATATCCCCAGGCGGCAGCACATCCAGTTGGCGCCGGAGCCGGCCGGAGCTGCCTCCGTCGTCGGTCACTGTTACAATCGCCGTAATTTCGAGCCGGGGCCTCCGAACGTAGGGTGAACCGTTAGGGGATTCAAACACATGCGGTTTCAAACCGTGCAGGAGTGCGGATAAACCCGTGCCGCCACCGATGGCAACGATCTTCAGGGCGTTGCGGGTACGCTGGACAGACGAATTAACAGAGGAGCCGGTCAATCGTCAGATGCCTTATTTGTGCGCTCTTAACTAGCTCCATTCAGCACGCGCTATGCTGCGAGCCGCCAGTACAAGTCTATGTTCGCACATCTGGGCGAGGTAAACGTCCGGATGCCGGGCTGAGAATATCTCCCGGTCTCAGGACACTGACCGAATCCGCTCCAGTACCCCGTTTAAACTGACCCGCGCAGAAGTTTACATTTCAGAGCGCTTGATCGTCCTCTTCGCTCGCCGGAACCGGGTCGAGGTCATCGGCCTCAAACACCTGTCCGCACCCCAGGCATCGTACGTAATCGACGCCGTCCCGCCTGGCAATTACCTCCGTTCGGCTGTGTTCGCAATTGGCCAGCATAACTCAAAATTATACGCACCTTAAGAGTCCGCCTCTGACGAAGTTTTTGAACCCCGCGGCCAAATCCGCCAAGATTGAACGCCGCGAAATCCAGGCAGCCACGCCAGAGGATACAGAGGCGACACCGGAGTGCCGTTCTGCATCTCCAGTGTTACCTTGCACAGGCGTGGACGCAAGCACCATTGAGCCATGTGTGGGGGTGATGGATGCCCTCCGCTGATCGTCTTTTGGCCTGGCTCCAGCGCATCGCGCCAACCCTTAAGGAGGGTGAAGTTCGACTGCTGCTGTATTTCATCGGCGAATCGCCCGACTCCCGCAACACATTGATGCGCCGCAGTTTCGAGGCGCTCTCGCAACACACTGGCCTGTCTCCCCGCCGGTTGGAGGATGCAGTGGACAGCCTCACCGAACGTGGCTTCATCGAGGTCCATGCCGGCTCCGGTCAGACCCCGAATGGCTATGTTTTGATTGGACGTAAAGTCCGAACTAAATCCCGCCGCGGAGGCTCCGAATGAGTACTGGTACCAACAACAAGGTGCCGGGCTGGCTCGCACAATTGGGTGTCCGAGAGGGCGAGTACTTCGTAGACTCGAAACCTCGCGCCAGACGCGCCATGAAGAGTCAGGCATTCTCGCCGGCTGCGCGTATCCACATCTGTCTCGGCCTGCATACCATGGCCTTCCGGCAGGAGCTCGCGGTAAAGGTGGAGGGCGGCAAAAGTGTACCATTGACGCCGCAGGACATCTGCGCGGAGACCGGAATCCGGAGGGAACACTTCCGGCGCCACATGACAGAGTTGGAAGGCTACGGCCTCGCCGACTGCAAAGGCTCGACAAAAGGGCGTGTGGAGATATATGCTTGGGCCGTCCCTCGTAATGTGGACGTGAAAAAAATTGTCACCGCGCGCGGTGACAATTTTGAGTGGTGCCCCGCCGACCTCAGACCCCTCCTGAAGCACTACCGGATACGGTTTTCGGAAGATTTTGTCATTGCGCGCGGTGACATTCTGGAGCTGGAACGCCTTGCGCGCGTGACAATGGAGGCCGAATTGTCGCTGCGCGCCTACGCGAAAGGTCTCCGCGCGCAGGCGCCCCCGAATAAGGATGAAAGAAAAGGGACGGGCTTGAGGAGCCGTCGTCGTCGTCTCCGACCGTGACGACGGCAGTGTCAGTCAGTCAGTCAGCAGACCGACCGACTGACACCCTGCCGCCCGAACCCGAACTCGAAGCCATCCGGCAAGCCATCCCCGAGGATCTGATAGAAGACCTGGGCGAGGTTCCCTCCCGGCGGCTGCTTCAGCGGATCCACGCCAAGCTTCGCGGCGCGCCGGTGGAGTGGCTCACTCAGCGGATACGGCTCCGCCGGCGGATTATCACATCGCTCGGCGTGATCGAGCACTTTGCTGGGGACATTGGCAATACATACCAGGAGATCCAGCGGCGCCGCCAGCGCTCCAGCGCCGCGCCATTACCACCTGCGCCATCCAGCCCGGAAGACATCGCCGCACTCATCGCCGAAGCCAGAGATATCCTTTCAGATCCCCAAGCTGGCAGCGGACTACACCAGTGGGCACGCGACACGCTAGCGGCCCACGCAAACAAAACCAAGACCGCCGGCGGAGGCTCATCATGATCCCGACACCCTCCGAGGTCCTGGCGGCGATCACGGCCGTCGCCAACGCCGCTGCGGCCGCCTTCACCTGGATGCAAACCGCCGAGGGCCGCAAGGTGGTGAACCGCGCGCTCGAGGACCGCGCCGCCTGGGATGCATTTTGGCGACGCGCCGGCGACGCGTTCATCCGGTTCATGAAAGGAGAGTATTTCCGGTGATGACTATTGCCGAGGCACAACAGGTCCTGCGGCCGCCGCTCCGGTTCGGCGACCCGGAGCAGATACAGGCGCATGAGTTGTGGGTGGGCGCGCTGCTGGCTCTGGAGCACTTCCTGGGTTGTGAGGAGTGCGACTGCTCGCCGCCGGTGTGTCCCGTCCGGCTTGCCACCCCAAGAGCGGTCTGGGTGGCGGCCATGAGCATCGTGGAGGCTATGGACGATATCACACTCATAGCGGAGTTTCGAAAGCGCGGCTATGACGTCGCGGACGAGGGCACACGGACCGGGACCGCCGGCGGAGGTTCGTCATGACCTCCCGCTGGCGCAGCTACGCGGCCCCCATCATCCGCCGTGTGCTCGCCGACACCGCCGGGCGGCCGGAAGCCGAGATCCGCGCGGCGCTGCGGGATGCCTATCCCTTCGGCGCCCGCCGGAATCACCCGTATCAGATCTGGCTGGACGAAATCGCCGTCCAGACCGGCCGTAAGCGGCGGCACCCTCCGGACCCGCGCCAGCAGACGCTCTACGCGGAGGAATCCGATGAAACGCCCTGAGATCCCCTGCGCCCTCTGCGGCCGCCGCTTCTTCAGCACGCTCGACTATGTGCGGCTGCCCGGCGGCAAGCGCCGCTGCCGCGATGAGCGCCTGTGTGCGGAGCGGCAAAAATTGGCGAAAAAGGAACAATGATGATCGTCGAAGATCCCCATACGCACGAGCGCCGCGAATGCCTGTACTTCCCCAAGTGGCAGGCGACAAAGCCGTGGTTGTGCGGCGCCTGCAATCGCGGCTGGATGTACGGCCTGCTCGACGGCGAGCAGTGTCCGCACTGTGGAGCGCGCACCGTCAGGGACGCGGGCGTGCACGTGAGAGGAGGAGCGGCATGATCCTGCTACGCATGGACACCTGGGAGCGGATCCGCGCGGACTTCACCGCCGCGGAAAAGCTGGAACTGAATCTCGCCGTCGCCGGCGAAGCCGTCTGTCCGTCCGGTGCCTTTATTCACGAAGAACTGCTGCCCGCGGAGTTGCGCGAGAAACTCAGGCGCGCGCTACAGCCGCAGCGAGCGGCGGTAGGAGGACCAATCCAGTGACCTACACCGAGCAGGGCGACCGCGTCACGTTGGAGATGACGCGCGAAAATTTCTGCCAGCTCCTGTTCCTGATCGTCTATGCCACCGGCGCCGCAACACGGGAAGGAGACAAGACGTTGTTCTGCCATTGGATCAAATTCACCAATGATTTGAACGCTACGAACCCACGCTGGACACCCATCGAGATCCCCGAGGAGTTCCGGACGATGAAAGATGCCTGACCGGCCTGACCTCTTCGACGTGGCGCGCGAGGACCTGAAGCGCCAGAGTGGCCGCATCACCGTGGCGCTGACCTACACTGAGGCGTGGAGCGTGCTCGGCCAGCTCCAGCTTGCCGCGCGGCATCCCGGCAACACCGGCCCCGGCGCCCGCATCGCGCGCCAGTTCGCCGAACTGCTCCAGCAGGAGGTATCCACCACGCCGATGCTCGCGGCGATAGCCGATCTTGGATGGAATCCGGAGCACGACACATGAGCCAGACCTGGGACGAGCACGCTCCGCAGCACAAGGCGACCCGCCGGCATTTCGACGAGTTGGATTTCAGTCTGGATCCCCGCACGCGGCTTCTTGCGAAATTCGGCGAGGCGCTGACGGTGATAAAAACCCAGCCCGAAAAGTGCCACGGCGGGCCGGAGTATGTGCGCGACTTGCGCAACATGTTGGAGTGGGCGATCGGCGTGATCGAGTGCGATGTTCACAATCAGCAGGTGGACGAAATCTGCCAGGCGCTCATCGGCAAACGGCTGAAGGACCTCAAATGAACCCTAACAAAGAACCCGACAACTACGATATCCTCTGGCACCAGTGCGGCGTCAGTCCGCGCGGCGAGCCGTTCGTGCAACTGCTTCGCGGCGATCAGATCATCGGCCAGATGTCGCCCGAACAGGCGCGCGATTTCGCCCGTGCCATCACCGAGGCGGCCGAGGCGGCTGAGCCGCCGCCTGTGTATGGAGGTGGCCCGCCCGCGTCGCGTGGGCGCTCATCGGCAAACGGCTGAAGGACCTCGTATGAACGATAGCCAAAAGCCCGACAACTACGATGTTTCAAGGAAAGGAACAGATGAGAACGATTACGGATCATGTCGTCAGCGGCGATCAAGCCGTGCAGTTGAAGATTGCCGTCACGGACGAGCCGGGACAAGGAGGAGCGAATCACCGATACGAAATCACGGGTATGGATGCCACGACCAATCCATCCCGCTCTCAAACGGAACCCGACGTGAGCTTCTGCCGTCAAGTCGTGCTGTTCCAAAACGGCCCGATTAAAGAGTTTGGCGTCAATGGCATCACACAGGAAGCCTTGCTCGCCATCGTGATAGACCGGTTGCGTTCGTTTCAAGCTGGACCATTCTCATGCCGGGATAATGCCATCGCATTGACGCACTGCAAAGAGGCTCTAATGTGGCTGCAACGCCGCACTCGGGAGCGAATCAAACGGGGCGTCGAGGGCACGAATCAGAAGTGATCCACTACTACACCCTCATCGGCCAAACCCCAGTGCCCTGCGACGACCTGCTCGAATGGGCGCGATGGTTCGAGGAGAACGACCGAACCGTGATGCGCACACGGATCCTCGGGCTCTGCGAGGTGAGCACCGTGTTCCTCGGTCTGGATCACGGACTACCGTTCCGGCTGGATGGCCCGCCGGTCCTGTTCGAAACGGCTGTATTTTGGCTTGGAGAAGACCAGTGGGAGATGGCGCGATGCTCCACCTGGTCTGAGGCCGAGGAGCAGCACCGCCGCCTGTGTATGGAGGTGGCCCGCCCGCGTCGCGTGCTCGTATTTATCCGGCGTACTTTTCGCGACGCCATTAAGGCGGCGAAAGACGATTGGCGAAGCGCCTGGCGCGAGCTGCGCGGGATCGAGCCGTCTGAGATCGAGGTGTTAGTGCAGCGGCTGCGAAATCAGGTGCACCGCTACGGCGGGATGTGGTAGCCCCGCGCCCTCACGAGTAGCAACCCCTGAGCGCACTCTGATAGCATGTGCCGCAGGTAAGCCCGGCCGTGAAAATCTTCATCAGTTGGTCCGGTGAACAGAGCCGCACTTTCGCCGAAGAACTCAAACCGTGGCTTGAACAGGTGCTGCCCGGTACCGACGTCTGGCTATCTAGCGAGGACATTGACAAAGGCACCATCTGGTTCACCGAAATTATTGGTGAACTGGAACGGTGCAACTGCGGCGTCATTTGCATCACGCGTGAGAACCACCTCGCCCCTTGGATTCATTTCGAAGCCGGGGGTATGGTCAAGGGCCTGGGAAAGAGCCGAGTGGCCACAATCCTGCTCGATATCGACTATCCCGAACTGCAACAACCCCTGAATCAGTTCAACGGCCTCCGCATCAATAGCCAGAGCGCGTTCCATCTCGTCAAATCCTTCAACAAACTCTCCGATCGGCCGATAAAGGATCGCGTGCTCGAGAGAACATTCGAGAAGTTCTGGCCCGATCTGGATAACGCCTACAAGCTTCTGTTTCCGGATTCGCACGAGAACGCCCGCAACACCGACCAGCCAGTACACATCGTGCCGAAACCAACGGACACCATCCTGGCGCCGCCTGTCCGGCGGAAACGGCGGAAATCGGAAAAAAGTCAGGATTCCCAGCCGGGACTTTTCAACGGCATGCTGGAGTGACCTGCGGTCCCCGCCGCGCAATCGCCTTCATGCGCCTGCGTGCTTCCATTCCTCGAACTCAGGCTTGTGCCCGTCGCGCCTTGCTGGCGCGCCCCGCTCCGCGCCGCCGGGACCCCGTAGAACCCGCGACCGCCGTCGGAGCCCCTACCCCTGCCGCCATCGCCTTCGGCTTCGCTGCGGGCCGTTTCGGGGGCGTCACGGCGAACAATCCCTTGGTCTGCAAAGTCGCGAGCCAGTCCGTATAGGCCTGCACTTGTGTCTGGATGCTCTTGAGCTTCGCCGGCAGGGCAATGGCGGGATGAGCTGAGGCGAGGTTGCGTCTGAAGGCGCAGGCCTGCCGCAGGAGGTTGGCATAGCTGATGCGCTTGCGCGCCGATGTCTGATTTCCCATATCGCTGATGATACGGGTAAATGGGCCGTGGCCCAAGCGCTCAGCGCCCTGCGGCGTGTTTTCGGACGCGCTCCGGCGCCGGCATCGCTTCGAGATCCGCCCGCCGCACGCGGTAGCCGCCGCGCGAGGTCACCGCGTAGGCTAACCGCCCGCTCTCGATCTGCTCCAGGATCCAGGACCGCGGCATCCGCACCAGCCGCGCGGCTTCAGCCACAGAGAGGTAACCGAAAGGCGGCACATCCTCGGCCGCGGGCTCCGGAGCAGGCAACGCCGCCTGCTGGTTGATCTCTGCGACCGTCTTGGTCAGGTTGGCGAGGAACCCGGCGAGATGGCTCCAGGCATCGGCCTGCGCCTGCAAGGGCACCGCCGCTGCGGCCTGCCCGCCGCTCTCGATGTGCATCTTGTGCGCACCGGTCCTCACCGCCAGGATGTCCTGCGCGTTGTAGACCGCTGTGGCGCCCAGCCCGCGCTTGCGGATGTGGCCCGCCTTCACATGCCGTTGCAGTACGTCGATCGACCTGGCCAGGTTGGCCAGTGCCTTGTCGCGCGGTAGCCACACTTCGCTGGGTGTTTCAGATTTAGGTTTGGAGTCAGGCATAGGGTTCGCCGCAAGACCGCGGCGCCGCCGCGCCGCAAAACTGCGGACAAACTCAAGCCTAAAAGACGCGTATCCGCGCGTCAATGGAGGCAAGTACTAAGGCGCTCAGATGAACAGGTCGGCAGGAACGTGAAAGAACTCGGCCAGCTTTTTCGCGTGCGACTTGCTGATGCCGCGCTTGCCGTTCAGCACGTCCGAGACGACGCTGCTCGATCCGAATACCGGCACCAGGTCGCGCTGGCGCAGATTATGCTGTTCCATCATGACCCGCAGCGCTTCCACCGGCTCGGCGTGGCCCAGGGGATAGCGCGAAGTCTCGAACTGCTGGATCAGGACGGTCACAAGCTCAGCGAACGTCTTCTCCTCGGCCGTCAGCGGACGGTCCAGATTGTCGAGCCGTTCCAGTTCCGCGGTCATGCGCTCGTTCTCTTCCAGAGTTTTGATGGCCTTCGGAAGCGTACGGGCCAGCAGCTTACGATAAGCCGAACTGTCGAAAGCGGCTACAGCAGCCATTTCTTCCACCTTTCCCCTCTGGATCGCCGGCAAGTTAGGCCTCTATCTTGCAGTGCGGGAGAAGGGCATAAACAATTCGGAGTTGGCCCGGCGCCTGGGCGTGCGCGAAACGGTTGTGCGGCGCATGCTGGACCCTGAGCACGAGACCAAAACCGAAAAGTTGCAGGCCGCACTTGAGGTCCTCGGCAAGCGGATTGTCGTCGGTGTCGAAGATGCCGCCTAGCAAGCCGACGGCGGCGGCCCGAGGAATACCGCTTCAAAAAATGCTGGTTTGTTGCGGCTCCGCGTTCTTGTGCGCCCGGGCCGCTTTCCTGAACGTCGCCGGCACGGCCGCCATGGGCAACTCGACCTTCTTGCCCGCCAGCAGTTCCGCGATCGTCAGAATCTGGATCCGCGGCACCTTCAGGCCGGGAAAGTAGTCCGGCTGATAGAAGCCGGCCGAGCAGGCCTCTCTCCGCATGGGCTCGGTGGCGTCCTCAAGCGTAATAAACACGCCGACTTCCGCCTTCTCCCTTTGCCTCGCGTGATTGAGGTCCCCGATCTGGTTCCTCGTCACGTGCCCGCTCTTCACCTGGACCACGGCTTTCTTCGCGACGTTGGTCCCGTCGTCGAAGAAATAGATCAGTCCGTCAATGCCTTGGTCGGCCCCCTTTTTCTTGTCGTGCGCTGGCCTGCCGTCCACCAGGCCCAGCGCCCACCATTCGAACTGATAGCGGTCGAGCACGGCCAGAGTGCGCGCACTCTCGACGTCCTTTGGATCTCCGATCACTTCATACGGCTCCAGGTCCCTGCCGAAGGCATTGTGCAGGCGATGCCGGATCAGGGTGATGGCCAGGTGCGTGATGTCGATTCCGATCCACCGGCGCCTGAGCTTTTCGGCCACATGCACTGCGGTTCCGCAACCGCAAAACGGATCCAGGAAGACATCGCCCTCCCTGGAGCTGGCGCGGAGGATGCGTTCGAGCAGAGCTTCCGGCTTTTGCGTCGGGTAGCCGAGCCGCTCCTGTGCCTGAGAGTTGATGGGCTTGACGTCGTCCCACAGATTCTGCACTTTCTGCCCTGGCTGTTCATCAAGGTAGCGCTTCAGACGGATACGGCCATCTGGATCGGAGGGAAACCACAGCCTTCCTTCGCGATCGTATTGCTCCATCTTTTGCCTGCTTATAGACCAACCATTCGGGTGAGGTTTGTAGCCCTTGTATTCGTAAATCAGATTTGGCCGGAGACTCGGGTTTCGCAGATCACTCGTGGTGAAGGCCCTTCCGTGTTCGTCTCGGTAGGTGAACTTATTTCGAATGTGGTCTTCCGAGTATGGGACGTAAAGCTGATTCCAGATGGGCTTCGGTTCACGGCTGTAATAGAGGAGCGTGTCGATCACGTCGCCATAATTAGCCGAAACGTTCCCGTGAGAGCTGGTTCGCTTCCACACAATCTCGTTCCGGAAGTTCTCCGGCCCGAAGACCGCATCCATCAGCAGCTTCAGGTAATGGCTCGCCGTCGGATCGCAGTGCAGATACAGGCTGCCTGTCCGTTTCAGCACCCGGTGCAACTCTGCCAGCCGTGGGGCCATCATGACCAGGTACGCCATCATGTCGCTCTGGCCAAGGAACGCGCGCAATGCCTGCAACAGGTCCGCCAGCTTGCCGCCTCGAGTTACCGTCTCGTGATAGGCCAACTCGGACTCCATCGACCACTGCCAGGTATCGTCGAACGCGCGGATCTGCGCGCTCGACTTGGCGCCGCTGCGTTCGGCAAACAGCACGTTATAGGTGGCGTTGGAATTGAACGGCGGGTCCAGGTAGACCAGGTCGACGGATTCATCCGGGATCTGCTCGTGAAGGATGACGAGGTTGTCACCGAAGAAGAGCTTGTTCTTCCAGGTTGCCGCCAGCGGTTCCCTTGACATCCAATAAGCCATCGACGGATCGGCCGCAGGCCTTTAACTGCGGCAACGGAAGGTTCTAGTACAACTCCGACCTGTTTGCCCTTGGATAACCATTGACAATACTACGTGAATCACGTATAGTTAAATCATGCCGAGCGCGATGAAAACCCTCCAGAAGATGCGGAACAATCCGAGGGACTGGAGGATCGAGGACCTGAAAGCCATTGCCGATCACCTCGGCATCGCATATCGGCAGAAGGGAACCAGTCACGTCACGTTCCGGGCTCCCAACGGCGAGGTCCTCCCGGTTCCGGCGGCGCGGCCTATCCAGCCTGTGTACGTACGGCTGTTCCTGAAGTTGGTCGACAGCATGGAGAAAGCAGAATGAGCGGTCTAGAATCCAGAATTGATGAGTATCCATTCATCGTCCGCCCGATGACGGCGGACGAAGGCAGCGGCTACCTGATTGAGTACCCGGACATCCCGGGCTGCATTTCCGATGGCGCAAGTCCCGAAGAGGCAATTCGGAACGGGAAGGACGCACTCCGGTCAGTGTTGCTGACGAAGCAGGAATTCGGCGATCCAATTCCGCTGCCGGGGGAACGCTCCGTGATGCCCGTACCGGCCAAATTGCGCACCCGCCTGGACGAGCGCGCCAGGGAGGAACACACGGATTCGAGCGCGCTCGCGGCTAAGCTGATCGCGGAAGGGCTGGATGCGGCATGACAAAGGGCAGAGGACCGAAACGGGAGAGAGATGTGCGGGAGGTCCGCGCCAGGACGGGTCTGTCCCAGGCCGAATTCGCGGAGCGGTTCGGGTTTAGCCTCCGCACGCTCCAGGAGTGGGAGCAGGGCCGTGCGAAGCCGGACAGCGCGGTGCGGGCTTATCTCACGGTCATTGACCGGGAGCCCGAGTCCGTGATGAAGGCCTTGGGTGTTACCAGTCCCGCAGGCGCTTATCCCGCTGCTCGCGCCGGCGATTCGTGAGCTTGGCGTACACCAGCGTGTTCTGGATGTTGCGATGTCCGAGGTGATCCTGCACATCCTCGATCGACTCGCCACGGTTCAGGAGGTGGGTACCACAGGAGTGCTTGAGGGCGTGCATATGACACTTCTCGCACGGCAGCCCGGCCGCGGCGCCGTATCGCCGGATCAGCACGTCGAGCATTTGCCGGCTGATGCCTTTGCCCGTACGCGCGGGGAATAGGGGACCTGGCGCCGGGCCCCGGATCTTGAGCCAGGCCTTGAGCGCACGCACCTCGTTCGCACAGAGGTGGTATTCGCCCGAGGCGGAGCCCTTCAGCCGGTTCACCTGGAGCCGGTCGTCCTTCACACGGTAGTCGGACAGATCGAGGCGGCCGATCTCGCTGGCCCGTAGTCCGCGGTGGTAGGCCACCCGCAGGATGGCCTTGTCGCGCGGGTCCTTCACGGCCCGGAAGAGCCGTTCGATTTCGTCTTCCTCCAGGTACTGTATGGCTTGCTTCTTGGGGCGCTTGCGACGCTTCTTCACGTCCGAATTATCGGCGCCGCCTTTCAGTTTTGCCAACACCCCGTGAAGCGCCTCGAGATCGGCGGGGCCGAGGGAAGAGAGATCTATGGACATTGGGAAAATGCGGCGGTAGCGAATTGGTCAGTTTAGCCATTCTGACCAATTCAGCCTGCCTGTCGAACGGGAAATCAATGACTTACAGCCAAGATGACGACGTGACAACTCGCTGTATTGACCAATTGCCGCAAGTGCGGAATATCCCCGGTGGAAAGCAACGCGGCTGGAGCCGGATCCAGGGTTATTTCTGGTCTTTGTCGACCTTGCTGAACCGCTCGAACCGCTGTTCTTTGCCGAGACGCATGATCGCGAATGCTGCTCCGGCGAAACCCGAAATCAGATTCGTCAGTACAGGAATTGCCTCGCCCGGTTTGCCGGCGGCCCACGCCAGCACGAACAGCATCACGACGTATACGCCCAGCCAGTACAGCAGCCGGTCGATCGTTCTCAGGTTGTCGGTCATATGATCCGTAGCCGGAACGGGAACACTTCGGTGCGCCCGCCAGCAGTGGTGATAGTCAGCGACACAAGGTAAGTCGACAGATCGGTCTTGTCCACTTCGCCGCCGCCCAGAAAGACGACGGACACGGGGCCGTCCGCGATCTCCTGCCCTTTCGTCAGGCCTGCCGGCACCGACCAGGTGCGGCTTTCAATCGTGTCTCCAGCCAGCCATTTAGTGACGTCGAAGCCGTAGTCCTTGACGGCATTGGCGTGCTTGATGAACGTTTTCATTTCCTCAAACCTGAATGATCCGGTTCTCGGCCGGTGGCGTCATCAGACGCTGCTCGGCCTCGCAGGCGATAATCCGGTCCTCGTAGGGGACAACGATCGTGCGCTCGGCACTGACGCGGAAATTGGCCTTGATGAGTGTGAGTACACCCCTGAGCCCCGCCTTTCCTGCTGCCACGGCGCGAAGCACGCGGCGGCCGGCCATGCGCCCTGCTGTCTCGCCAGATCCCGCGGCCGCGCCAATCAGCCGCCGGATCAGAGCGAGTTTGCCATGAGCCGTCGAGGATCCTTGCGCAATGCCCCCTACGGCCCGCATGCGGCGTAAGACCCCTTGCCCGAAAGCACTGCCGACCGTCTTCCCGGCCAGCTTCCTGGCGATCCTGAGCATTGCATCGGCAGACCCCGCGCCGGCGGCGGTTGCTCTGGTGCGCCTGGCAACGCGCAGCGTGCCCACAGAGGACGATGCGCCCTGTGTCCGGCCGAAGAGCGAGATGATGGCCCCGGCCGCGCCATGCACGATGGCTACGGCCCAGGATACTCCGGAGGCGGCGCCTCGCAACGCACTGCGAATACGCCATACCGCAGCCGCCGACGAAGCACCGGATGCGACACCGCGAGCTGCGCGCACCAGGCGAACCAACCCGCGCCCGACCGATGCCCCGGCTGCTGTCGCCCGCGCACCACGAATCGCACGAATGACAGCAGAGCTCGAGGAATTTCCCGCTGCCGTGGCACGTGCCACCTTTCGTGCCCGAAAGACCCCGACCTGAGAGGATTGGCCCGCAGCTCTGCCGGCGAGATGCAGTCTCGCTTTCAGCGTCGCAGTCGAACTGGACCAACCGGCAACATACCCTGCGAGGGCATGTGTTGTACCGGTTGAGACGACGGCCCAGGTCGTGGCGTCATCCCACCCGAATGGAGGGCCCAGCGGCACATGATTTGCTACCGTCGCTCCACCGCTGACCGTGCCGGCATTGCCATTGCCAGACCAGTCAGCCTGTGCACCGGTGCCGTGATACTCGGACCACAGCGCGGGCTGAAATAGCATGGCGTTAGCCGGCCGCATCCACACCAGCCTGATTTCGGCGGGAGTCAGGACGCGGCGGAAGTACTGGAAGCCGGCGATCGATCCACCAAACGGGTACGAGTCCTGATAGTTGCCCACCTCCAGCGGGTACGCCGAATCATCAGCCGGAGCTCCGCTCCCGGAGTTGTCAGTGATCGAGTATGGCGTCTCCGCCGGCGCGGATCCCAATGTGCCGTGATAGATCCTGTGCTTGTCAGCGAAAGAATACGTCCACGCAACGAAACTCCATTGCCCCGCCGTGAGCACGTCTTCACTGATCCGCTCATCATAGCTATAGCCGGCACAACTGGTATAGCCGCCGATCTGGGCACCATCGCGATACAGCGAGTGGCCGAGCCCGTCCTGCTGCTTGTGCATGAACTGGCCATTGCCCGATACAGCGGCTGGCCGTACCCACATGCACACCGTCCAGGCTGTGGCGCCATCGATGGAGGCACCACTGCCGTGATTGACCTTGGCCGCCGTCGACTGGAACTGGAGGGCCATCAGACGTCAGAGAATTCGAAGTACAAGCCGAATAGATAGAGCGTGGCCGCGATGGTGTCACCACCTGCCCCGTCGCGGAAGAGGGTAAACTGCACGGTGTCATCAGGCGCAAGATTGCTCGCGGTAAGAGACATCTCGCAGCTCTGCCGGCGCCTGGCCGTGGCGGAAGCGGCATCGGTCACCGTCACCGATTGCTGATCAGCCGAGGGGTCATAACTCTCTGCCGCATCGCCACCCACCGCCGTGTAGTCGAAATCCCACACAGCATTTCCCGCTGTTGCTGTGGTGGACCAGTCTACAACGATCTTGGGGCTGCCGGCGTAATTTTTCGGCACCGCGAATCGGCCACCCAATCCATCCCGGGTGCTGGTATCGAGGAAAGCGAACACCATTTGCGGATAGCGATCATTGGACTGGAAATTCACTGCCGCCGGCTCGGCGTAGACGTTGCCTGCGCCCGCAGGC
>DASTMK010000595.1:0-2462 GCA_035714225.1 Bryobacteraceae bacterium | reverse complement strand
CGGCTACGATTTCGACACCTGGCGCGAGGGCACCGGAGAGAAGATGGATGCTTCCCGATTCCCGGAGCGGGCTCCGGAAGATTTCGCGCCAGCCTCACGCGCCGAATGGGAATCGCAAAAGCAGAAGATCCGTGAGGCTGTTAAAGCAGTGCTGGGGCCGGAGGCGCCGCACGTGCCCTTTGAGGCGAAGAAGTGCCTGGGCGGCATGATCTGGGCCGGGGAAGGATGGCTGTCTACGCTGTTCGGGCGGCCAACGGATGAGCGGCACTGGCAGCAGCGGCTAGCGGCTTCGGGTATGGGCGTCGCTACAGTCCCATTCGGCGATGGGCTGGCAGGAAGATTGTTCTATCCCGCTGACGCGGACGGGAAACCCAAAGCCGGTCCGTGGCCGGTAGCGGTGTGGCTGCACCCGTATGCTTACTCGACAGGCTGGTCCGCACGCTCGCCGTGGAACCCGAATGCAACGGACTACCTGGCGGACCAGCGTCCGTCGTTCGCCTCTCTGGTGCGGCGCGGTGTCGCCGTCTTCGCATTCGATCAGATCGGCTTCGGATCGAGGCTGCACCAGGCGCAGAAGTTCTACGAGCGGTATCCACAATGGTCGTTGATGGGCAAGATGGTGAAAGACACGCGCGATGCCATCGAGGCACTCGCGGCCATGGAAGAGATCGATGCATCTCGCATCAGCCTGTTCGGCTATTCGCTGGGCGCAAAGGTCGGACTGCTTACGGCCACCTTCGACGAAAGGGTGCGGGCGGTGGCGGCGGTGTGCGGAGTGGAAGCGCTGCGCCTGAATAGCCCCGGGACCGAGGGGCTTCGCCACTACTCGCATATCCACGGGTTATTGCCGCGGCTGGGCTTCTTCATTGCGCGCGAGGCGCGCGCGCCGTTCGATTACGATGAGATCATTGCGCTGGCGGCGCCGCGCCCGGTGCTGGTTATCGCCCCGACCCGCGACCGCTACGCGCCTGTCGAAGACGTAAGACGCGAAGTAGAGGCATCGCGGCGCGTCTACCGGTTGATGGGGCGGGACGAGGCTTTGGAATTCGAGACGCCAACCGACATCAATCGTTTCTCGCGCGCTACGCAGGAGCGCGTATTCGACTGGCTGGCGGCGCGGTAGCCGGAATCACTGTCCGGTATAGAAGCGCCGCATGGCTTCCATCTTGCCTTCATCGGAAGCAACGGAATGGGCAGTGAACATCATGACGCCCGACGATGTCCCGCCTGCCGCCAACCGCAGCACCTTTTCGAATTCGCCCGCCGTGATGACTTGTGGGTCGTTGTGGGCCTGCACAATGGGCCAGATCTTCGCGCTGCGCGGAAGCTTGCCGGAAAGCCATTCGACGTATTCGCCGACCCACTCCGGGCGCCGGTGCATGCGGCCGTGGTAAACCATGGGCGAAAAAACATCCACCACCTTGGAGAGCGCATCCAGATCGAGCCCGAGGACGCGCCGGCGCGCACCTTCGAATTCCTCGTCCGTCCACGGGCAATGGTAGACGCCCAGCAACGCGTCCGGACGCCTGCGCCGCAGGATGTCTTTCACCTCGCGCGCCCAATCCATCAATTGTTGAACGCGCCACTCGCGCCAGCGATCTTCGTGCCGGTCGAGGATCCAACGGGCGCGAGCGGCTGTGCTGCCAGACGGCAGGCGAATTCCCGCCGCCTTTTCGAAACCCTCCAGGCAGGTCGGCGAGAAACAGGTCTCCGGGAGCACCGGCTTCGGATCTTCGAACTGTGCGTGCCAGTGGAAATAGTCCATCCACACGCCGGCGAGTTCAAATCGGTCGAGCAGGTCATTGAGCTGCTGCATGCGCCAGGCGCGGAACGCAGGTTCAGTCGGGCAAGCTCCCAGAAACCACGTGGCGGGAGGGGACTTCTCCCCACGCTCGTCGACTGGCCATGCTTCGGGATGCTTTTCCACGTATCCCTTGCCGTTCAGCGTCGGGAATTCGGCGTACACGCGGGCGCCTTCCGCGGCGGCCCGCTCCATCAGGGCGGGCGTGATCGAGCCGCCATGTACGAACAGCGCATTTACGCCGTATTGATCGAGCCGGGCGCCTTTATCCCAGAACGCTTTCGGACTCGAGTACATGCCGCGAACCGGAAGAATACGCGGCGGTTGAGCGGCCACCCACGCGGGCAGAATCATGGAAAGCGCTGTCCGGCGGTTCATGAGTGTAGATTACCGCGAATAGATGAAGGGCACGCCGTGCTCGAGCTGCTTGTATCGTACCTCTGGCGCCTTAAGAGCCAGCGACGCGCGGAATTGTCCCGGAGCCACGGCGTTATCCGGAAACATGTCGTAATGGCAGGGTATAGCGACCTGCGGCTTGATGAAGGATGCCAGTTGCGCCGCCTCGAAGTGGGAAAGGTTGTTGAACCCCCCGTTGATGCAGGTGATCAGGATGTCCGGGCTATGCTTGCCGGCGGAAGCGAGCAGTTCGGTGTAGTCGGTA
>DASTMK010000594.1:0-15698 GCA_035714225.1 Bryobacteraceae bacterium | reverse complement strand
GATCGATGGAAGTTGCGGACAAGGTTTGCAAATCCAGCTTGCCCGCGATAGAAGTGCAAACACGCAGCGCGTTTGGTTTGGGTTCCTTCCATCGTGCAACGGGCAAATGGTTCCAACTCAGAATTCTGGGCCAGGGATCGCGCCAGAAGCTGCACCGGCCACTGACGGTACACGAATCCAGAACGAAGTCGTCCGTACACTCTGTACCCCAGCACGAGAAGTCGCCGCGGACCTCCAGGTCCTGTGCGTACAGATCGTGAAATCCGGTCAGCTTCCATCGGGAAGCCTCCATCGTATAGGAGACACCGGGCCTGATTTGCAGACTGCCGATCTCACCGGAAAAGATCTCTATCCTGCCGCCGATATGCACACCAAGAATCCGGACTTCGGAATGGGCCGAAATGCCGGAGAGTTGGAGAGACCCGGAGATGGAGCAGACATCAATTTCAACCGGCTGCGGACAGGTCATCAAAGTGAGATCCAGGGAGCCCCGCACCTCCACATCCGTGCATGCCAGCCAGCCGATTTGAGAACCGCGCAGCGTAACCGTCCCGCTTATGGTTCTGGTATTTTTACCCTCCGCCCGGTGACTGCCGATCCATACGCCCCCCGCCAACCGCGCACCCGACAAATCGATGGCCCTTCCATCCTCTCCACCTTTCGAGACAACGCCGGCAAGAGTGACCTGCCCTGACACCTGCGCATCGGTGAAGGTGAGCCCCCCGGCGATCTCGCAGCCCGCGAGTTCCAGTTCATCCCCAACCTCGCAATGATCGGCGTTAAACCGGCCCTGCAAGTCGTTAGGCGCTTCTGTCTCTCCGGCCAGACTCTGTTGCTTGGCGGGCTTCATCAGGAACGAGCGCTGTACTTTACACCCAATGGCATCAACGTCGCCGGGAACTGTCTTTTCGTTGGGGTACGGTGTGCTGGGGCGCGTCGTCAGTCCGAAGATTTCCAGCTTGCTTTTGCACTCGGCCTCACGCAGAACGAGTTCTCCGGCAACACGGACACGTTTCAACCTCGCAGGACGGCTGAGAACGGCGGCGCGCAGAACCATGCCTTTCGGCGCATCCCTTCTGGAAGAATTCCCGAGAACATCGGTGGAGAGAACTCGGAACCGGCCCTGGCAAACCATGCGCCTGGCGGAAAAGCCTCCGAGGATCGAACAATGCTGGAGAATCAGATCGTCTTCGAACGTCGCGCGGTCCAACAGCAGCGAACCTTCAATCATCCAGTTGTCCAGTTTGACCGCATTCTTGAAGGTACGTCCGCGAAGATCCAGATCACCGGGAACAAAAACGTGCGAACGGGCGAAGGCTTCCCGGCCGGCCGATGCAAACGCTTGGGGCAGCATGGTCTTATACCCGAAATTGCGGCGCCGCCGGGCCAGGCAGGGGATGCTCAACAAAGGCTGGCGAACAACCTCGTACGACACGATAGGGATGTCGTTGGCGACGAGGTTATCCCCCAGCATTACGATTCCGCCGAGATAGGATCGATCCCGGGCAACCTCCAGCGCGCTGTCGAACAGACCTCCGCCATATTGCATGGAGACGCCGGCAACAGCAAAGGTCTGCCTGTCTCCTTCCGGTTGGTCTTCCTGCTGCAAAGAGACCTGGTACGGCGGGCGTATGGTCCCGCGCGCTGCGGCAATTGTCGTTCCGCTACCCTCGCCGCGCTGCGGCTCCGCCTTCGCGAAAACTTCGCTCGACTTAGCTCCGAATCGCTGGAGGAATGCTTCCGCCGGGGGATTCCGGGCGGAAACATCGATCAGATCCTCCCCGGCGCTCAGGATCAGAAACGGCCCGAGATCGCCATAAACGGAAGCCGTAAAGAAATCGAGGTACTCGAGAGCCGTATCGGGAGTCAGTTCCAAACCGATCCGCTTGTTGAATTCGTGAATCGCCGGACCGCGGCCGTCGAGCAGGACGGCGGATGCCTCGCCGCCCGCACCGTCTTCGTCCCGAAGCAGAAAGAAAACGCGCAGCCACTCGTAGCGTTCCTGCGCCTGTTGGCCAAGATCCTGAGCGATATCCAAATCGAGGGCATACAAACTCCAGCCCGGATAGAAGGACAACGGCGGCTCACGGCGGAGAATATCGCGGACGTGCAGTTGTTGGTTTAAGGGGAGCTCGCCCGGCTGCGCCGCCTCGCCTTCCACCCAAACGAAAGGATCCTTCAGCGCGGGATACCGGTGGCCGTTGGTGATTCTTTTCAGAAGGCGAGGCTTTTCGCTATTGGGAACAGATCTCCAGTGTTCGCCGGAATAGAACATCTCCACGTTCCTTCGCAGGGGAATCGGACTATCCTACTCCGAAGGATTTCCGGCGCACAATACCAGCGCGTCAGTTTTTTCCGGCCAGGGTCACGCCGGCTGATGCTGGCGAATCTGGTTCAGCAGCTCATCCACCATTGTCAGCTTGGTTTGCAGCGTTGCGCGGTAGGTATGGCTGAACGAATGCCGCGTCTGGAGAGAAAGGGTGCGCCGTTCGTTTTCGAGCAGCTCCACGATCAGCGCGAGTTGCTCCGGCGTGAATTCAAGAGTCTGCGTCTCCATCGGATGCCACCTCCGCCACGGTCCGTTACGCCGCCCGTGGCATCTACATTTTAGGCCCGAACGCCTCGCGACGCCAGGGCCATCCGAACTCGAAAAATGTCATGCGAGGGAGTTTGCGTAGCCTAAAACGACGATGGCGGCAAGCAGCAGTGCGATTCCCCATACCAGTTTGCGGGTGGCCCATCGCGGCGCGCCCGCCCATTCTCCGGTGAGAACGCCGAGCACATTGGCCGTCACCACCATGCCGCTCATCAGAATGACCCAGCCGAGAGACGGACCCAACTCGCCCAGCCGCCGCGCCCCCGCCCCGTAAAACATGTAGCCGCCCATCCACATGACGCCCATCAGGCAGCCGAAAGCGAAGTACTTGCCCGTGCCCGGCAGGCGAAATTGCTTGGCGGTTCCGTTTCGCCGGAGCAGCAGCAGGGCATATCCGGCATTGCACAGAAACAGAGCGATGGTGAGCAAAGCCCACACGATGTTGGAGGCGAGATACGGTGGAACACCCGAAGCCTGTGCGCGATCGATAATCGGCTGCCCGAAGGCGAATCCGAGGTTGCCACAGGCAGACAGCAAACCGGAAACCAGGCAGATCAGCACACCTTTCTGGTAGGAAGACCGGCGGTTCCCTTCCGCCGGCTTGTCCTTCCATTTGCCGGCCAGCGAGCAGACGGCGACTCCAACCAGCATGATGGCAAGGGCGGCGAGCGTCACGGCCAGTTTGGCGGCCGACGGCGAAACCGGAAGCATCCACAGCGGCACAAGGGCGCCCACGGCCGCGGCGATTCCGAGGATGATGGCGAATCCCAGCGCCAACCCGATGGCATCCACGCCCAGGCCGAACGTGACGGCTCCGGCACCCCAGCCAAGGCCGAAAAGCAGGACGATCGCGAGGGCGGCGGCGCTGCTTTCCCGATAGATATCGAACGCCTGGGGAATGGTCGTCAGCACCAGCAGCCACGGGCAGAGCAGGTAGGCGGTGGAGGCGAAGATCAGCCAGGTGTTCTCCCACGCCCAGCGCCGGGTCCATTTCATTGGGAGCATGAAGGCGCCTTGCAGCACGCCTCCAAAAACCACCGCCGCCAGTCCGCCCCACGCCATTTCACCCATGCGCGACCTTTTCCTTTTTGAGAACGCCGTCGAGAATGGAGACGTAGCGATCCACGTCCTCCTCGTCGTTGTACAGATGCAGGGAAGCCCGGACACGCCCATCGCCCGCCCAGACAATGACGCCTTCTTCTTCGAGCGCGCTGCCGATCTGCGCCGCATGCGGATGTTCGAAAGCGACAATGCCGGAGGCCAGGCGGGGATCTTCCGGCGTGAGCAGTGAGAGTCCCGCGGCGGCAAGGCGCCGGCGCAGGAGCGCGACGGGTTCGAGCAAACGATCGCGGATAGAATCGATGCCGGTGCGCAACACGAATTGAAGGCTGTTGCGGAGCGCGTAGAGGGAAGGAAAGTTGGGCATTCCGCTCGACAGGCACGCCGCGCCGCTCTTGAGCTCATAGCGTTCGAAACGGTCGGGCGTAAAGCAATTGCGAACGGAATACCAGCCCACGGCCCGCGGATTCAGCCGCTCCCGCAATTCCGGCGATACGTACACCACGCCCAATCCGTGCGGACCAAGCAGCCACTTGAAACTGCTCGACATCAGGTAATCGATGCCCTCCACGTTGAGCGGCAAGCGGCCGAGCGCCTGCGTAGCGTCGATGGAGAGAAACGCACCTACCCGGTGTGCCTCCGCCGACAGGCGCGGCACGCAATCGAGAAACGCGCCTGTGCGGTAGCTGACCAGGCTGAGCGAGATGAGCCGCGTGGAGCCGTTTATATGCCGCTCGATATCCTCGAACCGCAGCGCGCCTCCATCGCCCGAGACCACCACGACCTCTACACCCACCTGTTCGAGCCGCAGCCACGGATAGACATTCGAGGGAAACTCCAGGTCGCTGATGATGACGCGGTCGCCCGCCTTCCATTCGAGCGAACCCGCCAGGACGTTGAACGCTTCCGACGCATTCGACAACAGCGTGACATTTTCGGGGGAGGTATCGAGCAGCCGCGCGCAGAGCGAGGTGGTTTCCGCCTCCACGCGATGAAACCGCCTGCGGCCGGGAGTGCCGAGCGACTTATCCCGACAGTATTCCGCGAAGCTTTCCGCCAGGCCGGGGGCGGGCAGGCCCTCGGCGGCGGTGTCGAGATAAACGGTTTCGACCGCTCTCGGAAAGAGTGCTTTGAACTGTGATTTCATTCGAAACGGCTCGTGAGCATGGGTTAATTCCAGCTCTTGATTTCGACATCCTGATCCAGGTGCGCGGACTCCATCAAGGCCATGGCCACGCGCACGGCGTTCTTGGCTTCGACCGCCGTAATGATTTCCGGCATGCGCCCGCCGCGAACACAATCGCAGAAGTAGGCCAGCTCGTCGCGGAGCGCTCCGAGCGCGGCGCCGTGCACGCGCGGGTCGTATCCGATATCCGGAATTTCGAAACCGGTGTCCCGCCAGAAAGACAGGCTGCCGGGAAACAGGGCCATGTTCGCAATGCCCTGGTCTCCAATCAACTGGAATGCGTCGTCGAGCAGAACACCGGCGGGCTTCGGAAGCAGCCATATTGTTTCGACAACGCCGATGGGGCCGCCTTCGAATTCGATGATTCCCCAAAAGGTATCGGCATGCCGGGTGGCAATAGCTTTACGGTCATAGCCGCGCACGCGCCGCACAGGCCGGCCCGTGTACCAGAGCATCAGGTCGATATCGTGAATCGAGTTTTCGACGACCGGGTGCGTGCGGCCGTACCGCTCCAGCAGCGCTTTCGGGCGATTGCGCCGCGCATGCATGGAGATCACGTTGCCCAGCTTGCCCGATGCAACTTCATCCTTCAACATGGCCGCCTTCGTCTCGAAGCGGACAAGCTGTCCCACCATCAGGATTCTGCCCGCGTCGTTTGCCGCGCGGATCATCTGGCTGCAATGTTCCAGATCCGTCGCCAGCGGCTTTTCGACAAACACGTGCTTGCCGCGCGCGATGGCCTTCAGGACGGGTTCCAGGTGCAGTTCTTCCGGAGTGACGACATCGACCGCCTCCAGTTCCGGGAGCGAACACAACTCGTCGAGAGAATCGCACACGCGGGGGATGGAAAAAACACGCGCCATTTCCCGCGCTCTCGCGGAATCCACATCGTAAACCGCCGCGACCTCCGCACCGGGCACAGCGCGGAAGCCCATCAGATGACTCTCGCCGAACAGTCCGCAGCCCACCAGTCCAATTCGCACTTGATTCAATTTGCCTCCTCAGGCGCTGTTCCGCCGGTCGATTTCCGAAATCACGTGCCGGCAGTTGAGCACTTTCTCTACAAGGTCCAACGGAGTGTAATAGTAGTGGTTCGACGCTTCGTATGCAATCACGGAGTGCTTGCGCGCGATGGGATACTGCCGCCGCGCAAGATCGATTTCCTGTTCGGCGAGCTGCCGCATGCGCCGCAGCGCCGCGGGATCGGACTTGTCACGCAGCATATAAAACTCCACCTGGTTCGCCGTGCTCTCGAAGTGATGGGCGCAGGTCCGCGCGATGGCGAGATCGAGTTCGGCATTCCTTTTCTTGGCCGGCGAGACTTCCGGTATCGCTTTTTCAAAAAGCCGGAGCCCCGCGTTCCACAGGGAAGCCATTTTGGCAAATTGCCGCTGCACCACCTCCGGAGGGTACTTCGCCGACCAGGCTTTGTAATCGTCGTACGGAAACAGGATCATCCCGGGCCGGTATCCGGTGGGTGTCAGACGTAAAGGATTAGCGGGTCCATGCTGTGTGGGAATGATGTAGACGTGAACACCGTACGGGAACTCCCGGAACGCTTCACTGAACTGATGCCACGCTTTGACGATTGCATCCGCCGCGCTGCTTCCGAATCTCTGCACGGCTACCGCCCGCAGAATCTCCGGTTGTTCCGGCCGGGGCGAATAGTAGTACGACTTGGCCGCGGCGAGATTCGGAGAGGCGTAGCCGCCGCATGTCCAGGACGGCATGATGCCGTTGATACCGGCACGCGTCAGGTTCTCGCAATGTTCCAGGATCAGATGCGTAACGGGAATATAAGGAACGGCGGAGATCTCCCAGGTATTGTTGAACTGCAACTTCGCCATCGTTGGGTTCCCGTTCTGCTTCGCAATGTTCCAGTAACGGGTGGCGCGGGGGCCCGGGCCGGCAACGGAAATCGAATACTCGCCGACTCTTGTTTGCACACCGCCGCGATCTACCGGCGCTTCCCATTCGCTGATGCTCAGCACCTTTACTTCTTTCGACAGCAGCGGGATCAGTTTCTCCGCCAGCGCGTATCCCCAGCCCCAATCGTAGGCGATCACGTCCGCGCGGGCATTGTGGCTGCGCACTCCCTCGCGAAATGTTTCGAGCAGCTCGGCGATGGTGTCATGGCCGGTGCGTTTTGAGCATCGCGGGCAATCGCCGGCATTGGGTGTCCCCGTACCCCATGCACCGCCGTGCGAAAAACAATTGGTGTGGTTCTCCGACATCGTGATGGTAAAGATCCCACCCAGGTCCGGCACGTTGGCGAAGACATGAGCCAGGCTTTCCCGGAGCCAGTCGCGCACCGCCGGCACGCTGGTACACATCGCGTTCAATCCCTGGTGCGAGGAGCCGCGAACGTCCGGGTACTTCTCGAAAAAAGCCGGCGGCATCGCGCGGGGTTCGTTCAGGTACAGAAAGATGCCGACGCCGAACTGGCGCGCGCGTTGCACCAGGGCGTTCAGGTTCTTCAGGCGTGTCTGCCATCCTTCGCCGAACTCGGGAAACCGCTTTGAGGGAGCGAGCGTGTTGAGAACGGCCTGCATCCACACACCGTTGATGCCGGCGCGCGCGAGTTTTTCGAGATAGCCGTCGGGGAAAGGATCGCGCTCCGGCTCCATCAACGGATCGCCGTACAGAGCAAAGTACGAATAGAGATAGCGTGGATTCCATTCAACATTGCGATGAATGGAGCCCTTCTTCAGGAACGGCCCTTCGCGCGATTCCATCCGATCCTGCAACAGGTACAGACCTTCGACCACGGCCGCGTGGCTGGTGCCGGTGAGCACCAGTTGGTTGTCGCCAACTTCAATCTGGAAGCTTTCGCGGCCGGCCGCTTCCGGCGGGCGGACTTCCAGCACGATTTTCTTTTGGGCGTTTTCCGCGACAACGGCATTCATGGAGGAACGCAGGTACTCCCGGAAGCGCGCGGCCTGGCGCGAGAACGCGCCGCCCGCCGCGATGCTCCATCCGTTCGTCAGATCGATCTCGTCCGCGGCGGGTTTCGTTCCCGGAGCGCGCAGGGTTCGAAAACCCGTATCGCTGAGGTCCGCGATGAAAGCGAACAGATCTTCACCGGGTTCGTCGAGGGCCTTTCCAAAAGTCCGGCGCACGGTGTTTCGAATTTCCGCGGCGCGGGCTTTTTCCTGAGCCGATGGCTCGGCGTACACCAGTGGTTCGCACTTTGGTTTTTTCCGGCCGAGTTTGACGTCCAGGAAATCGTCTTCCTTCAGCGTAAACTCATACTTCTGGCGATCCCATCCCAGCAGGCCGACGATCTGGTCCTCCGGCAGCAGGTGCCAGTTCTGCCGGATCACGGTGATGTAGATGCGGGCAAGCTGATCTTCGGTGAGCTTCCGCTTTTCCGGCAATCCCATGGAAGCCCCGATCTGCAGAAGACCGGCCGGCGTTCCGCGCACTACGCTCGCCATGCGCTCGATGTTGGCAAGTTCCCAATTCCGCCAGACGAATTGGTGGAGACGGCTGGGGAAGTGGGGTTCGGATATCGGTTCGGCGCCGGCTTCCATCTGCGCGGCATCGGTCCCGGCCTGCATCCCACATAGCGCGGGCGCCAGATAAAGGAAATCTCTTCTCTTGATCATTGCCGAAGTCAGCAGACCGTCTTCTACGATATCCCAGCAACTCCGATTGCGAAACCGCTCAGTTCAACCCGGGCGTCTGGTGAACGATCGTACCGCCTACCATGGTCAGCACGCTGTGAACTCCAAACCACTGGAGGGGCGGAGCGGGAGGCGGAGGGGGCAGCGGCAAAGTGAGAACATCGTCGGATAATACGGCCAGGTCGGCCAGTTTACCGGCGGCGATCGTGCCTTTCTCGCGCTCCGCAAACTCCGCGTAAGCGGAGCCCGAGGTGTATGCCCGCAAGGCCTCCTCGCGGGTGATTGCTTCGGCCGGATTGATGGGATGCACGGTTGCGAGCAGCAGGTTGATATAAGGGTGGAGGAATCCGTCCGAACCCAGCGCGATCGGAATTCGCTCCCGCAGAAGAGATTTCAACGGCTGTGCGTGGGCGGTTTTGACCGGGCCGTAGCGCTGCATAAATACATCCACGATGTTGAAGTGCGTGGGGTTCTGCACGACGATGGCGCCCAGACGCCGCAAGGCCTGATAGTCGTCGGTTCCCAGAAAATCCCCGTGTTCGATGCGCGGCCGCACTAACCTCAGCAATACGCTCAACGGATTGCGTTCCGCGAGATCCAGAAGCAGATCGGCCGTTGCCTCTCCGACGACGTGAAATAGCGGCTGGGGAAAAGAAAGCGCGTTCAGAGCCAGGCGCCGGTCGATATCTCCCGGCGTGAAATAGAGCTTTCCGAAAAAACTCCCGGGAACGTCAAGGTATCTCTCATACATGAAGGCCATGCGTTCCACCGGGGTACCGTCCAGGATGTACTTCACTCCGGAAAGCGTCACGTTTCCCTGGGGAATCACAATGGGAAGGGGCGGCACATCCAGCGCGGGGCATTTCTGCATGGTGCCGGGTACCGGGATTTCGCGCCACCGGATGGGAAGCCCGGCGCGGTTCAGGATGCGTACCATTTTGTTCGGCGGCAGGCCGGACATGTTCTGGATGGAAGTGATGCCCAAGGCGGCGGCCTGCTGCGCCATCGCACGAATTTGCGCGGCACCCACGTTCTCATCGACGGCGGCCGCCAGACAGGACCGTAGGTTGAAGCTGGCCATCCCGTGGAGCACTCCGGTAAGGTTGCCGCCGGCGTCCCGCTCATACCATCCGCCTGCCGGATCGGATTCGCGTTCGGAGAGCCGGAGCGCCCTGATAGCGGCAGAATTAATGATCGAGCCATGGCCGGCCCATCCGCGCAACTCGATGGGATGATTCGGCGCAACCTGATCCAGCGCGAGCCTGGTAGCGTTCGGGTCGGCAAAGACCCTGCCGCCAACGTCAGCATACAGCCAGGTTCCCGCCGGGGGGTTCTGCGCGCTCAGGGCTGCGACGATGGCAGCTTTTACCTGATCAAACGTAGGATCCGGCGGAGGTGCCCCGTCGGGCCACAGCCCCAGGTTCACGAGAGGCGGCATCGGGGCGAAGTGGGTGTGTGAATCATTGATTCCGGGAATCACCAGTTTTTGTTTAAGATCGATTCGCCGTGTATTTGCGTTTGCGTACCTTTCGACGTCCTGATCGGTACCAACCGCGAGAAAGCGATTCTGGCGGACAGCAACAGACTGGGTGAATGGACGTGACGGGTCGGAAGTGAAAATTTTCCCGTTGTACAGGATTAAATCGGCCGATTGTGCCCCT
This sequence comes from Bryobacteraceae bacterium, assembly GCA_035714225.1. Lineage (GTDB taxonomy): Bacteria > Acidobacteriota > Terriglobia > Bryobacterales > Bryobacteraceae > CAADGY01. The sequence continues at coordinate 5,570 of DASTMK010000594.1, read as the reverse complement.
AATGGCGGCGTTAGAGAGAGTCCTGTAAGCAGAAAAAGAGACGAATAGAACTTCGATTTCATGCGAGATAACCTCAAATGCGGGGATGACTTGTCGCAAAAGGGTGATTCTACCATGCGCGGACCTGGAAAAAGGCCCACCCAACCCCGAGCTGTCATAAGATAACGGCATGGATCGAAGGGTATTCCTCCAAACGGTGGGAGCCGGCTCCGGAGCCGCACTCGCCGGAAAGGCGGCACAGATGAAGCCGGTGGAGCGCAAGGGGCGGATCAAACAGTCCGCTTGCCGGTGGTGTTACAGCAAGATTCCCGCCGAGGATTTTGTGCGGGAAGGTGCACGGCTAGGGCTGAAATCGATCGACCTGGCGCCGGCGGCCGAGTGGCCGGTGCTGAAGAAATACGGCCTGCCGCCGACGATGATTGGAGGGGGCACGACCATCCCCGACGGGTTCAACCGGAAGGAGAATCATGCCGGAATTGAGGAGCGGTTCCGGGAGAGCGTGCGGAACGCCGTAACCGTTGGCGCGCCGAGCATTATCGTATTTTCAGGGAATCGCCGCGGCATGAGCGACGAGGAGGGGCTGGAGAACTGCGTTACCGGCCTCAAGAAAATCATGCCTATAGCGGAAGACAAAGGCATTCTTGTTTGCATGGAGTTGCTCAACAGCAAGGTGGATCATGCCGACTATATGTGCGATCACACGAAGTGGGGTGTGGCGCTGGCGAAACGCGTCGCGTCCCCTTATTTCAAGCTGCTGTATGACATCTACCATATGCAGATCATGGAAGGCGATGTCATCCGGACGCTGCGAGAGAATGCCGAATATATTGGACACTTGCACACTGGCGGCAATCCGGGCCGCAACGAAATCGACGGCACACAGGAACTGAATTACCGGGCGATTGCGAACGCTGTAGTGGAAATGGGCTTCAGCGGGTATATGGCGCACGAGTTCATCCCCAAGCGAAACCCGCTCGAATCGCTTGCCGAAGCCGTGGAGCTGTGCGACGTCTAGTCGCAACCAGTCTATGGTTTGGCCGCGGGGACGAATTTGCATCGCGAGATGCACTTTACGTTGCGGCAGGTGAGGCAAACGAGCTTTCTTTTCCTGACAACTTTTCCGGAATTGGGGAGAGGTGCGTGCCTGGGTTTCACGCCGCTCTCCTGGGCTGTGAACCGAAAGAAACCGGCCCGGTGGGGATACCGGTATTCGCAGCTTCCCTCAGCGGCGTCGCGCGCAAGTGAACAGGGTCGAGACCGCGGGCGGACTTCCTGAGCTCCCAACCATTGTCCTCGTTCGGAAACTGCACCCATCCGGTCGCGTCCGACCACGCGATCCATTGGCGGGGATGCAAAGCGCTGGCATACAAACGAAATGATTGCGTCATAGAATCTATACCTTCGTATCGAATTTCATCCTTAAGCTACTCCGAAATCCTGAAGGGGTACAACAGACAAAATGAGGGGAAAGCGGAGTATTCTGGCAGGGATATCGCTAGTACCAGGGGAGCGGCAGACGAGGGGTGGCTTGTTCGAAAGCAGCCGGACAACGCATAATGGACGGTGTGCTCCCGGGTTCGAGGAGCAACCCGACAGGTTCACAACTGCGCGCCCGTAGCTCAGCCGGATAGAGCGACTGGCTTCGAACCAGTAGGCCGGGGGTTCGAGTCCCTCCGGGCGCGCCAGAAAATTCTCAAACTACAATCGAATGTCGCCCCTGACGATCTGGGTATGGATTGGCGCAGACAAACTCCAGCCGGGTCAAACGTGACCCGATTTGCGATACCGGGCGGGAGGCTGGCCGAAGGTATTGCCAAACACGGTTGTAAGATGCTGAACCGATCGGAAACCTGTATTGTCTGCAACCTGCTTGAGGGGAAGTTTTGTCTCCACGATCAATAACCTTGCCCGCTCGAGTTGTACTCGGCGAATTGCCTGGGGAACGGTGTATCCCAGGGTCGCCTTAAAGCGCTTTTCCAGTGCCGATCTCGATAGTCCCACGATCTCGGCCACGTTGCGCACTTTTATGCCATGACAAGCCGTATCCGCAATGAAACTCATCGCCTCCCGTACCTTCGGCTCCTGAACCGCCAGTACGTTCGTCGATTGACGAGTGACCACTCCGACCGGAGGAATCACATAACGCCTTCGCTCGGCCTTTCTGCCGGTCATCATCTCTTCGAGTAACGCGGCCGCCCTGTACCCCAGTTCTTTCGCGCCGTGTTCGACGCTGCTCAAGGGTGGACTACTCATTTGGCAAAACAGTTCGTCGTTATCAACACCGATAACGGCCACCTCGTCGGGCACGCGAAGACCGAGAGCGCGGCACGCCTCCAGAACCTGACGCCCACGACGATCGTTCGCAGCCATCAATCCCAGCGGTCTTGGCAGGGTGGTAAGCCAGGAAGAGATGGAACGCCGCAGCGCAACCCACTCCTGTTCCGTTCTTTGCGAGCTGCGATATACCTCGCATTTGAACCCCCGTTGTGCGACGCGTGCGCAAAAAGCATGTGCGCGCCTCTCCGACCATCCATTGATCGCATCGCGAGGATACCCGCAGTATGCGAAAGATCGCAATCCACGGCTCAACAAATGATCCGCCGCAAGCCTTGCAATCGCTTCATCGTCTCCAAAAAAATACGGAACTTTGCAGCGGCTTTGATCGCACGAACCTCCCCCTCCGAAGGCGACCGACGGCAACCGCGAGTTGGTAACGGCAGAAAAAATCGCCCGGTCGTCGAAGTTTGCAATGATGCCATCGCCGTCCCACGAGGCGAGGTCGGGCAAATGCTGATCTTTCAACGCATCTTCCTTGATGTACACACTCCAATTGCCGTGTTCGTGGATCCAGGCGCCGATGCCGATCATCACCTTTACGTCGTAAGCGAGCCTCGCATCGTACACCAAAGCTACGTGCCGGTATCTATGCCACATCGCAATCGCACCTCATTTTAAAATCGCTGTCCGCGAGTTTTTGTAAATATTTTACAAATCCTTGTAAACGGTTACGCTTGATGGAACCAGCAGGGTGATTCCATACTCTTCTGAGGGATAAAGCGGGTTACACGCTGTAGCGACCCGCAGGCCAGAGAGAGCAGATAGTTGCGGCAATGGATACTCTTCCTGTTTCTCGCAGGACCTTATCGAGGACTCGGACCGTCCGCGTCGGCGTCTGCCAGATACTCGTTATCGATGGCGATCGCGAGGGAAACTTCCGGCGGATCGAATATGCACTGAAGTCTGCGTGTACCGAGGGCGCGAACATTGTTGTGTTCCCGGAATCCTCCATTTTGGGCTGGGAGAATCCGGACGCGCACCGGCTCGCAACTCCATTACCTGGTATAGACAGCGAACGGATTTCTGATCTGGCCGAGAAATACGATGTGATGATCGGAATCGGCCTGGACGAGAAGGACAACGGGTGTCTTTATGATTCAGCCATTCTTGTCAGTCGAAAAGGCAGGCTCCTCTGGAAACACCGTAAACTGAACGTCCTGCCGGAATTGATGGAGCCTCCCTACTCGAAGGGTTCGATGGACGGCATCGGCGCTGTCGATACGGAGTTTGGCCGGATCGGCATGCTTGTCTGCGCGGATACCTTCCGCGACGAGTACGCGGAAGTGATGAGCCGGGCAAGACCCGACCTCGTACTGGTTCCGTATGGATGGGCCGCGAGAACGGACAAGTGGCCAGGGCATGCCCAAGAACTAGAGCAACTCGTACGCCGCAGGGCGATGGGGTGGAAGTGTCCCGTCGCTGCGGCCGATTGTGTCGGCGTCATGATGCATGGCCCCTGGAAGGGATGGACTTTCGGGGGCGCGAGTCTGGTTGTTGACGCCTCGGGAAGCGTATTAGCCCTGCTACGCGATCGCGACGTGGACGTTCGCGTCATCAGTGTCGAACCTGGGAACGGGAATGCCGGCGGGTGCCGGGATGGGGCAACGGTTGCCTCGGACAACTGTTAACACATCCGGCGTTACAGCCGGTTGGAATGCTGCGGAGTATCTCCAGGAAAGGAGTTGAGAAAGCCATGTTCAGTTCGGATGCTTTCCAGTCAACAATTCTTCGGTGCAGTAACTTGCCGCAACCGGCGCGTTTGTGCGCCATTGTCCTCTTAGCCGCCATCGTCGTTTCCGGCCAGACCGCAGGCGGGTCGTTGAGCGGAACCGTATTCGATCAGTCCGCCGCTGCCGTTCCCGGAGCGACAGTCAAACTGGCACAGCAACCCGTCGGCATCGAGCGTACGGTTAGCACCAACGCGAACGGCTATTACACGTTTCAGGCGCTCCCTCGCGGCGAGTACACGATTGAGATCGAGCAGTCCGGTTTCGCAACGATCCGCCGTAGTATCGCCCTGCAGATCCAGGAAAACGCTACGCTCGATATAGAGCTTGCCGTCGGCGATATTTCCACCCACATATCGGTGAGTGCGGAAGCACCGGTTCTTCAGACCAACGACGCCATTGTCGGCCAGGTCATAAACGGCCAGCAAACGGTAGAACTACCACTAAACGGCCGCCAATTCAGCCAACTGATTCTTCTCTCGCCCGGCGCGGCACCTCGCGGCGGTGGACAACAGGCCGGCTTCACAGTGCAACTTGGCGGTGGAGGGATCAGCCCGGCGATTAACGGGCAATCGGGGAACCAGAACAATTTCACCCTCGACGGACTGGATAACAACTCCCGATTCGCTAACATTTGGGCAATCAGCCCGCCTCCTGATGCCATTCAAGAGTTCAAAGTGGAAAGCGGCCAGCGGGCTGGAGCTAACGTCAATATCGCGACACGAGCCGGCACAAATGAATTCCACGGCTCAGTTTGGGAGTTTCTCCGGAACGACAAACTCGACGCAAGAAACACCTTCGATACCAGGAAGCCGCCTTACCGGCAAAACCAGTACGGGGTTTATGCGGGCGGCCCGCTCTTTCTTCCCAAGATAATCGACGGCCGAAAGACGAACTCCTGGATTTCCGGCTATTGGGAGGGTTTTCGTTCCAGGCGCGGACAGACGTTCTTTGCCACGGTTCCGACAGCAGAGATGATCTCGGGCGATCTCTCCCGTTTTCTGGGCTCGCAAACCGGAAACGTGCGGGCAGGGCAGATCTATGACCCGTTCTCCACAACGCCCGACCCGCTCAACCCCGGGACTTACTTGCGTCAGCCCTATCCCGGCAACATAGTTCCGTCCAGCCGTATTTCCAGCGTGGCGACCGATTACTTGAAATACTTTTATCCCACTCCGAACCAGCCGGGATTCCCAAACAATTTCGTATCCGTTCAATCGCGGGAAATTAATTCAGACCAGGGAGGAATTCGCTTCGATCAGCGGGTGGGCAGGGAGAACTCTCTATTCGTACGAGCTAACGTATTCAACGGCCAATCCGTATCGCCCTCGTCTGTGCCATTGAACGCGCAATATCTTGAAAACCGGACGCGCTCGATCGGAGGCTCGTACACGCATGTCTTCAATCCGACCCTCATCGGCACTCTAGGCGTGGCGTACACGCGAGACTTCACACCGAACCATACCCCCGGTGTGCCGAAGGATCTGTTCGACCGGTTAGGCCTCT
>DASTMK010000593.1:0-11987 GCA_035714225.1 Bryobacteraceae bacterium | reverse complement strand
CACCCCAGCGGAACGGCTCCAGGTTGGACAGCAGGTGCACGTTGACGATGTGCGCCGACCCCAATTTCGCCAGCGATTCGTGGAGGCGCCGGACCTCGCCGCGAGGTTCCGGCGTAGTGAGGCCTTCGCCATTGTACTTGTGCATCGTCAGGAGGTTCGAATAGACCGGCGTCGCCGCCGCCATCACCTGCTCGATGGGCGTGCTGTGCGCCCGCACGATGACGGGCGGTTCTTCCGTGATGCCGAGCGCCCGCATGCCGTCGTTCACCCCGGTGAGGATCACGCCGGTCAGCCACTCGGCGTCGTAATCGTCCTGGAGGGCTTCGCCGAGGCAGAGCATGAACCCTACATGCTTGTAGCTGCGGATGAACTCTGCGACAGCGTAGCGTATGTAGGCGGACGACAGTTCGGTAGGGCGGCTGTACACGATGGGCACGTTCCTCGCCTTGGCCAGGGCATGCGAGATGTGGATGTTATAGAACTTCTGAATGACCCAGATGCCGCGCTTGTCCGCCTCCGAGGTGAGCCACGTGAAGGTCTCGATGTTTTTACGCAATTGTTCGGGGGTGAGTTCGCGCGCCTCCGGGTAACGTGGCAGCTCTAGCAGCGACGTGAACGGGTGGCCCGTCCACAGGTACAGCGTGTTCATCCGGTTCTCAAGCAGGAAATCCAGGTAGCGCGTCCAGTGCGCGCGGTCGTAGAAGAAAGGGAAGTTCTCAGAGGTGTAGAGATAATCGTACTGGACGCCATCGTAGGTAATTTCGGGTCGCTGCATCCCAATGGCCGGACCGCGCAGGGAAAAGCGCGGCGCATCGGAGACAGCCAGCCTCGGGGGCACGGAGCGGGCGGCCAGCACCCGAGCCTCAAGTTCCAGGCAGCCGTAGAGGAGGCCCGTATCGCCGGTTGCGCCTACCGCGGTGACGCCGCCTCCGAGGCCTGCCAACATGAAACCCTCGGGATTTAGAAGCGCCGGCGACGCGGTCCGCACCAACTTCGCCAGCGCAGGGTCTTTCCTCGGGTTGCCAATCACGATAGCGGGGCCGCTGCCCCTCGCGGCGGCGCGCACCGGATCGTAGCCTACCGACCGAAGAGCGTCCATCAATCTGGCCGCGCCGAATTCGACGCGTGGAGCGGCGCCTTTTGGAACTACCACGCGTATTGGGCGCGCCGTCTCCGCACCGGACGCAAACGCTGCGGCCAGCAGGGCCATCGCCCAACTGGCCGTTCTCATTGCGTGCCTCCAAACTCTTTCTTGAAATGCTCGTAAGCCGGCATCAGACGCGCCGCCTCAAGACCGTCCGCCTGGTTCGGCTGGTGCACGCCCTGGACGAGGATCGGCAGCATTTGTGTGCGCAGTAGCGTGGCGTATTTTTCGGCTTCCGCGAAACTCCGCACAGCGCCGGGGCGGTCGCCGGCCACCCAGCGAGTGTAGGTTTTCGCCATGTGGTAGTAGAAGTGGATGGTGTTGGACGAGTATTGGAACCAGGCATCGTCTTCGCGGATGCGGCGCTGCGCTGCCTCGTCCCGTGTCAACGCCAGCGCCCGTTTCAGGAGCTCGCGGCAGCGCTGCATCTCCGTCACGCTTTCCTCCAGATCGACGCCGTCGTTGATGGCCGGTTGGTAGGGCTCGAGATGCAGGTGATCCCAGATGAATAACGTGTCTTTCATCTTATGGATGCGGTTGAAACGATCCACAAAGTCGCCCTTGAGCCACATGATATTCGCCATGGCCCCTTCCAGCCGGAAGTAGAAGTCGCACATGGGCTGTGCGGCGGCACCGTAGCGCAGCTGGAAGTACTCCGCGAGCAAGGCAGGCACGTCCAGGTTCGGGTCCCATAGCATCTTGGCGAACTGGTAATTGGTGAGCGTCTTGGTGCCCCAGTCGCTCGTGGTCGGGTGCATGTATCGAGCGTCCCAGACGCCCAGCTCGTGGGCATAAGGAATGTCCGCGGCGATGATATTCATGAGTGGGTTGGGGATCTGGAAGAGCCGTGCCATGCTGTAGTAATCACCGTACCCGACACGGCCTTTCCACGGCGTCTCCCCCCGCGTCCAAAGTCTCAGGTAAGCATTGAGCTGGGCGTTGACAGGCCGCGAAACGGCAAATTCCCCGCCCGCGCGCTTGATGTACGCGACGAAGGCCTCGTTGCAGGATGGGTCGTTCATGGCATGGTTGAAGCAGCGCATCGCGTAGAAGCCCACGCTAGTACGCTGGTAATCGAAGTCCAGCGGTAGGGGCCTGGTAGGCGGGCTGACCGTGTCGAAGTACGCGTAGAAGAAAACCTGCACGTCGCGCCTCAGCCTGCCCGCTGCGTAGGCTGCGCGGATGGCCTTCCGCAGCCGGTGCACGAGAAGGACGTCGCGGTCCGTGGGCGAGCCGAACTTGTTGTCTTCCTCGCAACGCACGCCCCAGTCAGCAGGAAGGTATTCCAGGATATCGAGGTCTTTGTAGATTCCGTCCGCCAGGAGGTTGACTACATTCCGTACGAACGTTTCGGTCTGCGGCTCGTCACTCAGGCAGACGTTGCCTCGAATGCCGGCTTCGGGTTGCACCCAGTGGTTGCCGCCGTATAACTTGAAACCCCGCTTGCGCATTCCCGGCAGGAGATCGTCCGCGCCCCAGGCATTCAGCTTGTTCTTCGCCATCCAACTGAAAAAGGGCTCGGTGCCGCGGTTCTTCCGATAACCGTAAAGCGATCGCAGACCAAATCCAGGTTTGCCTGAGTACGCCGCGGGGATGAGCAGGTCCGCCCTTTGTGGCACCACCTCCTCGCTTTCACCGAGGCCGATGAACCGCACTCCCTGGCGTTCCAGAAAGTCGTAGACGGCGTACAGTGCGCCGACGCGGTCCGAGCCCACCAGCATCACGGTCATGCGACGGCCGTCTTCGAACGGTACCACAGCGAAGCGCTCGGGGCCTCCACGCAGCATTTCTACGATACCAGCCGGCATGCGGGCGAGCTGCTCTGGCGTTAGCCTCCCGAGGGTGGTGATCGCGAGTCCGTCGCCCTCACCGCCCGGCACGCGGATCCGGGCCCACTGCCTCCGACCCATACGGCCGAGGTACCGTCTCAATTCCAGCGCGGCAAAGCTGAGGGTGCAGGCTGCCTGGCGTGCCACCCCCTGACGCGTCGTGTCGAACCAGTCGACATCAGATTCCGCCCCGGCTGCTTCCTCAACCGACCCGAACGGCCGCCAGTCCACGGCAACATGGAAGCGGTCGATGAGGATCGTCCTGCCGCCCAGCGCGGGCGTTTCCTCCAGCCTCTCCAACGTTTTCTGGTGCAGTGCCCCGGTGGTACCACTCGCGGCCAGCACGGCGAGCACGATCCATGGCTGCATCGTTCCTCCCCGAGCTCAGAGCGGCTCTGCCTTGTAGGTACGCTCGAAACTACCACCCGTTACCGACCAGAGCCTGCCTGCCTTGCCCGGCGTTCCGTAACAGTAGATCGCGCCGTCATGGCACGCCAGTACGATTTCGTTCCGGCCGTCGCCGTCTATGTCGCTCACGAACGGTTGGTGCACAAAATCTGGCAGGGTCGTGTTCCAAACGATCTTGCCGCGGCCGTCGACGATGTAGATGTCGCCATACGGCTCCTCGCCCTTGCGCCGTCCGTATCCGCTGGGATTGCTGGAACTCACGAGTACATTGAGGCGCCCGTCGCCGGTGAGATCGGCCATGACGGGATCCTGGCTGCCTAGCCAAGCGCGTGGGACGGGCGTTGTCCACTTCATCTTTCCAGTCTTGAGATCGAGGCAGCGAATCTCATTCCTGCCGTTGACGCCGCCATCGCGGCCATCGGAAATGCCGACAGCTTCCAGGGAGCCGTCCCTGTCCAGGTCGCCCACAGCCATTCCGCTGACACCGAAATCCGCGCGGTACTTCAATGTCCCGTCGCCGCGGTAGCAGAATAGTCCCGCATAGGGCATCTTCTCGCGCCCCAATAAATCGAGTTCGACTTTCAAGATCTCGAGACGCCCGTCGCCGTCCACGTCGGCCAGCACGGCGGGCGTGGAACCCATGTCGCCCGCGATGCCGTCCTTCCGCCAGAGCACCTTGCCCCGGCCGTTAATGGCGACCATGCTCGACGACTTGTCGGCATTCGAATATTCGGTGCCGAAGACCAGTTCCGGGCGGGAGTCCCGGTTGATTTCGCCGTAGGCGAGACGCCCGTGGCAGATCACCACGCGGTCGTTGTAGAACCACTTTAACTTGCCGTCTCGGGCACGGAAGCAGCGCACCGCCGCCTGGTCGCCGTAGACCAGTTCTTCCTCCCGGTCGCCGTCCACGTCCGCCAGTACGCACGAGCCGTTGCCGAAGAACTGGTTGCTGGTGGGCTGCGTCCATCGGGTCCGGCCGTCGTGCGCGTTTACCAGCCGGGCCTCCCCCACAGAATCCGGTTGGTAGGGCCCGCACGCGTAGAAGACGGACGGGCCCACTCCCTTCGGTTCCAGGAAGCTCGGAAAAACGCAGATGCCACCGGTGTGTGCGCGGTCCTTGTACAAGATATGGCCGGCTGCGTCCAGGGAAACCAGGTAACCGGCCAGGGGCGGTGGATTGCGGTAGTGCATGCGGCCGGTGACGAACAGCCTCACCTTGCCATCTATCTTGCCCGCGACCACACCATTGTTCTCGATTCCGGTAACCGCCTTCCACTTCAAGGGATACCGCTCCGACGCTGCCCGCCCCGTAGAAGCAGCGGCAAGCGTGACAAAGAAAGATCTCCGATTCACGTTTTGCATGGATTTGTCCTAAGGGTAGTCCCGTTCCACGTGCCGGACGAACTCCGTGCGACCGCCCGGCACGATGTATACCCGGCCGGAGCCTTCGCCGGTTTCACCGTCCGCGAGATCGCCGAACGCGACGGCGACGTCGGTGCACGGGTTGGCCTGGTTGTTCATGAAGAAGAGCGGGCGCGCGGCGGCGATGCCGGCGCACATTGGGCGGGCGTTGTCGCACCCGAATACGTACCGTCCGAGTGCGCGGGCGTTACCTTCCGCGCGGATGTAATCGGTGTAAAAGGGATCACGGGTCTCCGAATTCCCAAACAGCAGCAACGCGAAGGCGGCGTACTGTCCGGGCGAACGTTTCCATTCCGTCCCGGCGGAAAGCCCCAGCGCGGTCTTGAGCCAAACCGCACCGCTTCGCGCGAAGCCGGGGGCATCGCGGTGCGAGAGACAGAGATGCATGAAGGCGCTGCGCCAGTCGCGGCCGGACGTGTTGGTCAACCGGACGGCGAAGCGCACGCTTTCGGCCTCCGCCTTGCATCGCACCGCGATGCGGTACGACCCTGGCAGCGCCGGAGTTCGGGGCGGCTTCTGCCGCGCCATGTAGGACAGGTCGGGTGTCGCTCGCGGCACATCCAGTTCGTAGCCGACTTGCGGTCCGAACCGACGCCATTCGACTCCCGAAGGCGGCGTGCTCAAGGCCACGAAGCCTGCATCCTCATGTACTGTCTCCGGGATCCGCAAATTCCAGACCGCCCCAGGCGCACGCGAATCCCGCAACACCAGGTTCGCCTTCCCCGGCTGGCCCTCGATCAAGATTGTCGAGGCAAGACAGATAAACAGACCCGATATCATGGCTCAACTAGGAGGTCGCTCGTCCTCAAAAATACAATTTCACCGCGAACTGCACGATCCTCGGCGACCCGGCCGACAGGATCCGGCCGAAGAAGGCGTTGCTCGCGTTCGAATTCGGCATCCCGAGATTGACGCGGTTGAACAGGTTGAAGAACTCGGAACGGAACTCAATGTAGCGTCCTTCGACGTCTCCCGGTAGCGGGAGGTTCTTGTACACCGAAAAGTCTACGTTCGCGAAGCCGGGACCGCGCAGGATGTTCCTCCCCGTATTCCCGTACGCGCCGACGGGCGTGGGCCGGAATGCGTCGGTGTTGAACCACCGGAGAATTCGCTCCTGCTTCGAACGGCCCGACGGGAGAGTCGCATCAGCGCCCGCCTGAGTGGCGGGGTCGCCCGTCGTGAATGGTTGCGAGAGGCCGCCCGTGAGGCTAAAAACGTTGCCGTCCTGGAAAGTCATCACCGAAGACGTATTCCAGTTCCCCAGCACAGCCCGGACTGCAGTCGGCATGGTAGTCAGCGGCGGCAGGGCCCAGACGTAGGAGGCCACGAAGCGATGGCGGTGATCGAAGTTCGAGTTTCCATAATCCAGCCGTGCGTTGAATGGGTTCCGGGGACTCGAGCCGCCTGGACTGACCACGTCGGAGAGGACGTCCAGCGTATGCGACCAGGTGTGATTCACCTCGAAGGTCGAGCGTGACCACCAGTGCACCCCGTTCACGGCCTTGCGAACCCGCAGCACCAACGCGTTGTAGTTCGCGTTTCCATCGCTGGCCAACTCTTGCACCGACGTAAACGCCGGGCCGTAGGGGCGCCTCTGATCGATATTGGCCGAGGTCGAAAGCGGTCTGCCGTCCGGTCCGTTTCCGGGAATGTAGATGGACGGGTTTCGTTCGTACGCCATCAGCAGGTGTGTCGATTTCGACCCCATGTAGGTGGCTGTGGTGGTCCAGTCGGGGCCGAACTGCTGTTCCACGCTGAAGTTCCACTGCGCCGTGTACGGCAGCCCGTAGTTATCCGCGGTGGAGGTATACAGAAGGGGTGTCGGAATCGGGAACTCCTTGGGCGGCACCCCAATGGTCGTGAGGAATGGGTTCGGAATCTCGTCCTTCGTTCCGGTACGGAAGACATTCGCCACAGCTCCGGGACCGAGAGAACCGGGAGAGGTGATGTCGGCCCGTGTGACGAATGGGAAGTTCACCTGCGATCGCTGATTGATGGAGGCCGATCCGGGCTGCCCGAAGAAGAAGCCGGCGGCCCCGCGGATTGCAGTCCTTCCGTTGCCGCGCGGGTCGAAAGCGAAACCGACGCGCGGGGCGAAGTTGTTATGGTCTCCCGGGTAGCCGTGCTCCGGAACCCCGGGGTCACCCGCGACCACGGCGCCCACTGGCAGGTTCGGGAAGCGCTGCGACTTCAGTCCCGGGCGGAACAGCGATACCTTGTCGTAATTCGTCTCGGCCCAAGGGAAGAACGGGTCGAAGCGGATTCCCACGCTGACGCTGAGCCGGCGGGAGAGCCTGATATTGTCCTGTACGTACGTGTCAAAGCGGTTCTGGCGGAGCGCCTCGCCGAAAGTGCCGAACGCCGAAAACGAATTAGGCAGCCCCATCAGGAAGTCGGATTGTGGAATGTCGGTGTAGTCGGTCCCGAAGAACCAGTTGCCGCCGAGCGCAAGCCGTTGCTGGTTCAACTGGCTGCGCATATACTGTGCGCCAAACTTGATCTCGTGTCTCCCCACAATGTAGGTCATGCTGCCCTGGTATTGGAAGTTGGTCGAGGCCAGCGTGGTGTACGGTCCGGCGTAGCCCACCGCCACAAACGGCGAACGCAGGAAAAAAGAGCCGTTCGGGAATCCCATGATGCCGAGCGCCGCAGGATTATTGTTCGCCAGGCCGGGGTACATGTAGGTTTCGGCGTTGTGGATACGACTCACGGTCACGTTTACATTCGCCAGCAGGCGCGGTGTGAAAATGTGGCTGTCGCCGAGAGTGAAACTTTGGGAGAACTGCCTGATCCCGCTATTACCCGTGAGGTAAGGATTGGTTTCCTCGACGGACAGGATAGGGCTGAACAGGCTGCGGAAGTACCGGAACGAGAGCCGGTTGGCCGAAGAGACGTTGTGGTCCCCGCGCGCCAGCCACTCCGGCTGGTTGTTCATGGTGCGTGCCGTCGCGGAGGTAATGAATCCTGTAGCCGGATCGCCGACAGGGAGTAGCGTGCTGATCTTCAGCATGATCGGGTCGAGCCGGTCTATCGGCACTTGATTGTTGGGGAAGGGAGTGCGATTGGATCTGTCGGTTCCAGTGGCGGGGTCCAGCACCGGTCGCCTGAGAAGCGACGCCTGCAGAGAGAAATCGCCTTTCAGTTCATCGGCCGTGAGAGTGCGCTGATTAGCGCTTACCGGCGACTGACGCAAGAACGTCTCCTGGAACGAGAGGAAAAAAAACGTCTTGTTCCGGCCGTCGTAAATCCGTGGCAGCCACACTGGACCGCCCACGCTGAAGCCGGCCTGGTTGCGCTTAAGCCGGTCGGAGACTCCGGGCGTGAAGAAGTTGGTTGCGTTCAGCTTGGAGTTCCGCAGGTAATTGTACGCCGTGCCGTGCAATTCGTTGGTGCCCGTCTTGCTCACAACGTTCACCACGCCCCCCGAAGCCGCTCCGTACTCCGCGCTGAAGCTATTCGTGAGAAAGCTGAATTCCTGCACCGCGTCGGGGTTCGGCAAGGGCATCGCCACATTGGTGTAGCGGTCGTTGTTCGTGCCCCCGTCAAAGATGAAGTTCATGGCGTCGGCCCGGCCGCCGCTGGCCGAGGGGAAAATTTTGGCATTGGCGTGGATAAAGCCCTGGTTCGCCGTGCCGCCACCCGAGTCGAGCACACCGCCCGTCAGCAGCGTCAACTGCAAAACGTTACGGCCGTTCAGGGGCAGCTTTTCGATACGCACGCGGTCCACCAACGAACGGATTTCAGCCGTCTGGGTATTGACGAGTGAGCCTTGTCCCGTCACCGTTACCTGCTGTTCCATCGAGCCGACTTCCATCCGGATGTTCAGCGTGATGCGGTCGTTCACCCGGACTACAAGCCCGCTTTGCACAAAGTTGCGGAAGCCGGACTTCTCCGCGGTGGCTCTATAGGGGCCGATATCGACTAGAGGAAAGGCGAAGCTGCCCACGCCATCGCTCACCGTCTCCCGCTGCCGGCCCGTGCTCTCGTTGGTGATGCGGATCTTCACGTCGGGGACCACGGCGCCAGAGGAGTCGACGATCACCCCCGCGATGGTCCCGGTGGTTTCCGCTGCATTGAGTTTCAACCCCGCAAAGGCGAGCCACAGGGCTGCAAAGATAAACAGTGCGGGCAGGTAGCGATATTCGCGCATAATGGTCTCCTTGCCATAGGACGGAATGAGATCGAAAAATTCAGGCATCGCTGTCCGGGAGTGACGAAGATTCTTCGTATCGGCGTGAAATCCCCGGAATACTTGACTCGAATGGCAACAGGATTTAGTTTTGAAGAGGCGCATGCGACCAGATTCGAAGTGCCCGCGCAAGGGCGTCACCGTGAGGGATATCGCGAAGGAAGCGGACCTCAGCCTCGCCACCGTGTCGCGCATCCGGGAGTGGTGGACTGGTTCATTCCGGCCGGCGTTCAGGCTGGGAACCTGATCGGCATGTTCTCGGAAACGGATCTGCCCTTTGCCGTGCTGGAGAATTCCGTTCTCGAGCCCGGCGACGCGGGGGCCGACGACGACCAGATCGGGGCCCTTGGCAGATGACGGGAAAGCGCATCGTCGGCCTCCTCATCGCCGCGGCGGCTTTGGCGGTCGCGCAGACGACTGCGGAGAGAGTGCGCGCTATTCTCCAGCCGCCCGTGCATTCCGCCGAGGTCGCGGCCTTTCAACTGCACCAATACTTACTCGCCAAGATACCCTTGTTACCGGCGCCTGAGGACGCTAAGGATTGGACCGCGCAGGCGCGGCTTCTGCGGAAGCGCCTGCTGCGCGACATTGTTTTCCACGGCTGGCCGGTGGAGTGGGTGAATTCGCCGCCGCATTTCATAGAAACGGGTGTCATTGAGACGGGCAAGGGATACCGAATTCGCAAGCTGCGCTATGAGGTCGTCCCGGGCTTCTCTTCCACCGCGCTTCTCTATGAACCCGAGAGCGTATCGGGCAAGTTGCCGGCCATCCTGAACCTGAACGGCCACGTGGGCAGGGCTGGAAAAACCGTGGAGTACAAACAGAAGCGCTCGATCAACCAGGCGTTGCGCGGCGCTTTGGCGCTGAACCTCGAGTGGCTGGGCTGCGGCGAACTGGATGGGCCGGAACAGCAGCACGTCTTCGCTGGTCACCTGGACCTGGTAGGCGCTAACGGCCTCGGTTTGTTCTATCTTGCCATGCGCCGGGGCCTTGATTACCTCGCACGGCACGCGGCAGTTGACATGCGGCGTATCGGCGTCACCGGGCTTTCGGGCGGCGGCTGGCAGAGTATCCTGCTCGGTGCACTGGATGAGCGCGTGAGTGTGGCTGTGCCAGTGGCTGGTTTCATGGCCATGCGTTCCCGGCTGGCACGGCCCGCAGAGATCGGGGACAACGAACAAAACGCGACCGACCTTCTCACGATCGCCGATTATTCTCACCTCACGGCATTGCGGGCGCCGCGCCCCACGCTGCTCATATACAATGCTGAAGATGACTGCTGCTTCCGCGCGCCGCTCGTGAAGCCGCACATCTTCGACCCCGCAATACGGTTCTTCCGTCTTTACGGTCAGCCCGACTCCCTCGCATGGCACGAGAATACGGATCCTTCCGACCACAACTACCAGCTCGATAACCGCCAGCAGGCCTACCGGTTCTTCGCACGCTACTTGGGCCTCGGAGGGCCCGAGTCGGAGTTCCCGGTGGACGGTGAAGTGCGCAGCTTCGACGAACTGGCTGTCGGGCTGCCTCCGGACAACCTCTCGATCCTGGGGGTCGCGAGGAAGCTGGTCGAGCGGATTGAGCGGCCGCTGCACAGGTCCCAAGCGCGAAAGGGAATTGCTCGCGCAGACCGTGCGCTACCAGCCGGTTCGCGTAACTCAGGCGTTCGATGTCGCCAGCACGAAGAGCCGAGGATTGGAGACTCGCTCCTATCGCCTGGACTTCAGTAACGGCCTCAGTGCTACCGCCGTGTGGCTGAAAGCCCTCACTGTGACGCAAGATGCGCCCGTCGTGGTCGTGCTGCACGATCAGGGACGCGCGGCCGCTTCCGAGGCCGTCTCGAATGAACTGAACCATGGTCGGCTGGTTTTTGCGGTCAATCTTCTCTTCACCGGGGATGCCACTCCGAAAAGCCCCCGGCCCTACGACAAATACTGTCAGGTAGTCGCCACGCTCGGCGACCGTCCGCTGGGGCTTCAGGCCGCTCAGCTCCTGGCGATCCTAGAGTGGATTCGCGAGGAATTCCGTGTCGGCAGACTTGAAGTGCGAAGTACCGGAATCCGCAATCAGACGCGCGCTTTGGTCGCCGCCGCCCTCCGGCCGGAACTGTTTTCCGCGGTGCACATACACGAGGGCGTGCCGTCCTTGCGGTACCTGCTCGAAACCCCCGTCGCATACCTCGATGCGCCCGAGTTGTTCTGCCTGGACCTCTACAGGCACTTCGACCTGGACCGCCTAGCCGCGCTAGCATCGCCCAGCAACGTCGTCTGGCATTAGGGTTGTTCATTATGAAGCCGGATGATTCGCTGCTGAGTAACGCAGGAATTCGTGTCAGGAGTCCTCACGTAAGGGAAAAACGGTTCGTGAACCCGATGAACAGAGTGCAGCGTCAGCCGACATCTCGCCCAATTCCGGAAGTCACCACACGACAAGCAGAGACATCCAAAGAAACGCCAGGTGGTGGGCGCCATGGCACATTGTCACTCAGCCTGGCCATGGTCTCTGCAAGGAGATAGCGACATTCAGGCGAGTCGGCTGAAGAGGAACGATGCCGTTCGGCGGCGCGCTCCCACTTGATGAACACATCGAGAAGTTGACGACAGGTGCTCGCTCTTGAGCCGACGATCGAGTCTACGGACCTGGAGATTGTACGGTGCCACCACGAGGATGTCGTCCCTGGCAAGCGGCGGGCACTCCGATTCGCACAACGCAGGCGCAAGCCGAGCGCCTCGTTGACCAGCGTGGCGATCTGCTCTTGCTCCTCAGTGCTCTCGTGAACATTACCGTCATGCTACACAGGGACGTATATCAGACCAGCATCGCGAACCATCCACTCGGGGCGATGTGCGTCCGGTGAGGCCAGCTTCAGCCAGCCAGATCGCGTGCAGGTGCGCGCGAACGAGATCCTCGTTTGCCAGTTCCAGTCGCGGTGGCGTTACCTCACCGGACACCATTCGTCCGGACCGCTTGAAGAAATACTGATCATGAGGACTTC
>DASTMK010000592.1:0-3264 GCA_035714225.1 Bryobacteraceae bacterium | reverse complement strand
GACCGATCCGGTGACAGGGGTAACCGACGGAATTCTCCGGAAGGCGCAGGAGCAGGGCGCCGTTCCAAAAATCTTCTATACGAATGGCTCATACGAATACTGGGGGCGGGCGGCGTCATTGATTCATACGAATCTGGAGGGGACACAGGACGCGAAGCTCGCGCCCGACACGCGCATTTACCTGTTGGCGGGCACCCAGCACGGCCCAGGCCGCTTTCCGCCCACCAAAACAAAAGCACAAAACACCGCGAATCCGGCCGATTACAGGCCGTTGATGCGCGCCCTGCTGGTAAGTTTTCAGGAATGGTTGAAGGACGGGGTAGAGCCACCCGCGTCCGAGTACCCGCTCATCGCCAAAGGCCAGCTTGTGGCCGTGGACAAGCTCCGGTTTCCGAGACTCGCGGGCGTAGAAGTTCCGAAGCACATACAACAGGCTTATCGCGCCGATTATGGCGAGGAGTTCCGTTCCGCCGGAATCGTCACGAAAGAACCGCCGGAGATCAACGGCAAATACATGGTGCTGGTGCCGCAGGTGGATGAAGGCGGAAATGAAATCTCCGGCATCCGCCTGCCGGAAATCACAGTGCCAGTTGCCAGCTACACCGGTTGGAACCTGCGAGATCCGAAGATCGGTGCGGAGGATAAGATCTACAGCATGGTAGGATCCTTTCTGCCCTTCGCAAGGACAAAAGCAGAGCGGGAGCAGACGAACGACCCGCGGCCGTCCATCGCGGAGCGCTATAACGGGCGGGATCAATACCTGCTTCGCGTGAAAGCCGCCGCCGGCGATCTGGTAAAGAAACGGTTCCTGCTGGAGCGCGATGTCCCGATGCTGATGGAGCGCGCGCAATCTTTATTCGAGTTTAAGTAGCGGCGTTTTGCCCTTCGAGCGACGGCCATTGAGGCCGCCGCTTCTCTTTGAAAGCGCGGACACCTTCGGCGAAGTCGGCGCTGGCGAAAAGCCGCGCCCGCAGGTCCCGGGCGAGTTTCCCCGCTTCGTCCCAACCCAAATTCCGGCTTTGTTGAACATAAGCCAGGCCGCTCGACATGGCTTCGCGGCTGGAATGCGCGAGCGCACGCGCCACATCCGTAGCCCTGTCGTCCAACTCGAACGCCGGCACAACCTGGTGCACCAGCCCGTATTGCATGGCTTCAGTGGTTCCGAAAACCCGCCCGGTGAGACTCAGCTCGAGAGCGCGGCGTTCTCCCAGTGCAAGAACCGCGCTGCGGTACACCACAAAAGGCCACATGCCAATACGAATCTCCGTCAGGCCAAAACTGGTTCCCTGCGCGGCAATCACCACGTGCGCATTCGTCAACAGGCCCATCCCCCCGCCGAGCGCCGCGCCTTGAACTGCGGCGATAACAGGCTTACCAACCCGCGAGCCGATGGAAAACAGCTCTTCGTGAATCGCCGTCTGCTCCGCCGCATCGGGTTGCGCGGCTTCCTCGAGGTCCATTCCAGCGCAAAAGACGCTGCCGCGCCCTTCGAGGAGAATGGCGCCGATACCGTCATCCAGGTCAGCCTCGTGGATCGCGTCCAGCAACTGCCGGCATAACGCACTCGTCAGAGCATTCCGCTTATCGGGCCGGTTCAGCGCCATGCGCAGCAGGTGGCCTTCGCGACTACAGTCCAAACTCGTGTTCATCCAACTCGATCTCCATTCGCAGCAGCGCCGCCCCCAGGGTTTTTCCCTGCGCATCGACGCGTAGGGAGAGAGTGCCTCCGCCGCCCAGCGCGCCATGCAGGAGGAAGTTGAGCGCCCCCAAATTCGGCAACTCGAAGCGCTCCACCTCCCCTTTTACCAGCGGTCCGAAAAAAGCTTTCACGCGCTCAGCGGTCACTTCGCGCGCAAGGGTTGGATAGTGCCATTCCTTGAGCGCAATGACGCCGATGTTGGCGGTATCGCCCTTGTCTCCGGAGCGGGTGTGCGCTATGCGTCCCAGCGGCACTTTCATTCCACTACCTCCACGCGCGTGGCGATTTCGCGCCGGGGAATCAGCGCGGGCCAGTAGGCCACCACCTCGCGAACCTGCGGCCGCCCGTCGCCGAATCCTGTTGCGCCGGGAGGACCGCTCAGCACCAGGGGGATGAGTTCGCGAGTAAAGCGCTCTACAGCCGCTTTGTCGCGCTCGCGCACGCCGATTCGAAGCTGCACCTCGGGAGGATCGTCGTTGGGCGGAGCCGTCGCGCCGTGGCAGGCATCCACTCCGAGGAACTCGGTATAGATCTCCTCGAATTTCAAATCCAATCGCCGGAGGCGTTCTCTTACGATCGCATCCGCCATCCGGGCTTTTCTCAACGCATCAGGCCAGGTGTAAACCAGCGTGCCGGTAGCTTTCCATCCATAGTGATAGCTGATGGATACTTTTAGCGTCTCAGTTGGGGGTGCGCCGCGGACGCCGCCCACGCGCACGCGCGCGGGTCCATCGTCACGCAGCCGGATTGTGGTGAAGTCTGCAATGCAATCGGGCGTGATATACCGCTTTGGGTCACCAAGCTCGTAGAGAAGCTGTTCCTTGATGACATCCACGTCGATGTGGCCGCCCGTACCGTGGTGTTTCGTAACGGTGAAATCGCCATCGGGCTCCGCCTCCACGATGGGATAGCCGATGTTCGCCAGGTCCGGCAGCGTCTGCCAATCCACCTGGCAATTCCCGCCGGTCGCTTGCGCGCCGCACTCCACAATGTGGCCCGCCACCGTACCCGAGGCGAGACGATTGTAGTCCTGCCTCACCCATCCGAAACGGTCAATCATCGGTGCCACGGCAAGAGCCGTATCGGTGGAGCGCCCCGCGATGACGGCATCGGCGCCGGTGGCCAGAGCCTTCGCCAGCGGAAAAGCTCCGATGTAGGCATTGGCGCTCAAGACGCGGTCGCGAATCGCGGTGACGGGCTCGCCCGTGTCCATGTTCTTCAGCTCGTGACCGTTTGCGATGAGTTCGTCCAGACGGTCGAGAATATCGTCTCCCAGAACCACGGCGACGGTCAGCTCCGGCGCCAGCCGCTTCACTTCCCGGGCACAGGCAACCGGGTTGACGCCGCCGGCATTCGCGACGACTTTGATATTGCGTTCCGTCAAAGCCCTCGCAATGCGATGCATGAGCGGCGGAAAGTCGCGGGCGTAGCCGAGCAGGGGATCCTGTTGCTTCTGCTTCTCGAGAATGGACATCGTGACTTCGGCGAGGTAGTCGAGGATGAGATAGTCTATCGGGCCCTGCTCCACCAGTTGTACCGGTGCGTCCAGCCAGTCGCCCCAAATG
>DASTMK010000591.1:0-3726 GCA_035714225.1 Bryobacteraceae bacterium | reverse complement strand
CGCAGCTTGCTCCGGTGCTGAAAGAGGAATTCCAACTCAGCAACCAGGACTTTGGTTTTGTTCTGTCCGCCTTCTCCATCCTCTATGCGGCCTGCGCGCCGTTTGCGGGCCTCTTCGTCGACCGGGCTGGTTTGAACCGCGCGGCCAGTATTGCCGTCGCCACGTGGTCGCTGGCCGGAATCGGAACGGGCCTGGTCTCGGGATTCGCGGGCTTGCTGGGAGCACGCGCCTTGCTGGGGTTAGCGGAATCCGCCGGCGTGCCCGCCTCCGGCAAAGCGGTCCGCCTGTACTTGAAGCCGGAAGAGCGCGCGCTCGGAGGGGCAGTAAGCCAACTCGGGTTGAGCGTGGGCTCCTTTCTCGCGCCCCCGATCGCCACATTTCTGGCTCTGTGGTACGGATGGCGTTCTGCCTTCATCCTGACGGGATTGCTGGGCTTCCTCTGGATCCCCCTATGGCTGGCGACCGCGAAGCGCTATCCGCCGCGAGCGGAAGCGCCTTCCGGCACCACCCGCGGCGCGGCCCGTATTCTGCGCGATTCCCGGTTGTGGGCCTTCGCCACCGCCAATATACTCGGCATGGCGGTGTATACGCTCTGGAGCAACTGGATCACGATTTTCCTGATGCAGGGCTACGGCCTGAAACTGGTCGAGACACCCTGGCTTGCCGGCATTCCGCCGCTGGTTGCGCCGCTGGGAGGCTTTTTCGGAGGTTGGATCTCCTTACGCCTGGTGAGGCGCGGAATGGAGGCCCCGAAGTCCCGCCGGATGGCTTGTCTGGTCAGTGCGATCGCGCTGCTCGGCACCGCGGCCGTTCCATGGATGCCCAGTGCGAGGCTTGCCACGGCGGCCATCGCCATCAGCTTCTTCTGGGCGTCATCGTACAGCGTGAACCTTTATGCGCTGCCGCTCGATGTGTACGGAGCCGAACACGCCGCATTCGGCACGTCGATTTTGACGTGCGCCTATGGGCTTCTGCAGGCGCTCTTTTCCCCCGTCATCGGCGGCATGGTCGATCGATACGGTTTTGAACCCGTCTGCCTGCTGGTTGCGATACTGCCGCTCGTGGGTACCGGTGTGCTGAAGCTGGCGGAAAAACAACAGTGAAGAACAGACTGAAGAAGTTGTGGTTCCGGTTGATTCGCAAAGATCCGGAAGCGGTGGTGGTGAGTTTTCTTACGGGGGAAGAACCGGCTGCGAGGGCCATGCTCCAGGAGATCCGGGCGCTGGTGCCGGACCGGCGTCATTACGCGGCGGGCTTCCGAAAGCCGGAATTCCTCTCCGCCGAGGTAGAGTTCCTCCAGCTCGAACGGGCGCCGGCGATCCGTCTTTTTTTTGAGCTTCGCCGGAGATTGCGCGCGAAGCGAATCGGAATCGCACCGCTTCTGTTGGACGGTACTGCTGAATTCACCGGGCTCCGCCGCGCCGCCTTTCTTTACGCGCCATTGAAAATTCTGGCGTACAACAAGCGCCTGGAACGTCATCACCTGAAGCTCTCGACCCTTATCGCCTCGATCCTCTTCCTGCGGGGAGTTCCGCTGGACCGCATCTTTCTGCGGCCTTCCTGGGTCACGCCGTGGAAACGGGGTATGCCGGAGGATGACGGAACGCACCAGGCGTACGAGGGCCGGCCGGTTTCGCCGGCGCGGCGGCGCGTAGCGGTACTGACGCCCTATTTCCCCTATCCGCTCTCCCACGGTGGCGCGGTTCGAATTTTCAACCTGGTCCGGGAAATCGCCCGTGAGTTTGACGTATACCTCTTCTCGTTTATCGAACGGGGAAAACCAGTCGAGATGCAGCCGATGCTCGAGTTGTGCGCAAAGATGGCGCTGGTTCCGGTTCCCCGGTACAGGGAGCCGCGATGGTCCACCCTTCACCCGCCGGAAGTGGGCGAATTCCGGGCGCGGGCGATGAAGCAGGCTTTGCGCGATCTCTTTCGCGACGATCGTATCGAGCTTTTGCAGACGGAATACACGGCCCTCGCGACGTACGGCGGGGACGTGCTCGTGGAACATGACGTCACGTTCGACTTGTACCAGCAGATTCTGGCGCGAAAGCGATCGTGGACGGCACGGTGGGACTTGTGGCGGTGGAAGCGTTTCGAAACCCGGGCGTTTGGAACCTACAAGCGCATCGTCGTGATGTCGGAGAAAGACGCGAAACTCGTCGATTTGCCCGCGGCGGTGAGAATCCTTCCCAACGGAGTGGACCTGGAGCGGTTTCAGCCAACGCCCGAGGCACCCGGCGAGCGGTTGCTGTTCATCGGCTCATTTCGCCACTTTCCGAACATGGCCGGGTACCGGTTTTTTGTCGAGGAAGTCTGGCCTCTGCTGCAAAAACGCCATCCGGCAATGCGGCTGACCGTCGTAGCGGGACCCGACGCGGCGCTGCATTGGCGCGCGTTCACCGGAATGGCTGAGCTTGTGCCGGAAAACGGAATCGACCTGCGGGAGTTTGAACGCGACGTGGTTCCGCTCTATGCAGCCTCGAACGTGGTGATCGTTCCGACGGTGGTCTCGGCCGGTACCAATCTGAAGGTGTTGGAAGCCATGGCGATGGAACGCGCGGTGGTCTCCACTCCCTCGGGGTGCGCCGGACTCGGCCTGCGCCATGGCCACAGCGTCTGGGTCGCCGACGGCGCCGGTGAGTTCGCCGAGGGCGTGTCCCGGCTCATTCAGGATGAGAATCTCCGGAAACAAATCGCGCGAAACGCGCGGCGTTTTGCCGAAGAGAATTTTGAGTGGAAAAGAATCGGCGAACTGCAACGGGCGCTGTTCCGTGAACTGCTGGCCGCAAGAGATCTTCCGGTTCTCCTGCGTGAGGGAGGGCCGCCGGACCTTGCCGGAATTGCGGCGATTCAGTCGGCATGCCCCGAAGCATCGCAATGGGAACCCGCGTCCTATTTGGCGGCGTCCCTCGTGGTGGCGGAGTCCGGCGGCGAGCTTTGCGGATTCATCGCGGTTCGAAGAGTAGCCGAAGAAGAGTACGAAGTTTTGAACCTGGCCGTGGCGCCCCGATTCCGGCGCGCAGGCGTTGGAACGAAGCTGCTGGCGCATGTCTGCGAGCGGTGGGGTAGCGACATTTTTCTGGAAGTGCGTGAGTCGAACACCGCCGCGCGAGCCCTTTACGGCAAGCTCGGTTTTGTGGAGGCGGGAATCAGGAAAAAGTACTACGACAACCCTAGCGAATCGGCGGTTGTCATGAGATTTCATTCATGTTAATGTCGAATCGACGGGACGGCACGGTGACCGTTCCGCAACCTCATATGCAGTTCACACTCACCCACCGGGCCGGTAGCGTCAGCAACCCCCGGGCGTGGCGAACCTCACCCAAGGAGGGAACCCCCTGAAATGGAGCAATACCAAGAAGAAATCAAAGCGCATCTGATGGCAACGGATGAAGAATTCCGTCGCCTGGCTATAAAGCATTCCGAGTATAAGAAACGTGTGGAAGAGCTGGAGTCTCGGCCACACCTGAGCGATGAGGATCACATGGAGGAAGTGCGCCTCAAGAAAATTAAGCTTCACCTTAAAGATCAGATGTTGGAAATGATAAGCCGGCACCGTACACAACAGACAGTCTGAAATATCGGATGCGCTAAAGAACAACCGAATGGCCCGGTCCGGATACTCCGGGCCGGGCTTTTCATTTTTTCGCTATCTTAACGAGATCCGTCGATCTTTTGACCGCCCAGGATTTTGCTTAGCCTGCTGAACTGAAATCCGGGATC
>DASTMK010000590.1:0-9256 GCA_035714225.1 Bryobacteraceae bacterium | reverse complement strand
TATTGGCCGCCAGTTGCTCGAAACCCACTACCACGGTGTTGGTGGCCAACGGTACGCGTACTTTCTCGCGGACCCGGCGCATACCGTTCATGCCGTACACAGGGTCTTCCAGGTAATCGTTATTCAATCCCTCGATGGCCTGGCCGAACCGTATTGCCTGCTCCGTGGACCACACCGCATTGCAGTCGAACCGCACGCGATCTGCCGGAAATGTTTCAGCAACGGCCCGGTAGCACTCCAGGTCGTAATCCGGAGGGAACACACCCGACTTTACCTTGTGTGTCGTAAACCCGAATCGCTCCTTCAGCGAGCGCGCGTTCGCAATCACCTGGTCGACCGTGCGAACCTCACCGGAGCCATCAGAAGGATTGGGGTAGCGGAAGAAGAGATAAGAAGCAAAGGGGACACGATCCCGCAAACGTCCGCCGAGCAGGTCGCAAACCGGCACACCCCACGCCTGCCCCAGAAGATCGAGACAGGCAAATTCGAGGGCGGCCAGGATCTGCGTGCGGTTATTGTACAGGGATGCCGTGGGGTTCGCGATCAGAAACCGCATCTCTTCGAGGCGCACCGGGTCGTGCCCCGTCAGATACGCTTTCATCGCGCGAAAAACGGCCTCGGCCGATTCGCCTCCGCCGCCCATTTCTCCCAACCCCACCAGTCCGTTGTCCGCTTCCACTTCGACAATGGTGCGCACAAAGCGTCCCCAGTGGCAGCCGTTTGCGTGGCGTAGGGGAGCTTCCAGCGGGACCGTGACAGTGGTGGGACGTATATCGACGATGCGCATTCTCTAAAGCTTGCATCATAGCAGCGGAGCGCAGCGTGGTGTTACGGGCAGCCCGGCACATAAAAAAGCCGTCCCACCCTATTGGAGCGGGACGGCCAATGATTTGAGATTCAGCGCAGCGGCTTAGTAGTCCATGTCGGGGCCGTGGCCGCCGGGACCGCCCATCGGTGGCTGCTTCTTCTCGGGAATTTCGGCAATCATCGCTTCCGTCGTCAACATCAATGCACTGATGGAAGCGGCGTTCTGAAGTGCGGTACGGGCCACTTTGGTCGGGTCGACCACGCCATCCTTCACCAGGTCGGTGTACTGGGAAGTAGCCGCGTTGAAGCCGTAGTTGGCATCTTCGTTCAAGCGGACTTTTTCCGCCACGATGGCGCCCTCGAAACCGGCGTTGCCGACGATCTGCCGCAGAGGCTCTTCCGCCGCGCGGCGAACCATATCGACGCCGATCTGCTCATCGGGATCCAGCTTCAACCCTTCGAGCTTCTTGGCCGCGCGAAGCAGCGCGACGCCGCCGCCCGGCACAATACCTTCTTCCACCGCCGCACGCGTAGCATGCAGCGCGTCTTCTACGCGAGCCTTCTTTTCCTTCATCTCGGTCTCGGTAGCAGCGCCGACCTTGATCACCGCGACACCGCCGGCAAGCTTCGCCAGCCGCTCCTGCAGCTTCTCGCGATCGTAGTCCGACGTGGTCTCTTCGATCTGGGCGCGAAGCTGTTTGATCCGCCCTTCGATCGTCTTCTGCTGTCCACCGCCGTCGACGATGGTGGTGTTGTCCTTGTCCACCGTCACGCGCTTTGCACGGCCGAGGTCTTCCAAACGGACGCCTTCCAGCTTGATGCCGGTTTCTTCCATGATCGCCTTGCCGCCGGTCAGGATCGCAATATCCTCCAGCATGGCCTTGCGGCGATCGCCGAAACCGGGCGCTTTCACGGCACAGCAGTTCAGGGTTCCGCGAAGCTTGTTCACCACCAGCGTTGCCAGGGCCTCGCCTTCTACTTCTTCGGCGATCACCAGCAGCGGCTTGCCGGAGCGGGCGATCTGCTCAAGCAGCGGCAGCAGATCCTTCATGTTGCTGATCTTCTTTTCGTGGATCAGGATGTAAGGATCTTCGACGACTGCTTCCATGCGGTCGGGATCGGTGATGAAGTACGGGGACAGGTAGCCGCGGTCGAACTGCATGCCGTCCACGGTCTGAAGCTCGGTGGACATCGTCTTCGATTCCTCCACCGTAATAACGCCGTCCTTACCCACCTTCTGCATCGCTTCCGCGATGATGTTGCCGATGGTGGAATCGCCGTTGGCGGAGATTGTGCCCACCTGGGCGATCATCTCGCCCGACACCGGCTTGCTGAACTTCTGGATCTCTTCAACCACCAGTTCGACGGCCCGCTCGATACCTCGCTTCAGGGCCATCGGGTTGGCACCGGCTGCAACCGCCTTCACGCCTTCGCGGAACAGCGACTGGGCCAGAATGGTGGCCGTCGTCGTGCCGTCGCCCGCGATATCGGACGTCTTCGATGCAACCTCGCGCACCAACTGGGCTCCCATATTCTCGAGCGGATCCTTCAGCTCGACTTCTTTCGCCACGGTGACGCCGTCTTTTGTGATCGTCGGGCCGCCGAACTTCTTCTCGAGCACGACGTTGCGGCCTTTCGGCCCCAGGGTGACTTTCACGGCATCGGCGAGCTGGTTAACCCCCCGCAGAATGGCCTGCCGGGAATTCTCACTGTAAACAATCTGCTTTGCTGCCATATATTCCTCTCCTGATCGTTACGCTTTAGCCGTCTTGCCGGCACTCTCAATAACTCCAAGGACCTCGTCCTCACGCATGATCAGATATTCGTTTCCGTCGATCTTGATCTCGCTCCCGGAGTACTTACCGAACAAAATCCGATCGCCCGCTTGCACGTCCAGCGGAACGACTTTTCCGTCTTCCAGGCGCTTGCCTTTTCCGACAGCAACCACTTCCCCCTCTTGGGGCTTCTCTTTCGCCGTGTCAGGAATGATGATGCCTCCCTGAACGGTCTCTGTTTCTTCAATGCGCTTGACCACAATGCGGTCATACAGCGGCCGAATATTCATACTCTGACTCTGGACCTCCAGTAAGATGTATGTCTGGTTGTTCTTTCAGGCTTTGGGTTTCAGTTTTGTATTTCTGGAACCCGATAGCTATTATTAGCACACTCACCCGAGGAGTGACAATAAACTTGCATAAATTGCTGTTACGGAAGGGTTTTTATTTCTTGACAAACTGTCCCGCCGAATATTGAAGGCCCCCGCGTTTCCACCTCCCGCCCGTCTACTGAATCCGGCACGGGATCTGTTCTATCCTGGAAGCACATGTGGCGCGCGCGCCAGCTCATCCTGCTGGCTATTTTGGTCATTGTCCTTGCCGTCGCCGCCGTCTACTACCTTCAGAAAGCCGTCCTTGCCCGGCGAGCCCCGCAGCGTCCTACCCCGATTGCCTCGAACCTGAACGCAAGCGCGGAGGACTGGGTCTGGTCCAAAACGGAGGATGGGCGCCCGGTTGTTGAAGTTCGCGCCCGGACCTTTGAGCAGGTGAGAGACCCCGCTGTTTTCAATCTGGAAGGGGTCGAACTGCGGCTGTATGAGAAAGATGGAAAGACCTACGACCTGGTAAAGAGCGCCCGCGCCCAGTTTGACCAGTCACAGAACGTCCTTTTCTCGGAGGGCGAAGTCGAAATCACGATGGGCATTCCCGTTGAAGATCAGACGAATGGGCGGCTGCTGGTGATCCGTTCGTCCGGCGTGCGGTTCGATACAAAAACGGGCAAGGCGGAAACCGAGCGTCCGGCAGCTTTCGTCTTCGACCGTGGCGAGGGCCAGTCCGTGGGCGCTTCCTACGATCCGGGAAGCCGCGAACTGTGGATGCGCGGCCATGTGCAATTGTTTTGGCATAGCGACGGACCTGGCAACAAAGAAATGAAGGTCGAAGCCGGCGAACTGGTTTACAAGGAAGCGGAATCGAAAGTGTATCTTTCCCCCTGGTCGCGGCTGACCAGGGGAGAAATGCTGCTCGAAGCAGCCAACTCGATGGTGACCCTCGAAAACGGTGCCATCCGAATGGTGGATGCGCAGGACGCGCGCGGCCACGACAAATACCCGTCCCGGCAGATCGAATATGCCGCTTCGCAACTGCATATGGATTTCGCCGACGATATGCGCATCGCCAAGATATCGGGGAGCGGATTCACCCGGCTGGTTTCACGTACGTCCGGGGCGGCGACAACGGTCACTTCGGAACGCCTGGACCTGCTGTTCGATCCTGCCGGCGAGGAGAGTATTCTTACAGCCGCTCACGCCAATGGCAAGGCTGTCGCCACGTCCCAACCGGTTCCGCGCACCGGCGTGCTCACCCCCGACACGCGGATCCTGCGCGCCGAAGCGATCGAACTGACCATGCGTCCCGGCGGGCAGGAGATGGAAAAACTCGCGACGCACACGCCCGGCACAATCGAATTCATTCCGAACCGTGAAGGGCAGCCGCGCCGCAACATGGATGCCGACCGCATGACTATCCTTTACGGCCCGGACAACCAGGTTCAGTCCTTCCGGGCTGTGAACGTGGCGACTCGCACTGAGCGTCCGCAACGAAAGCCGGCACCGAAGCAATCTGCCGTGTCTCCCGCCTTGACGTGGAGCAAAGATCTCGCGGCCGAATTCGACCCCGCCACCAGCCAGATCAAAAAGCTGGAGCAATGGGGCGATTTCCGCTACCAGGAGGGAGCGCAACAGGCTACCGCGGATCACGCGGCGCTGGCTTATCCCGACAACATCATCGTCCTTTCCGGCGCCGCACGGGTTTGGGATCCTTCCGGCTCCACCAGCGGAGCCAAGATCCTCCTGAATCAGCAAACGAACGATTTTGCCGCCGAAGGCAATGTCTCCTCCACACGCCTCCCGGAAAAAAAGCGTGCCGAATCGGCGGTGCTCGCGGCAAACGACACGATGCAGGCGAAAGCGGAGCGCATGTCCTCCGCCAAAAACAATCAGACCATCGTCTACGAG
Organism: Bryobacteraceae bacterium; assembly: GCA_035714225.1. GTDB lineage: Bacteria > Acidobacteriota > Terriglobia > Bryobacterales > Bryobacteraceae > CAADGY01. The sequence continues at coordinate 4,437 of DASTMK010000590.1, read as the reverse complement.
GGCAAGGCGGTCCTCTGGCAGGGTGCGAACCGCCTGGAAGCCGACCGCATCGAGATCGATCGCGAGTCCGACCGGCTGTACGCTCGCGGGAATGTCGTCAGCCGTTTCGTGGACCAGTCCGGCGATAAACCGGGTAAAGACAAACGCACCGCGCCGCCCGTACCCGTATTTACAGTGGTCCAGGCTTCCGAACTGGCCTATTCGGATAAGGAGAAGCTGGCGCACTACACGGGTGGAGTCACGCTGCGGCGTCCGGACATGGAAGTGAAAGCCGGTGAGATTCGGGCGTTTCTAAAGGAAGAAAAAGGCGGAGGCTCGAGTCTCGATTATGCGCTCGCCGATACGAATGTCCGGATTTTTCAGCAGGCGCCGGACCGCACGCGCACCGGCACCGGAGAGCACGCCGAATACTATCTGGACGACGGCAAAGTGATTCTAGAAGGGGGAACGCCGCTTCTGGTCGATAGCCTTCGAGGGTCCACCACCGGCGAGAAATTGATCTATTTCTCAGGGGATGATAGGCTGCTGGTTAACGGCGCTGAGCGCCAGCCCGTCAAAAGTATTCTCCGGCGCAAGTAACCGCATGCCAGTATTACAAACCCGCCAGATCTCAAAGGCCTACCGCGGGCGCAAAGTAGTCGACAATGTGTCTGTCGAGGTCGCAAAGGGCGAGGTGGTCGGTCTGCTCGGGCCGAACGGCGCCGGCAAGACGACTTCGTTTTACATCATTGTCGGCCTGGTTTCGCCGGATTCCGGGCAGATCCTGCTGGACGACACCGACATTACCAACTTGCCGATGTACCAGCGCGCGCGGCTCGGCATCAGCTATTTGCCACAGGAGCCATCGGTGTTCCGCAAGCTGACGGTAGAGGACAACCTGATGGCCATTCTCGAAACGCTGCGCATTCCGGCGCGCGAACGCCGCGAGAGAATGATGCGGCTCGTCGCGCAGCTCGGCCTCGAAAAGGTGCGTCGCAACAAGGGCTACATGCTTTCCGGCGGGGAAAGACGGCGCGTCGAAATCGCCCGCTCGCTGGTGATCGAGCCGAGCTTTCTGCTCCTGGACGAACCGTTCTCCGGTATCGATCCGATTCAGGTGCTCGAACTGCAAAACATCATTTTCGAGCTCAAGCGCTCGGGTATCGGCATCCTGGTGACCGATCACAATGTCCGCGAGACGCTCGCCGTTACCGATCGCGCTTATATCATCAACAACGGCGCGATCTTCCGCTCCGGAACCCCCGAAACTTTGGGCAGCGATTCGGACGTGAAACGCGTTTACCTGGGCGAGACCTTCACTTTCGAAACGCGATAAAGTTCCCGCCCTCACCCAAATCCCGAAACACTCCAGCTATCTCCGAGTCTCACTTTTGGATGCCGGTTGGCTTCACACGAGGAGGGAACAAAATGGCTGCAAAATGCAAAGACCTCATGACGAAAGACCCCGTCTGCTGCCTCAGCAGCGACTCGGCCGAGAAAGCCGCACAGACCATGAAAAGGGAAGACATCGGATCCGTCCCCGTTGTCGAAGACAGTCAGAGCAAGAAGTTGGTTGGAATCGTTACGGACCGGGATCTTGCTCTGAAGATTGTCGCCGAAGGGCGCGACCCGAAATCGGCGCGTGTTTCGGACGTAATGTCGCGGGAACTCGTGACCTGCTCGGCCGATGACGACGCCCAGAATGCCATCGATGCCATGGAAGATCACCAGATCCGGAGACTGCCCGTGGTGGATACCACCGGGCGGATTGTAGGTATCATCTCACAGGCTGACATTGCGCAGCGTTTGGGGAAAGACGAGGAAACCGGCAAAATGGTAGGGGAGATCTCGAAGCCCAAGCGCATGGGCGGCGGCGGCGCGCGCTAAGCGGTCGCGAGCAGTACTTTTAATACGCCGCGGGTTGCCGCGTGCTGGAACGCGCGCGGCGCCTCAGCAAGGGGAAGCACTTCTGCAATCAAGTCCTCTACACGCACCTTCCGTTCTCTGAGAAGTCGCAGCGCTGGCTCGAAACGGCCACATCGTGAACCAACCATTGTGATTTCGTTTACGACAATAGGCGCTGTATCGATGGCGACTGTGCCATGCACGGTGGACTTCATCACCAGCGTGCCGCGAGGCCGCGTCATAGCCACCGCCTGTTTCAGTCCTTCCTGCGAACCGGTGGCCTCCACCACGAAATCGTAGGCCGCGCGGGGCAGTTTCCCATTCGCCATATGCGTCTCGGCGCCGGCGGTTTCGGCAATCTTCAACTTCTCTTTGTGCCTGCCGTACTGGTGTACTTCCGCGCCATGCGCCAGCAGAACCTGCCCCACCAGCAAGCCGAGTTTGCCGTCTCCCAGCACCCCTACGCGTGAGCCTCGCGGGATCTTGACCTGGTCCAGAATCTCGCAGGCCGCCGCCAGCGGTTCGATGAACACCGCCTGCTCTGTGGGCACGTTTTCGGGTACAAGATGCAAGTTCGCTTCGGGCAGGTCGATCAGCTCACGAAATGCGCCGGGGTGCTTGACGATGCCCAGCACAGCGCGCCGCGGGCAATGGCGTCCCAACCCGCGCGCACACCATTCGCACTTCCCGCACGCGAGATTGATCTCACCCACCACACGGCGGCCGGCCAGTTGGGGGTTATCCGACTCCACGACTTCGCCGACGAATTCGTGCCCTGGGATGCCGCTGAAGCCGTAATAGCCGCGCTGGAGTTCCAGGTCTGTATTGCAGATGCCCGCCGACAACAGGCGGATGAGCGCATAGCCGTCACGCCGCCGCGGTTTCGGGCGGCGCTGAAGGGTGATGCGGCCGTTCTCGAGATGAACGGCCATCATCGCGTACACACTCCACTACTCCCGGACCCGATCTGTCGCGACATGCCCCCAGGATACGCCACGCGGGCGGTGCCATGCCCTAGCTGGCCGCTGAAAAGGGCGAAAACCGCTCCCCTGAAAGTATCAGGCAGGTGCAGACAGGGGTTGGGCTTTCGGTTTCATTGTGACTTCGTTGCCTAGTTTCTCGAGCCGCTTTAGGAGCGACCTTTCCAGGTGCTTCCTGTTGAGCCTTTCGTAGTAGTCGTCGCCGAGGTCCCGGTAAGGCGTACCGGAAACGGTGATCGTATAGATGGTCACCAACAAGCTATGCGCGACGGCGATGAGAGCTCGGTTTTTGCCGCGCCCGCGCACCAATCGGCGGTACAGCGCACCGAAGTAGGATCGTTTGGTGCGGGAGGCCGCCCAGGCCGCCTCACACAGCGTGCGGCGTAACCAGCGATTGCCCGTTCGGGTGCGTCCGCTGGCCTGCTTGCCGGCGCTCTCCCGATTTCCTGGACAGAGGCAGGCCCAACTGGCCAAATGCCCAGCAGAGCGAAAACGGGTCAAGCCGTCACCGATTTCGGCCAACAGACTGTAAGCGTTGATCAGTTTGCGTTCTCCGCGCTTGCGCTCGGTACCGCGTAAACCCGGCACCCTCGTCCATTGGACGATGGTCGATTCCAAAGGGCGGACTTTCTCCGCAATCTGCTGGTCCAACAGGGCCAGCTTGCGATCCACGAAGTCCAGTGTATCCAGCCACTGACGCAGCAGGAATCGGTGATGATCCGTAAAGTTGACTTGTAGCGCCAGCCGCAGTTGCGGGATCTTTTTCCGCAGCGTCCCTTTCGCCCATTCGGCCAGCTTGTCCGGGTCGCTTTCTCCCTCGGTCATGGCTTCCAGCATCGCCCGTCCCCAGACTCCCACTACGTCGGAAGCCACCACCCCCAGTTTGATATGGGGATCTTCCAAGGTCTTCTCGATACGGTTGATCACCCGGCTCCGCTCCTGCGCAAAGCTGGCCCTGGTCCGGGTCAGATCCCGCAGTTCTCGAATCGGACGCGGCGGCACAAAGCTTCCTTGCAACAATCCGTGTTGCAGCAGGTCCGCGATACGCTCCCCATCCCGGAAGTCCGTCTTTTTGCCGGGGATCGCCTTCAGGTGCTGCGGATTCACCAACAGCAACTCGAACTCCTGTTCCAGCGCATTCCACACCGGCTTCCAATAGACTCCGGTCGCCTCCATCGCTACCGTCGCGACCTGTCCCTGTCTCAACCACGCCGCCAGTGCCTGTAGCTCCTCCGTGGTGGTTTCGAAACGCCGTTTTTCCTTCTCCGTCCCACCTCCTTCGGACTTGATGTTGATACAAGCGCACACGGTCGCCTTGTGCACGTCCATTCCACAGCAGCGCGGATACACCACTTCCATGTCCTTCTCCTTTCTCACGCGCGCCGCGAAAGGCACCAGGTAAAGTTGAATCTCCCCTTCGTGCTCCGTATTTCTACGGTCACATTCCGTTGTTCCAAGCGGTGCCCAGACCAAACTTGCTGGCAGGCTTCACTGCCCTGTTGCGGTTTACGGCCTCGATCCGCAGCCGCGTCTCATCACAACCTACACCCACTTTCATCTCAGGTTGTGAGCC
>DASTMK010000589.1:0-13272 GCA_035714225.1 Bryobacteraceae bacterium | reverse complement strand
TAAACTCGTGGACGATTACGAGTGCAACGAGACCCGCGGCTGCTACCACCCGCTGTAAGATCTGTTGGATCTCCTGGAATCACCGCCCCGCCTCCTGTTAGGATGGGGCGGTCCTTTGTTTATCGGCCGCGCCGATCTGGTGTTCGACGCGCACAACCACTCCGTAACCGTCGCGGCTCAGAAACAAAGGCGTGACGGAGCCGCGCGCGCAAGCAAGCGGTCGTGACTTTTTGAAGCGAACTTCCGTGACAGCACACTAGTGATAGACTGAAGAAAGAATTACTTGGAGGATCTGGGATGAAAGTTCTTACTGGGACAGCTCTTGCCGCATTGCTGATTTCCACGGGAGTGTCTGGCGCTTCGGTTCCGTCCACACAAATTCAAGGCGAATACATCGAGGCCCGCACGGCCGACGTATATACCGGACCGTGTTTCGCCAATGGCGAAGTGGGATTGGTGGGCGATCTGGCCGTAATGGGCTGGCGTATCGAGAAGGGCAGTTGGAACGGTGTCAATCTCGACGGGCTCTCCGTAGTCGGTGTGTTAAAAGCAAGCCACACGCTGGGTGACGGTTTCCAATCCGCATATCCCGTTAAATCCGTCCTGATCGTGGATGAACGGGCGGGTGCGGCACAACGGAACGCATTGAAGGAGTTTGCACGCGGAATGTCCGGCGATCTTCTGCAGGAGATTGTTCGCATCGAGTACCAGCCGATTTCTTTTGCCGTGAAGGACGGTAATGTCCATACGGCTACAGCGACACTGAAAGCCGGCAATCTCGCGTCAATCGAAACGCGCGCCTTGAAGAACGGCGATCAGATTTGCCATAACGAAGAAGTCTGGTACACCCCGCTCACGAAAGTGGATCACGCGATGCCTGCGTTTACCCTGGCCCACAGCTTTAACGGCGAAGGATTGGGAACAACCTGGAGCAATCCTGGAAAGCGCAGTGCCTTCGTAGCGGATTTCCACTTCGAAAAGTAAACCTACGGGATCCGCCTGAGAAGGTGAATGGCTCACCCAACAACAGAGGCGCGGTTTGCTGCTACGCCCGAGAAGGGGGAAGTCTCTTCGCTGCTGATCCGTCCGGAGAATGCGACTCACCTTCTCGTCCTCGGCCACGGAGCCAGCACGAACATGCGGCACCGTATCCTCCAGTCCATCGCGGACAGCCTGGCCGGTGAGAATATAGCCACCTTTCGCTACAACTTTCCTTACATGGAAAATGGCCGGGGGCGTGACTCCCAGGATACCTGCACAGCGACGGTGCGCTCCGCGGTGGCGGCGGCGCACAGAGCGGCGCCCGGTCTCCCCCTGCTCGCCGGAGGCCACTCTTTCGGAGGGCGCATGACTTCGACGGCGGCCTCCGGGCAGCCGCTCGATGGCGTGCGTGGTATCGTCTTTTTCGCATTTCCACTGCATCAGCCCGGCAAACCGGATACGAAGCGCGCGGACCACCTCGGCGCAGTCCAGATCCCGATGCTGTTTCTCACTGGAACGCGCGATGCGCTGGCCGAACCGGACCTGCTGCGGACCGTCTGCAACAAAATCGGCGATCGCGCTACGCTCCACCCGCTGGACACCGCGGACCACGGCTTTCGCCCGCTGAAGCGGGCGCGAGAGAGCAAAGAAGATGTGTTCCTTGAAATGGCCCGGACCGTTCGGGAGTGGGTATCCACGTTGAAGTGAGCCGTGCCGGAATCGCAAAACCTCTAGGCTATAATCGGAACGTGAAAGTTTATCTCGTCGTCCTCGCGGCGGCTTTTCTGTTGCTGGGTGGCTGCCGGCGCGACATACAGAACACGGAAGCCATACGCCGAAGTGTTATCGATTATCTCTCCAGCCGGTCGGGGCTGGATGTGAGCTCGATGCAGGTAGAGGTCACGTCCGTCACCTTCCGTGAGAACGAGGCTGATGCGACGGTTTCCTTCCGCGCGAAAGGATCCAACGATCCCGCGGCGGGTATGCAAATGGCGTACACGCTGGAACGGCAAGGCGACAAGTGGGTAGTGAAGGGCCGGCGCGGCGCGGGTTCGGGAAGCGACCCGCATGGCGGTATTGGATCGGACATGCCTCCCGCCGGGGGATCCGGCGATCTGCCTGCAGGACACCCTCCGGTTCCGCCGCAATCTCCGAACGAGCAAGCACAGCCGAAGAAATGAAACGTATTGCCGTACTCGGAGGTGGTCCCGCCGGGGCATTCGCGGCCGAGAGGCTGGCTGCTTCCGGTCTGGAGACGGTACTGCTCGACGAGAAGCTGGCATGGGAGAAACCTTGCGGTGGCGGTCTTACCTACAAGGCTTATCGCGAATACCCTTTCCTGATTGACAACGATAAGCCCAAGAAGATCGTCTGGGACACCTATCTTTCGGAACCAAAAGCCGGGTCCGTGAAGATGAAGCTCACCCATCCGCTGGTGATCTACTCCCGCTTCGATCTGAACCGGATGCTGCTCGAACGGGCCGAGCGCGCCGGCGCGCAACTGGAAAAAACACGTGTGCTCGAAATGGCCCGTGGCGCTTCGCGCTGGCGTATCAGGACGTCGGGCGGCGTCATCGATGCCGACTTCTGCATTGTGGCCACCGGTGCAAGAAATTCGTTGCGGCAGGTGGGTACGCAATGGACTCGCAACGACACGATGTTCGCGCTTGGCTACTATGTTCCATCCATGCAGGAACACATCGACATTCAGTTTCTTCCCAAGCTGGAGGGCTACATCTGGGTCTTTCCCCGCTGTGGGCACCTGTCGGTCGGTATCTGCGGCAAAGGCGAATCCGCCCAATCGTTGCGGAAGCGGCTGGAAGACTACATGAGGCTGCGTTGTATTTCCTGGCAGAACGCAGCTTTCTATAGCCATGTCCTCCCGTCGCTTGCCACACCGGCGTGGAAAACGAACCACATCGCCGGAGATGGCTGGCTTGCCGTGGGCGATGCCGCGGGACTGGTCGACCCGATCACGGGTGAAGGCCTGTATTATGCGATGCGCTCCGGAGATCTTGCCAGCCGGATCCTCGTCGAGGAACGGCATCCGGGCAGCGCGATGACCGCCGCCTATCGCACGGTTCTCCATCGCGATTTTGCGGCGGACCTCGCCTTCAGCGCAACCTTCGCCCGCCGTGTTTTCGTAGGCCGGTTCCTCTTCGGCACCGTACCGGCGCGCATGATCCAGTTCATGAGGCGGAGTCCGCGATTCCACGATCTGATGCAGGACCTTTTCGCCGGCACCCAGCCATACAGCGATCTGAAAGGGCGGCTGTTGCGCAATCTGAACGGGACCTTGCACGAAGTAGTAATGAACTTCTTCTTCGGCCGCCTGGTCACAGGCGAGAACAAAATATAAAAGAGAATGCCTCACTCCCGCAACACAACCCCGCTGCGTCTGGACCGTTCCGATGTTCTGTTGGAACGCGCGCGCAATGTAATTCCCGGTGGCGTGAACTCGCCCGTTCGCGCCTACAAGAGCGTCGGCGGAACACCGCCCTTTATTCTTCGCGGTGAAGGGGCAAAAGTCTTTGATGTGGACGGCAATGAATACGTGGATTATGTGGGCTCGTGGGGTCCGCTGATCCTCGGGCACCGTCACCCGGCTATTATCGCCGGCGTTGAAAAGGCGCTGGAACACGGCACCAGTTTTGGGGCTCCGACGGAGCTTGAAGTGGAGCTGGCCGAGGAGATCTGCGCGGCGGTGCCGTCCATTGAAATGGTGCGCCTGGTGAATTCCGGTACCGAAGCCACCATGAGCGCACTGCGCCTCGCGCGTGGCTTCACCGGCCGGGATGTCACCGTCAAATTCGAAGGTTGCTATCACGGGCATGTCGATTCGCTGCTGGTGAAGGCGGGATCCGGTGTCGCGACATTTGGGATTCCAGACACAGCCGGTGTTCCCAAAGCTTTCTCCGATACCACGATCGCTGTGCCCTACAACTCGATTGCGGCCGTGGAGAGCGTGTTTTCCCAGCGCGGCGGCGAGATTGCCGCCGTGATCGTAGAACCCGTAGCCGGGAATATGGGATGTGTACCTCCGGTGCCCGGATTTTTGGAGAGCCTTCGGGATCTCACCAGCCGGCATGGCGCGCTGTTGATCTTCGATGAAGTCATGACGGGCTTTCGCGTGGCGTTCGGAGGAGCACAGCAACTCTACGGAATCCGTCCCGATCTCACGACGCTGGGTAAGATCATCGGCGGAGGACTGCCGATCGGTGCCTATGGCGGACGCAAGGACATCATGTCGCAAGTTTCGCCTTTAGGTCCCGTCTATCAGGCGGGCACTCTGTCCGGCAATCCGCTCGGCGTCGCCGCGGGCCTCGCCATGCTCCGGCATCTTCGCGAGAATCCCTGGATTTATGAGCAACTCGAAGCGAGAACGGCGGAACTCGTCGAGGGCGCGCCTGCGGGCGTGACAGTGAATCGCATCGGTTCGATGTTCACGTTTTTCTTCACGGACCGTCCGGTTACTGATTATGACTCCGCCAAGCGATCGGATACGGCCCAATTCGCACGCTTCTTCCACTGGATGCTTGAGAACGGCATCTATCTGGCGCCTTCCCAGTTCGAGGCGGGATTTGTTTCAGCGGCACATTCCGCCGATGACATTATCCGTACAAAGCAGGCGGCCCGCCGCTTCTTCGAGCAGCCATAGCGGCAGCGAGTTTCCGTCCTGAGTAAGTCACAATAGACGCGAAGACCAGCAGGCTGATGACGACTACGGCAATGCGCCGGCTTCTCGGAAGATAGCGGACTGTTTCCCGCGCCGCCTGGCCAAACACGGCGGATAGATGTAGACGAACTTTGGAGACGCCGCGCCCTTCCATCCGGTTATCCAGAACCAGCACGTAATCTCCGGCCAACGGCACGCGATACCGGAATCCTCCGCTGCGCTGATAGGGCGTGGAAATGAGCGGGCGGTGTGCGTGGCCCGAATACAGTTCCTCGGCGTCGGCCGCGCGAAGCAACAGAACGCGCACGCCGGATCCCCCCTCGTCCACGGCATAGGAGCACTCGACGACAGCCGCGCTTTGACGTAACAGAAGCGGAAATCCAATCACTTTTGAAGCGGCGATCTCCACCGTGTCGTCGATGATGGTAACCCGCGGCAACTCGGCTTCCAGGCGCCCACCAGGCCGCACCAGGGCCGTTAGCAGGGCTAGAATGAGAAGCATGGAACACAGTATGGCACATCCCCGGAGCCGAACCGCTCCCTGGGAGGTGCCGGCGTGGAAAACCATTTTGAGCCTCTGCTGTGCAGTGCTGTTGGGGCTGGCGTTCATTGTGGCGGGCACCTGGAAAATCACGGACCCGCTCAGCGCCGCTGCACGCATGAGGGAAGCTCTGCTGCCCGCGTGGTTCAGTCTGCCCGCCGCCCTTTCGCTTGGCATCTCGGAGACGTTCGCCGGTGTGCTGCTGCTGGTGCCACGTTACCGGCGCTGGGGTGCCTGCCTTAGCGGGCTGCTTTTGATTGCGTTCCTCGGTTATTTCGCCATCAACTACAACGCCCTGCGTGGCGAAGAGTGCAATTGTTTTCCGTGGATCAAACGAACTGTTGGTCCGGCGTTCATCATCGGAGATCTGGTGATGCTCGCGATGGCCTGGTTCGCTGGAGTATGGGCGCGTCCATCGGAATCAAAACGCGGAGCTGCCATTATTCTGACGGCCGTCTGCGTGTTCGCTGGAGTCTCTTACGGAATGACGGTCGCGAGAGAGAGTGGACTTCGCGCTCCCTCCACCATCCAGGTGGCCGGTCAGCCTGTTGCACTGGACGATGGGCGATTTTTTCTCTATTTTTTCGATCCGGAATGCTCACACTGTGTTTTCGCGGCGAAGGAGATGTCCGGCTACCGCTGGCGTGACACGCGTATCATTGCAATAGCCACTGCAATGCCCCAATTCGCCGATCAGTTCTTAGCTTCCACCGGACTCAAGGCCGATCTATCGACGGACATTGAGAAGCTGCGTGAGACGTTCCGGTTCGCCAGCACTCCTTATGGCGTGGCTTTGGAAGACGGAAGGCAAAAAGCCGCCTTCCCGCATTTCGAAGGGGCGGAGCCCGAAAGATCCCTGCGTGAGCTTGGATTCATCGAATAATCATGTCCGCGCGATCCGGGAGAATCGAACGATGATACAAGCAGCCGTGCTCACAATCAGCGATTCGGTACATCGCGGTTCGAGGTTGGATCTATCGGGCCCTGCCGTTAGAGAACGCCTGGAGCAACTAGGCTGGTCCATTGCGGCAACCGAAGTGTTGCCGGACGAGGCCGACGCCATCGCCGGGCGGCTGGCTACGCTGGCGGACGGAAATCAGCTATCCGCTATCTTTACTACGGGTGGTACGGGCATTGCTCCTCGAGATGTTACTCCCGAGGCCACACGCCGGATCGCCGATCGGGAAATTCCCGGACTCGGCGAGCTAATGCGCTTTGAAGGACGCAAGTCCACTCCTCTGGCTGCTTTGTCGCGCAGTTTTGCCGGCACGCGCGGTCACGTGCTGATTGTGAATTTACCGGGTTCGCCACAGGGTGCAGTCGAGTCTCTGAACGCCATCGTCGACCTGGTGCCGCACATTCTCGAACTTCTGCGTGGCCACACGGACCACTCCGGTATTCGAAACTGAAGCCGGCGAAAGGACGTCCAACGGTTGAACTATGAATGTTTTCCGAGCAATTCTAGCTATTCTCCTGTGCTTCGCTCTTTTTGCCCAAGAAGAGTTGCCCGAGAGAACTTTCACTGCCACTGTAAACGTGGTGGTGGTCCCGGTCACCATTACCGATAAGCAGGGAAACTATGTTGCCGGGCTGAAGCCGGAAGATTTCCGCTTATACGATAACAACAAGTTGCAGGACATTCGGGTGGAAGAGGCGGTCCAACCGATTTCGTTGGTTGTCGCCGTGCAAGCGAATCCGGACATGGAAGGCATCCTGCCGATGGTTAAGCAGATCGGGCCGGTCATCAGTCAGCTCATCATCGGGCAGAATGGCGAAGCGGCAATTCTGGCTTACGACGGCAAAATCCGGACCATGCAGGATTTTACCGCCGATTCGGACCAGATCTCTTCCGCCTTACAAAAAATCAACCCCGGCAGCAGCATGAATCGCGTCAAGGATGCGGCCCGCGAAGCCGTTCGCATGCTTCGCGACCGGCCCCCCGGCAACCGCCGGGTGTTGCTGATTATTGGCGAGACGCGGGACAAATCGAGTGAAGGCAACCTCCGCGAAATCATGGCTGAGGTGCAGCTACACAACGTCAGCGTTTACACGGCCAATGTGAATCGCCTGGTGAGCACTCTTACCGGCAGGCCCGAAACGCCGCGGCCGAGTCCCTTTCCGGCTACCGCTTACAAAATTCCAGGCGGCGGTCCACAGACGCCGGGGACCGTTGCGTCGCTGGGCCATGGCGGCACGCTGGGAAATTGGGTTCCGGTGTTCGTTGAAATCTTCCGGGACGTGAAGTCGATCTTCGTTTCAAACCCGGCCGAAGTATTCACGAAATACAGCGGCGGCAAAGAGTTCTCTTTCATGAAGCAGCAGGACCTGGAACGGGCGCTCTCTGAAATCGGCAGTGAACTACACAGCCAGTACATGATCAGCTACATGCCCGATAACAAATCGGAAGGCGGCTTCCACGAGCTCAGGGTAAACGTGAGCCGCCCGCAGGCCGCCGACTGGGACATCCGCTACCGGCCCGGCTACTGGATGGCAGCCGTACCACAATAGCCGCTCCCGCTCGCTTACGCGCGCGGCTCCGTTTCCGAGCCGTGACCGTGAGGGAGCGGTTCCGCGCGCCGGAACGACATTCCGGCAAACGTCACTACGCTTTGCTCGTCGATGTTCCACTGATCGTAGTGAAGGAGCTCGCCTCGCGCATCCGGTACAGCGCGGAGAAACGTGTAGATTGGAGCCGATCCACACCACTTGAGATCGTCTTCGTTTTCACAAACTAGTTCCCAAAAACCCTCTGCGTTGCCTGTGTTCACTTGCTGGATGCGTTGAGCATCCCGCTGCTCCACCTCGAGCATCTTTCCCTCCCCGGTGGTAGCGGAAAATTCGTCTCCGTATCTCGGACCGATATGCGCCATATCGACACCCAATACCCAGAGCAGCCGGCCGTCTTCGACACTTCCCATCTCGCCGAGCGCGTCCAAAAAGCGCCTCACGCCGTCGTCTTTTTCGGGCAGTTGCCGGGCGCCTATGCTCTTTCCGAAGGATCCGCAAAGGATCGGGACTACCCTGATATCCGCACCGAAAAGGTGCTGGAGAAAGATTATCTGAAATTCGATGGAGTGTTCGAACGAGTGGCAGTAATCCTCCATGATGACGGCGTTGGGCGCGCTTGCCGCCAGACGGTCCACCAGACGCGTGTCCGTGATGGCAGTTCCCATCGGTGTGGAAAAGGACTTGCGCGTCAACCCGAACCGGTCCGGCTCGCCGTAATGCGATGTGCCAAGAATGACAAAGGTGCGGTCGCGATAGGCCGGAGCAAGCGCGCGATAGGCAGCCTGGTAAGATCGCCATCCTCCCTCCGGACTGACGTGTGGCGCCGCGATCGCAACCAGCGAATCCGTGGACGCACTCTCTGGTTCCGCCCCCATGTAGCGGTGCATGGTCTTGCGGAGAGCTTCATGCTCATCGGGGTATGCCGAACCTGCGTGTGTTGCCTGCCGGAACTCCGCTTCGACGAACTCGCGGTGGCGTAACTCTCTCAACTGCTCGCCCCGCTCGTCATGTAGAAAACCCGCACCGCTCAAGGCCTCGGTCAACTGACTTACCACTTCGCTCACTGCAAGTTCGCCCGTGAGCCGTACCAGTTCTTCTCTTACATCGAGATCGCTATGCTGCCCATCGTAGAGGTGTAAACATCTCACCAGCACCGGAGGAACGATGAGCGTCGTATCCGTGTAACGGAACGGATCGCGTATCAGCAATCCCGGCCGGTCCGCCAGCGGTGACGGCATGAAGTCCAGGTCCATTCTCAACGCGGGGAGTGTGGGCATCCATTCATGATACGAAACAGTGTGCCAGCCATCGGCGCCGGTTGCGGCTTACACTGGCACTATGCCTGAATTCGAGAATCATGTTGTCGTCATCTCCGGAGCGACCGGAGGCGCGGGCCAGCCGATAACGGCTCGATTCCTTGAGGAAGGCGCTACCGTTTTCGCTATAGGGCGCTCACGAAATAACAAGATCGCGCCTGCACGCCTCGTCCGCGTCGAAGCCGATCTGTTCACCCGCCAAGGCGCCCGGTCGGTCGTGGAAACAGCGATATCGAGAGCGGGAAGGATAGACGTCCTGGTACATCTGGTGGGCGGCTTCGCTGGTGGGCAATCCGTTGCGGAGGCCGGAGCTGCAACCTGGGAGCACATGATGAGCATCAACTTCCACGCGGCCCTGTTTTTGTTTGAGGCCGTGATTCCGGAGATGATGAAACGCCGTCACGGTCGGATCATTGCGATGGGCTCCCGCGCCGGCGTCGATCCGGTTGCCACCCTCGGACCTTACTCGGTGTCGAAGGCTGCCCTGCATGCTCTCGTCCGCGCCGCCGCCGTCGAAGTCAAGAACTCCGGGATCACTTCGAACGCCGTGCTGCCGGGGGTCATCGATACGGCGGCAAACCGGAAGGCGAATCCGGCTGCGGACTATACCGCGTGGGTAAAACCGGAATCGATTGCGGAATTGATTCTGTGGCTCGCCTCGGACCGGGCAGGTGATGTCAATGGCGCGTTGATTCCAATCTACGGCCGTTCCTGACAAGACGAATCGAAACACGATTAGTAGGATAAAAATATGCCCAGGCTGCCGAAGCTCAATGACGTACAACTTCAATCCGCGCTAGCCGGACTTTCCGGGTGGACCATTCGGGATGGCAAGTTGCACCGCGAGTATCTTTTCCCCGATTTCGTCCACGCCTTTGGTTTTATGGCTACCGCGGCCATCGCGATCGAAGCGATGAACCATCACCCCGAGTGGTGTAACGTCTATAATCGCGTCACCGTGGAGTTGATTACGCACGATTCCGGCGGCATAACGGAAAACGATCTGACACTGGCTCGAAAGCTCGACGATTTAGCCCGCAAACTGCAATGAAGAGATCCCGTTCGCATTCAACCGCGGCGCGGTTTACCGGTCTGCCGCTGCATTTACTCGCAATTGTTCTTTCCACCGCCAGCCTGGCGCACGCCGCGCAAGGTACAGCTTTTGAGAGCGGTCTGGCCCTGGACGCCGTAATCGAACAGGCCATTGCCGAAGACCAGATCCCCGGCGCGGTGGTTTGGATCGGCCATAAGGGAAAGGTCATCTATCGGAAGGCGTACGGATCCAGGGCGTTGAAGCCACGCCGCGAGCGGATGACCCTGGATACAATTTTCGATGCCGCTTCCCTGACGAAGGTCGTCGCGACCACGGCATCCGTGATGAAGTTGTTCGAGGACGGCAAGATCCGGATGAACGATCCGGTGACGAAATATTTGCCCGAGTTCCAGGGCGGTAATAGTTCCATTACCGTCCGGCACCTGCTAACCCATTTTTCCGGGCTCCGGCCGGATGTGGATCTCGAGCCGCGCTGGGCCGGTTACGAGACGGGTGTAAAGCTCGCCATGAAGGACATTCCTGTCGCGCCTCCGGGGACGCGCTTCATCTATAGCGACATCAATTTCATCCTGCTGGGAGAAATCGTGCATCGGGTCAGCGGACAAACGTTGCCGGAGTTTGCGCGCCGGCACATCTTTCTGCCGCTGGGGATGAAGACCACAATGTTCCAGCCTCCGGCAAGACTGCGGCCGAGAATAGCCCCTACCGAATTGGTCGACAGAGCGATTTTAAGAGGCGTGGTTCATGACCCGACCACAAGATATATGGGCGGCGTGGCGGGCCATGCGGGCCTGTTTACCACCGCCGAAGACCTGTCGAGATTCGCGGAGATGATTCTCGGCGGCGGCGAGCGCAACAACGTGCGAATCTTCAATCCGCTGGTCGTCAGAAAATTTTCGACACCGCAATCGCCCGCGGACCAGCCGATCCTGCGAGGATTTGGGTTCGATATCGATTCACCTTTTTCTGGAAACCGCGGGGAATTGTTTCCCATCGGCTCCTACGGCCACACCGGGTTTACGGGAACCTCCCTCTGGATGGATCCCGTGAGCGATACCTACGTAATTCTGCTCGCCAACAGCGTGCATCCCCGGCGGCGCCCCGCCATTACGTCTTTACGCGCACGCGTCGCCACGGTGGCCGCGGCCGGGTTAGGCATCGATCTCCCGGACGTGGCGCTGACGGGTTTCAATGAAACGATTGTCGGGGCCGGCATGCGCCGCACGTTTGCGCGCAATGGGAAAACGGAGACCGGACTCGACGTGCTGATTCAGGAAAAGTTTGCGCTGCTCGCCGGGGCACGCGTCGGCTTGATTACCAACCACACGGGCTTGAGCCTCGCCGGACAGCGCAATATCGACGCAATGGTGGCCGCCGGTGTAAACGTCGTGGCAATCTTTTCACCGGAGCATGGTATCGCCGGTAAGGAGGACCACGAAAATGTCAAAAACTCCACCGATAGCGCCACCGGCATTCCGATCTGGAGCTTGTATTCCGGTCCGAACCGGCGCCCGTCGGAGAAAATGCTGGCAAACGTCGATGTATTGGTGTTCGATATACAGGATATCGGCGCGCGATTCTACACCTACATTTGCACAATGGTGAATGCTATGGAGGAAGCCGCGAAGCACGGGCTTCCGTTTTATGTGCTCGATCGCCCCAACCCGATCACCGGGGTGCACGTGGAAGGGCCGATGCTCGATCCCGACCTTAAATCGTTCGTCGGCTGCATCGTTTTACCGTTGCGGCACGGTATGACGGCCGGTGAAATCGCAAACATGGTGAATACGGAACAGAAACTCGGGGTCAAATTGCATGTTGTGACCATGAAAGACTGGCAAAGAGGTGACTGGTTCGATGCCACCGGTCTGACCTGGGTGGATCCTTCACCGAACATGCGCAGCCTGAATGCGGCACTGCTTTATCCCGGAGTCGCCATGCTGGAGAGCCTGAGAAACTATTCGGTCGGGCGCGGCACGGACGCTCCATTCGAGCAGATTGGTGCGGAATGGATTCGGGGCCGCGAACTGGCTCAGTACCTGAATTCGCGATACATCCCTGGAGTTCGCGTATATCCGGCGCGATTCCAACCGTCAGCCTCGAACTACGCGGGACAGAATATCGAAGGTGTGCGGTTCGTTATCACGGACCGCACCGCCTTTGATAGCTATCGATTGGGATTGGAGATCGCGGCGGCTTTGGAAAAGCTCTTTCCGGGGAACATTGCGTGGGAACGGACAGAACGTCTGATAGGGAACCGGGCCACGATTTCGGCTCTCCGTTCCGGCGCCGATCCCCGCAGCATCATCGAAAGCGAGGGAGAGGCCCTCCGTTCTTTTGTCGAGCGGAGGGAGAAGTTCCTGATCTATCGCTGAATTAAAAGATATATCAGGCGACGGCAGCCTTGGTGGGAGTTGTGTTTTTTGAGTTCGGCTCCCGCTTATTCTTGCTTCCCGGTGGACGTCCGCGCCGTTTCACGGTGCTCATCCAGGCGGGAGGCCTTCCCCGCCGCTTACCCCGCCCGCGCGCCAGCCGTTCCAGGCTGAGTATCGCTTCCTCTAATTGCTCCCTTTCCTGACGCAACTCAGCCAGGATTTTCGTGACGTCCATAGATGTGCCTCCAGGAAATCTTTCACCCGCCGCCTGTCCGTTCCGAATCCGGAACAAAAGGTGAGTTGGCATGCGACAATGCCAAATGCTGTTTTACCCTATTTTTCACGTGAATTCAATACCCCTGTTCTGTTTTCAGAACAAGGCACATCGCCGAAGTACTAGGAGGTCGTCACGGGGGAGGTATAAAATTCTGTGCCGATTATACCAAATGCTTTCGCTTCCAAACGAAATAGAAAGGGATTCCTGCCGCAATTAGCGCGAGTCCCATCAGCGATTCACGCGGTGAATTGCGCAGCGTAGAGATCAAAACGAATGCCGCACCCGTAACGAAGAGTACCGGTACAACGGGGTATCCGATCGTCCGGTAGGGCCGCTCGAGTTCCGGGCGTTTTTTTCGCAGTACAATTACCGCGGCGGCAGCCATCGCATACAGAATCCAACTTGCGAATATTACGTATGTGAATAACTGCTCGTACCGCCCGCTAAGGACGAGAACCGACGCCCAAACGCTCAGAAGAAGAATCGACACGGAGGGAGTGCGGTGCCGCGGGTGGATGTGGGCCACCGCGCGGAAGAAGTATCC